>JBAYXX010000075.1:0-20249 GCA_041673345.1 Kiritimatiellia bacterium
TAGGCACGGCAGGCCGGATCATTGGCGGTGTAACCGCCGTCGATTGTGCGCGGGTCCTCCCACAGCCGCGGAGCCACAAACTCCGCCACCAAGCCTTCGCCATCCAGCATAGCCTTCAGCTCCTTAGCGTGACTGCGCATAGCAGCATCATCCAGAGAGTTCATCTCAGGCACGGCATCATCATCATGGAGCTGTACGCCCTCATATCCGAGTTCACGAAACATCTTAAGCTTGCGCGCAAACGGAAGCGTCTCCCTGACAGTCGGGCCAAACACATCGGCACCTTCATGAATATTCCAGGGGCCAAACGAGAATTTGTAATTATTTTTCATCATAAAATAGTCTTTCGTTTATTGTTAAAGTTTCCACCCGTTGTGCATAGGGCGCACCAGCAGCTTATTGGCTGCATCGTTGCGATCAATGAATGCCAGTGGTCCTGCGCCGCAATCATCACCGCGTCGATATCCTTACGCGCAATAACTTCACGAAAATCAGTATAGCCCATGCAACCTTGATCGCCGTATTTACTGTTTACTATCTTCTGCGCCCGCTCGCGGTTGTCGCGGCGCACATCGCAGACCGCCACAACGCGACAATCATCTGATCCGAGGAAATCGCGCATGTTGCGGGTGCCCATGCCTCCGACACCTATGCATCCCATTACAATCCGCTCATTGGCTCCAAAGGCGGTAGCCGGTATAATAGTCGGCATGCCAATAGCCACGGCTGTTGCCGCTGTGCTTTTGATAAAACCTCTGCGATTAATTTGAATGTTCATAATTTACCTTTCTTGTTGTTAAAAACATCAGTGTTTCATAGGGGGTTTGTAAATTAATTTCTATTGCGATGCGGGTTCGAAGCGCACACCCCTCAGTGCGATCGTATCGAGCCGATAGGGTGAATCTCCAGCACACCATGCAATACTGCGCAGTAGTAGCAGACGAACCCAGGGATCATCAAAGACATACGTGTAATGTCCTGGAACGAAACCAAAAACACGTCCCTTGCCAAGTGTGTATGTCCAGAAAAGCGGTTGGGTTTCATATACCCCATATTCACCAGTGCGCTCCAGCGAACAGCCGATGTGTTTCACACTTGCGGTATCACTCGCCAACATAGGCAGCCAATATGGTTCATCGAAGAGCAAAATTTTGCCAGGCAGGTTACGGCAGATTGGGTGGGATGTGTCTGTGATCTCAATTGGCAGTAACCCATGGCGAAATTTTGAAAAGCCGCCGATGCCGACCAGTTCAGCCACTTCCTGATCCGCTTTCGGTTTGGTCCAGGTCGCCGAATGGATCAGCACCAGCCCTCCGCCGCGTTGGAGATATTTTTTGACCTGAAGCTTACGCTCTGCATTCCATTCAAGATAGCAAAAAGCCACAATCACATCGCTGTCGGCAAACTGTTGATCAGTGGGCCAGCCCCAGGCCTTTTCAGCTGTCACGCCCTGCGCGCCAGCTGCTATGCTGGGATCCTCAATAGCGGAGCCATGTAGATTGACCTGCGTCGCATTTGAGGCCTTGCTCCCACCCAGCAGCAGTGCCCAGCGCTCCTGCCAGAGAGGGTAATCATGCGAGCCATTACCAGCCGGACCATGATCCTTCTTATAAGCAAGCAAAACAACGCGCAGCGGTTTTATCGAACTCTCTTCATACACTAATGCACGTTCAACAAGTGATCTTTCTGGTGGAGGAATAGGGTTTGCTATGTTGAACGAAGCCATGCTAAATACTGTCAGCAGCAAGACGCAGAAAACATTATGGCTCGCGGTGCCTATTGGCTGATTAAAGCTTTTGATTGAGTACCTGTTAATCATTTATCCTCCAGTGCGCGGAGAATACCGCTTCATTTTCAGGCTGTAATTGACGATTGAAAACTGCCACTTCATCAATCTTTCCCTCAAAGTTAAATTGGTTATCACTGCGTCTGCCAACAAAAAGCTTTGAGCCAGCAGGTCGCGTCATTGATATTTCACCGCTGATTTCAGGCTGACTGGCGCCATCGAGACAAACGTTGACTTTTTTTCCAGACCGCACTAGCAGAACATGGTGCCACTGTTTAAACTTGATCTCAGAGGTGCCAGCAAGAATCTCTTTTTTTGTATTACCATTAAAGAAAACGAGTTTACCCTGATTAAAATCTATGCCACCGATGCCGAGATGATCGCCCTCTGATGAACCGTCTGCGCCGTATGATAAGCAATAACCGGTAACCGCTCTGACATCCGACGGCATTGCATTCCAAAACCAGAAAGAGACGCTGTAATGGTCCGCAAGTCCGGGAATTGTCGCGACCATGCGTCCGCCAGCCATGTGTACGGAGCGGTTGCCACGTTCGGTTATGCTGAAAGCATCACTCTTGGGGCCGGGCAGAAAGAGCGCGTATCCCGGATTTAGAACAGCGGAGTTGCCATTACCTGTTTGATCAGGAACAAGTCTTCCAGAGATGGTATCCATCGCCCAATACGCGGACGGACGGGCTTTCATAACACCGCTAACGTAGGCACCTTGTTTCTCAACCGGCTGTCGACGTGGCTGACCTGAAATCTGTTCGAGCAGAGTTAAAAGCGTTTCCATAATTCCCGGTTCGGCACCCACTTCCAACCCGGCGGTTCGCGCTGGCCATGTGGTGTATCCACCAAGTTCATGCTGCTCTGGAGGCGGGATGTAGCCAGCGGAACCATTGGCCAGCCCGATATTCATTGTCGGAGTGAATGGGCTTTGCAGCTTGATCTTCAACCCAGTGATGCCATAGACCTCGTTAGGTATCGCAGTGATGCCTAAGTCGCCGATACGCAGTGCTTGCAGCTTCAACTCCTCAGAGGGATTGTCACGAATCCACAAGACCTCGGTCGCAAGAACCTCTGCCTGGCTTTTCGGCAGCCCCTTGATTTCGTTAGTAACGGAGTTAGCCCATGCCTGTCTTTTTCTGTCTGGCATGCGGCGCTGAAAAGTGATCTTAACCTCTTCCATTGCCAAGGGACGACCAGCATCATCTTGGATTGACAGCACTGTCAGATCTGGATCAATCGGCCCAGCTGGCCCGGCTGTGGCGGAATTTACATGCCCAGGATGCATCATAGCACGCACAGAGACCTGCCCATATGGGTCGGTCGGCATTGTGTGCGGCAGGTATATCCAGCGTCGGCAATTGGTATAGTGCTCCGCATCAGTCACGGCCCAGGCAGCCTTGGCTGGCCGCACATTTTGCGCGGCCAGCGCAATGCTCTCGGCAATTTTCGGCCAGAGAAATGCTGTGTACTCCTGATCCACACCACACCCCAGCGCGCGCATCGCCGAAGGAGCACCGTGAGTATGTGTCGCACAGATCAATATTTGATCTACCCTAATACCTGTTTTGATTGAAGCCAGAGCTTTGGCCTGATCGCAAAGTTCACGATCCAGCATACAGCTGTCAACCACGCAGATCGCAATCCGTTCAGTACCGCTCTCCAGCACCAGACTACGGGCGTAAAGCGACTGCACAACCTTCGCCGCCTGAGCTTGTACAAAACTGCCGTTTCTCAATACTGGCAACACGAGGGGGTCGATATTCACAGCTGCAGCTCCGGCCCGGAAGCCCCGGCCAGAGCCAATCTTACTCTGATTGACACAGGATACTGCCAGACCAAGAAGCAGAACGGAAGCGATTAGCGTTTTCTTCAAAGTTTAATTCCTTCATGTAAGCTGTTTTACGCGAACTTTATATCAGAGGACGCAGATGTTCCAAGCTGTTGGCAGCCTGATCAGGGGTGCCGCACTCAACCGAGAAAACAATGTCGCGCGGACACTTTTCTTTAACAATCCTTACAATCCGCTCCCAGTCCAGCACTCCCTCACCGCAAGCGCAGCCGACTGGGGTGCCAGTGACCTTGCCGCGTTCAGCGTCAGAGTGGCTGATGGATATATCCTTAGCATGCAGATGCACCAGACGCGATGCCACGTGTTCAAGCCAGGCATAGACATCCTGTCCTGCCAGATAGGCGTTGCCAGTATCGAGGTTGATACCAATGGCCGGCGAGTCAACCAGATTGTAGATACGGTCAAGGCCCGCTGGGGTCATTGAATACTGAGAGTGCGGTTCAAGACCGATCTTGACATTGCGGCGCTCAGCCACAAACGCCGCTTCCTGCAGTGTGTATTTGATCAGGACAAAATCCTCTTCTTCGGTTGTCCACTTGGCTTTCTTGCCCTCATCGGTGTTGACAACCGGTATCCCGATCTCGCCCGCCACACGGATTGCCATCTTGATATA
Organism: Kiritimatiellia bacterium; assembly: GCA_041673345.1. GTDB lineage: Bacteria > Verrucomicrobiota > Kiritimatiellia > RFP12 > UBA1067 > M55B167. Next base: position 4,258 of record JBAYXX010000075.1, read on the forward strand.
CTCGCCATGCACCTCAGGACGGCAGAGCGGCCCGTGCGCCTGCAAACCGGAGATAATCAGGCCAGCCTCATCACACGCTTCCTTAATTCGGAAGGGGTCGTCAAACATTGAGACACTGTGAAAATAGCCTGCTTGACTCATCAGTTCGCGACCGAAGTGTACCATAGGTTCGATATATTTATAACCCATCTCCGCCGTAGCTTCGACAGCCCATTCGAAGGTTTTATCGCTGCTCCGTGAAAACTCCGTGTTCAAACCAATTTTAATTGCGCCCATCTTTTGATCCTCTCTTTTTGTTTTGTTTTTATCTTGTTACTAAATTGTCTGTCCCTCTTTGTAAAGCCGTCGCACTCAATCAACTGGTAAAAGTGAAAACACAATGCCACCGCATTTCAGCATATCATTTCCAAGCTCTTATATAATCTATGCAATCCTTGACATCCTTCTCAATCTCATTTGAAACCTGGTCAAACTCGACCCCGATATGTCCCTTGAACTGCTGACGTTTCAACTCCTGTAAAACCGCGGAGATATTGCCGATACCCTTGCCGTAAAGCACATCCGGGCTGCCGTATTTCGGTTCTTTGATGTCTTTTAGATGAATGGAAAAGACGCGTCCCTGTACTGTTCGCAAATAAGTTACTGGATCCATGCCTGAGCGGTAGATGTGGCCAGTGTCAACTGAAAACCCCATGCGCCTGTCGCGTCGCTCCATCAGCGCCATCAGATAAACAGGGTCCCAGTTGCGATAATTCGGGCGCTTTGCGTCTCTGGCGTGATTGTGAAAACACAATTGGATGTCAAATTCCTTGACCAGCTTTTCGATAAGGTCGAGTTTTTCCACTGGCGGTTCACCAGTCAAGCCGCGCAAGCCCAGTTTCTGGGCGAAAACAAAGAGTTTGCGCAGATCAGCCTCATCCTTGCCTAGATTGTCGTTGCTAAAATAGGCGTTGACCGCGCGCACACCGCACTCTGCCAGTTTAGCCTTCACTGTTGCGATCTGTTCGTCCGTCAGATTCTGGTTGAAAATTACATCTGGGTAGGCAGGCCCAAGTTTCTGCCAGAGAAAAAACTCAATAACCTCGCCGCCGCAGTCGCGCGTTTTTTCAATGGTCTCAAAAACGTTGAACTTTCGGAAAGAGTAGGCTGAAACCCCGATCTCCCATCCCTCAGCATTTTTTTCGGATGCAATGCTGCAATCCGCACAGAGTAGTGTAAAGGCCATGGCAGCCAAGATCAGATTTAATCGTTTCATAGGTTCACCTTTTTTTAAGTATTCTAATGTTGATATAGAGAACACATATAATTGTTAGTATGGCATATTGACTTATTCTCTGCCATTGCGTTTTTTCACATTCTTTGTGTGAAATTGGCCAAGCCTCATCAAAGCGGAAACGTGTAGGGTTGGCGGCACTTGTACGGCGTAGTTCCGATCTGAAAGCGGTATGTAGTTCACGCTTTAGCGTGTCTTCCGAACAGAGCACAGCCGTAATGAGAGTTGTTGCGCTTGCTCCCACTTAAACCATGGAAAAACCATTTATGGTTATTCGATAGACAAGCCCGCCGCGCGGCTGCAGGTGCGAAAAAACGGTGGGGTAACTAGGCGGTCAGCTGCATCGGAGTCGGGGTCGGTATCGGAATCGGGGTCGACCTAGTACGCTTTTCGATACCGATTCCGATACCGACCCCGACCCCGAGTTACAGACACGAAACTGCGACAAAATGGCGAGTTATAGGCAAGATACGAATGTGCTGAATAACGCGTACGTCCCTGGGAACGCCGACGTCCCCGTCGGCATCGCTGAGAACAAAGCCGACGAGGACGTCGGCGCTCCCAGGACAACCAACACCGTGATTATCAGTTGAAGATAACGGCGGCGATGCTGGTGGACGATTAAAGTCCACGCTTTAAAAAATCGTCAACCAGCATCGTCGCCGTTATCGTAAACCAGAGGCGAAGCCGGCCTAGACAAGGTTCGAGACAAGGATTGAGATTAGGATTGAGATTAGGATGTGCCTCCCTCCTGATCACAGTCCTAATCATAATCCTAATCAAACAGCGGTGATCAGGGATGGGCGAAAGAGATGAGGATTGAGATGAGTATTAAGACAAGGATGTGCCCCATCTTAATCACAATCCTAATCGCAATCTTAATCAAAAAACGATGGTTTTCATCTAATGTGCTGCCAGTAATATATCACAAAAAAACCGAAGTTATAGGCAAGCCCGCCGCTGGTTGTTCTGGGAGCGCCGCATACGCAATCAGCGGGCACGCTGACGATATTCCCCTGGGGTTTGCCCATACGTTACGCGGAAAACATTGGATAAATATTGAGCATGGCAAAAGCCGACGCGTTTTGCGATATTCTCGAGCGACATATCCGTGGCTGCCAGCAGGTGACATGCGGCATTAAGCTGCACACGCAGAATCTCTGCATGAACCGAACGACCGATAACCTTTTTGAAGTGACTGTCCAGCGTAGAGCGCGACACCCCTATCCCCTGCGCCACCTGAGAGACACTTAACCCGCCAACCGCATTTTTACGAATAAAGATCAGCGCGTTCGAGATCACACTATTGTCGGTGGCGACCATATCTGTTGACCCTCTTTCCACAATCTTAACCGGCGCTACCAGCAGATTCACGAGTTTTTTTTCTCGGCCATCCATCAACCGATCCAGTAGCTTGGCAGCACTGTAACCAATCTCCTCCGTGCCTTGAATGATACTTGAGAGTGATGGTGTCGCAAGCTCGCAGATCAGCTCATCGTTATCAACCCCCAGCAAAGCGACATCATCAGGAATTGGCACCCCGTAGCATCGGCAGGCTTCAAGTATATGCCGTGCGCGTGTGTCGTTAGCCGCAAATATCCCAACCGGCTTGGGTAAAGAATTTATCCAGTTGAAAATCGCCTCCTGCAGTTGCTCCCAGCTTTGTGAAGATTTGTACCGGCCTTTAAAGATAGAGCACTTATAACCATCCTGAACAAGCCGTTCCACAAAGCTTTCCCGTCGCTCCTGGTTCCAAGGATCAATAGTTCGTTCCACAATTCCACAGTAACCGAAGCTCTTCAACCGAAAATTAATCAGATACTCGGCAGCCATGACCGCGATCTTGCGGTTGTCGGTGCCGACAGTCGAGAGTTTCAACTTCAAAGGCGAGTCAGATTTGATGCCGCCAATGCCGACCACCGGTATTGCCAGATCCTTTATCTGCTGCGGAATACGTTGGTCGTCCATGTCCGCAATTACACCATCGAAATGGCCTCGTTTGAAATTTGGAATCTTAGCTCCGGGGTCATCCTCAAGAAAAACACTCCATTTGCCGGATTCAAGGACAAAACGGGTGACACCTTCGATAACCTTGCGGTCAAAGCGTTTGTTTAAACTCAACACTAAAGCGACATGCTTAACATTGGAATTGGCGGATTTATGTTTTTTCATCTCCTGTACCTCGCGTTTACATAATAAACGTTGAGCACTTATCAAAAATCTCTGGCACTAATAGGATTTGGGCGAGCGGTTTGTACGGGAGAGCAGGTAGTTGGCTGCGGGATCGCCGATAACTTTTTCTGCTACACTGTCCCAGTTCAATTTTCGTTTCAGACGGAAGGAGGCCAGTGCCAAATGCAGGGGCAAGGTCATCTTGCGTGCATAGGGCAGGTTGCTCTCAGGTAGCCCGCGGCTTTTAACTGCGTCCAGGAAGTTGCGCTGGTGGCCAGGGGAACGCGGCATTGTGACCGGCACATCGGGCAGATCAGCGAGGACCTCTTTGCCAATGCGAATCGTACAGGTTTTATAATCACAGGTCAGCGTCCCTTTCTCCCCTTCAAAATGGGCGCCGATCGACATGCCCTCAGCACCTGGCACCTGCGGCGGCTTGGTTGTCCAGTACACATCAAGATCTTTGAACCGGAAGTCAACATCAATCCAATTCGGCGTATCAGCAATACCATCGGAGGGAATTTCACCGCGCGCATCAATGGTTGTCAGACCCGTGGGCTGCAGCGCCATGAACATCACATCAGCGATGTGACACCAGAAGTCGGCAAACACACCGCCTGAATAATCAAAGAAAGAACGGAAGCTGCCGTGGCAGCGAACCCGTGTGTAATCAACATAGGGCGCTGGGCCCAGCCACAAATTCCAATCCAGCGTGGATGGCGGCGTCTCGTTAGCAGGAAACCCCAGCCCCCTTGTACCGCCTGTTTTCCACAGGCGTACAGTGCTGATTTTTCCCAGCGCCCCAGAGCGGATAATCTCGGCAACGCGATGATAGTTGTCGCCAGCGTGGATATACGTTCCAAGCTGAAACACAGCTTTATGGCGCAACATGGATTGCTCCATGAGCTGACCTTCGCGCAGCGTGTAGGAGAGCGGTTTTTCTCCATACACATCCTTGCCTGATTCAAATGCCATCATCGCAATCAGGGCATGCCAATGATCTGGGGTCGCACAGGTCACCACGTCAATATCCTTACGGTCAAAGACACGACGGAAATCTGTGTATATCTCAGGTTTAAGCTCTGGTTTGCGCGCGACCAAGTTCTTCGCACTATCCGCAAGGCGTACGCTGTCAACATCACACAAAGCCACGATCTCTGCATCAGGAAAATCCGAAAACCATCTAATATGTCCCTTGCCCATGTTACCAGTGCCAATGTGCGCCACCCTGATCCGTTCACTGGGCGGTGCTTTGGTTTGTGAGCGGGCGAGTAGTGGAGAGGCGAGCAACGCTGCGCCTGACTGTTGTAAAAAACTTCTGCGTCCTATTATCTGCTTCATCTTTGCTCCCCTGATATTCAAAAAATTTAAAACTTAACACGGGCATTGTTTGCCTGTCTGCGTGCTATGCACAGACATTAACGTAGCATGCCAACCGCCAACCGCCAACTGTAAACTGTAGACTGTAGACTGTAAACTGTCTAGCTGATCAAGCCCTGCAGCCATCTCAAATACACGGTCGTGGTCTCAGCTAGCTGAGCACTGAGCGCAGCCTTCAACTCTTGCGCTACCGCTGCACGTATCCCTTCCGCCTGCTGCGGCGCGCTTGCTGCAGCCACAATATCGAACAGTGCTTGCTTTGCCACGCTGCGCGGCATTACCTCGCCTCCATCCATTGTTTGAGCGAGTTTTCCGACCATAACAGCTCCAAGTACTACAGCTGCCTCACGGGCCTGCACCCTAAAGCGTGCATCTGCATGCGAAAAGCCTTTCAGCACATACGCTGGATCAGCATCCAGATTACTGATCTCGACCTTACGGAACTTTGCAAACTCGCCTGCTTTACCGTGGTTGGATTGAAAACCGATGGCACCTGACACCAGTTTTTTGTTGAGCTTTGCCACCTTGATGGTGTCGGCAACCGTCGTGAGCTGGCCATTCACCGATACCTCAATCGCCGTGCGATCACAGCGGATCTCCATGCTGTGCCAAATTCCTGTTGTCTCATCCGGTCGCTTGGTCACCGCCACATAGCCATACAGCGACCCAGTACAATGCAGGTCATCGCGATACGGTGTCCATGGAGCCAGCAACTGTACCTCCACGCCGCTGGCCCAAGGGTTTTTGGGATCGCAGCGAATCAGCACCCCGCTGTTGCCCACCTTTGAAAGCAGGAACTCAAAGCGAAACACATAGTTCCCAAAACGCTCGACTGTAAATAGATCGCTGCCCCCAGTACCCCGCGTTTCGATCACACCATCCACAACAGCAAAGGCTGGTGGCTTGCCAGGCAACATTGTCCAGCCGGTCAAATCTTGTCCATTAAAGAGCGATATTACTTTCATCATTTCCTTTTTTTTGTTTTTAAACCCGCAACTTTTACTGGCAAGCCTGCTAGCTCACGGCTTTCCGCACGGCGGAACCCATTGATAGCCAGCCGACCATCCGCATACGCACTGACCAGGGCATAGGCGCTGTTCTCGGCACCTGAACCCTCAATCACCGCCTTCAGTGTATAATAGTGGATCCCGGAGAGGCTCCGATAGCCTCCTATGTGATGGTGACCTTGAAAGACCGCACGTACCCGCCCGCTCGCCTCCAGCACGCTACGTACAGCTGCCGCGTTGCGCACATAAACTGCGCCCTCATCCGCATCCAGCCGCTGATGAATAAAGACTACCACTGGTCGCGGCCCAGCTGCTGCGAGATCTTGCGCCAGCCAAGCCAGCTCATGTTGCGGCACGTAGGCCTCGGTCCAATTGAAATTTCCTGAATCGTAGTTTGTGCCGTCAGCTAAGTAGTTAGCATCCAGCACCACAAAATGAAACCCCTGCTTGTCAAAGGAGTAATATGTACGCTCAGATGAAATCCCTGTATTCTCAATCGCGCTTTGGAACTGCGCCTTGGAGATTCGATCCATGTCGTGGTTGCCAAGCACATGATATCGGGGCCCTTTAAACCCTGCATAAACCTGCTCAATATCGCGCAAATACCCCAAGGTCGTTTCGGCTGTTGCACCTTGATCTTTGAAGTCACCTAGCTCAATCATGAAGCCAGCGCGCTCCGCATTCATGGCTGCAACACACTCTGCCAACTTACCCTCTGATTCACGGTAATACCTTCTGCCCGCTGAAGCAATATCCGCATAGTGGCAATCAGTCACGATACCAAATGCTAACAGCGGAGTACCGCCCTCTTCAGCGCACATCCGCATGGGCATAGCCCCCAGAAAAGCCGCGCTCCCTGCCAAAAAGTTCCTGCGTCTAAGCACTGTAATGCCTCCCCTTTACTTGCCAATCGTCTGTTCCGTATTGATACCGGGTACCCCTGAAATGTTCGAGATAGCGTCCGCTTTTATAAGCAACGCTATTTGTCTTGTAAAAAGTTGAACTTTAGAGAGAAAAGGCGGCAAAGTCAATCCAAAACAAACGGCATTGCATTTTTAAGACAAGAAAATGTGGGGTAAAAAAATTAGGCAGCGTTATTTTTTGAGGTAAAAAATGTTGAGGTAAAAAATGTTGGTAGCAGTCTTCGCACATAATTAGAATTGCTGTGTGTGATTACAGCTGTTTGACATTTGGTTTTAATTCTGTATAATTTTGTGTGTTTGCAGAGGAGGTTTTGTATGCCAGTTATTTCAAGGTTTTATGGAGTTTTGATTAAAATGTATTTCAAGGAGCACGGTATAGCTCATTTTCACGCTATATATGGTGAGTTCAATCAGAGCTATTGCGCATGTGGAAGGAACAGGAGTTTAAGCAAGTTCGTGCTGACAGCATGGGATATGGAGTTGTATGGAATGATGATCTTGACCTTAGCGAATCCGAGCCATGGATTAATGGGCGGACTGAATAAAATATGAGACCGTTGAACCTATTACAAATCATTTCAAATGACTTACCCTGATACATCACAAAGCTGCGTGGAAATGCAGAAGCAGGTCAGCTTAGCGAGATGATCAAAGCTATACCCACAAACAATATTCACAACGACCTTCGAATACAAATACTCAAGTTTTCGGACGAAATTACTATTCCTGAATCTGAGGACCCATATGACATTTTACCTGTTGCGGAAGGTCTCGTAGACTTCTGGGATTATGCCGAAAGCATCCTTGGCGTGCAGATGCACCAGACGTGGTGCCACGTGTTCAAGCCAGGCATAGACATCCTGTCCTGCCAGATAGGCGTTGCCAGTATCGAGGTTGATACCAATGGCCGGCGAGTCAACCAAATTGTAGATGCGATCAAGGCCCGCTGGAGTCATGGAGTACTGAGAGTGCGGCTCAAGACCAATCTTGACATTGCGACGCTCAGCCACAAACGCCGCTTCCTGCAGTGTGTATTTGATCAGGACAAAATCCCCTTCCTCGGTTGTCCACTTGGCCTTCTTGCCCTCATCGGTGCTGACAACCGGTATCCCGATCTCGCCCGCCACACGAATTGCCATTTTGATATACTCACCATGCACCTCAGGACGACAGAGCGGACCGTGAGCCTGCAGAGCGGAGATAGTCAGCCCTGCCGCATCACAAGCTTCCTTAATGCGGAAGGGGTCATCAAACATTGAGACACTGTGAAAATAGCCTGCTTAACTCATCAGTTCACGTCCGAAGTGTACCATCGGTTCGATATATTTATAACCCATCTCCGCCGTAGCTTCGACAGCCCATTCGAAGGTTTTATCGCTACTACGTGAAAACTCCGTGTTCAAACCAATTTTAATTGCCCCCATCTTTTGATCCTCTCTTTTTGTTTTGTTAAAAAATCAACAACAAACGGCTGCTGCGTAAGGTTTGTTGTCCAGCCTTTCGTTTTAAGAGGCGTTTTAAGCTGTGATGATATCCAGCATGTTCAGACCATCAAAGGGGATGTCAGGGGGCTTTGCTCCAGCCAGAGCGGCGAAGGTCGGCATCAGGTCAATGGAGCAGAAGAATTGGTCGGAGGTAGTGCCAGTCGCTATGCGTCCCGGCATTTTCATGATACAGGCGCAGCGGGAACCGCCGTCAAAGCTGATGCCCTCGACCTCGCGATACGGTGCTTTGAACGCATGATCACTATAGCTGATCCATGGACCATTATCAGAGGTGAAGAACACCAGCGTGTTGTCCTCCACGCCGCTCTCCCGTAGGGCAGCCATGATCCGCCCCATTGACCAGTCAAGCTCCATCATCACGTCGGCATAGAGTCCTTCGCCGGTTTTACCCTTGAATTCCCTGCTGACAGAGAGCGGCGCATGCGGCATGTTATGCGCTATATAGAGAAAAAAAGGGTTCTCCTGATGGCGCTTGATAAAGTCGACCGCATGCTCGGTATGCCACTTGCTAAAGATGGCGGAGGTGTAGCCTTGTGACTTGAGGATCTGGACGATAGTGGGACATTGGGGATCCATCTCGCTTGCAGAGGGCCTAATTGCCCCAACGGGTTTGCTCCTTTCGGGGTAGCGTCCGTTTAGCAAAGCGTCGTGCGAAGCGAAGCAGTTCGCCCGCGGTATATGAAAGTTGGTGAAGTGGCATCCCTCTGCCGTCAGTTTGCTGATATTTGGGGTGGGATAGGCGGTGTTGCCGAACGGGCGAAAATCCGCAAAATCGGAGTCACCCAGAAAGATTACGACAATATTCGGTTGCTTCCGGTTTTTGTCCGCAGCAAAGCTTGGTGCTGCGAATGACGCGGTGATCCCGAGTATGGTTGTTCGCATGAAAGATCTTCTGGTTGCTGGATGAGTCATAACGCTCCTTACATTTACTTCTGCTATATGATATCGAATGCGGTCGTTTTCCGCAACCAAATTGGATTGCATATTACAAATGGAAGAGAACCTGTAACCCAAAGAACTCTGGACTTTGCCGCTGCGGAAGTGATATGCTTCAAAACATATTGGGGTAGTTTATACCCTGTGAACGGTTACGAATTATTTAAGGAGATGAGCTATGCGCGAAAATGCGAAGAAAACTAAGAAAACGTTACATCGTAATGAATTGCGTGCCATGCTTGGGCATGGAGCGAAGATAAAAGGAGTGTTTTCCTTTTTATTGTTATTGTGTTCAATGGCTCTGATGACTCCACGAACATCCAGCGCCGCCAACCTTGTGATTGCAGATAAGGGAATTAGCTCTTACCAGATTGTGATACCTGATAAGGCCGTGGATGAGGTGGTGGATCGCTGGCTGATGGCAACTGCTAAACTGATGCAGACAGCGTTTCATAAAAATGGCTTTGAGATCTCCGTCCTTCGTGAGTCTGCTATGGCAGCTGATAAACCCAGTATTTATTTAGGCGCGACAAAGTTTGCCGCAAAGAACGGGATAGAGGTCAAAACCGATGACTGGAGTTATGTCTGGAAGACGGTGGGGCGTGATTTGGTGATCGTTGGCAGTGATCGTAAAGACCCTGATCATTGGAGCAGCAGCAGAGGCCACAAGATACAACTCGCGCTGCTTGGATCGGTGAAGGGCGCCCTTGATTTTATGCGTGAATATGCTGGGGCGCGGTTTCTTTTTAACAACAACGTGGATATGAGAAACCCTGAAGTATTCGGCAAAGGCGAAGATTTGCCGTTTGATACACGAAGTATCGCCTTTGTGCCAGTGCGACATATCACGGTCTCGTCAGATCTGGATTTGCGAAAGACGCCGCCGTTGAAATCAAGGAGCACTGGTTCCAATAACCTAGAGAATTTTTACATGATCGCAAACAACTACTTTCCGGCGATGTCCTCAACCTCCACTCTCCTCTCTTCCGTCAGATGGAGCAAGGTCATTTCTGTGGCTAAATACGGCGAAACCCACCCGGAATATTTTGCGCTGTTGCCAAACGGCAAACGCGCCGGCGAACGGACGATAGATTATAATCCAGTCAATTACGTCGGCGAGACAGCCTTAGACGTCACTGATCCTGATGTTTTGAACCTGATGTTCCTGGCGGCGGAAGAACAGATCAAGAAAGGCGTCAAAATCCTGATCATTTCACCGCTGGATGGGTATCTTTTAGATCGTTGCAATTGCGATAGATGCAATGCATTCTTTGGGCTGCCTGCCACAACCTATGAAGAGTCCATGGTCAGAGGGGCATCGGGTAAGTTATGGCAAATTTATTTTTCAATTGCAGAACGCATTCAAAAAAAATATCCTGATGTTAAGATTGTTGTCTGGGATTATCAAGACACCCCGCTCCACTCTAATTCTGTACAGCAGTTCCCGACAAATGTGATGCCGCAGTTTCAATTTGGCACACCACAGATATTTGACAACTTAAAGGGTGTTGATATCCCCGCGGGAATAGTTGGATTGGAAGAGACTTTCACCGCATTTGGAGTAGGCGGCCCTTATGCCCCGGAACATACGCCCGAATACGCGGCGCTGGTAGCACAAGCCATGGTGCGGCACAAGGTGCAATGGACAGCGAGAGACGGTTCTCTCAAGGTGTGGGGCTTGCAGTCGCCTGTTTATTATGTTTATGGACGTATGCTGGATGATGCGACAGCGGATTACAAGGATATTGAGAAGGAGTTTTATACAGCGGCGTTTGGCGAAGTGACGCCACAAATGACAGGGTTTTTTGATCTCTTGCATAAACAAATTGATCTCTACTCTGATTTCTTTGGACTGTATCAGCCCGCCTGGACCACTAGCGCGATTGGGCGATATGGCCGTTACCGCGATAATAAATGGCATCATCAAAGCATCTACACTGTGGAGTTTGTGGACAAAGCCAATGCACTGTTAGCCACTGCCGAGCAAAAGGCGAAAGATCCCGATGTGAAAGCGCGGCTTTATTTGATTCGCCTTGAGTTCGATTATCTCAGCAATCTCGGCAAGATCCTTTATCTGCAGGATGCCTGGACAATCCATCCCTCACCGGAATCTTTAAAAGTGCTTTTAGATGCGGTAGACGCCTGGCACGCCCAAATAAAGACTTTGTCGGAAGGCATTAGTAATAGCCGCATGCAACTCTTGAAAGAGTGGCCCGAAATGCGACCTTTCAATGGCGACACGTATCACGATGTTGCACTGCAACATAGTTTTTATCAGAATGGTAACTGGCAGCGGACAGCTATCGGTTGGGATACGGCAGCAGTTCGTGCCGGCGCTCTCACAGCTTCAACGGCGCAGGTAAACTCTGCAACTGCCATCCCTGATATCACTTCGGCTGTTTGGGATCATGTGCCAACTGGAATATTACGCTCAGGCATACCTCGTAATGTTTCACGCACAACGCTTAAAACACTTCATGATCAAAACAATCTTTATGTGCGCGTAGACAGCCGTATTAATGTCGGATCGAGCGCCCGCAGCGCAACTAAAGTTCTCGAAGACCTGGTGCAGCCAAAATCTGAGAGCGATGTATTCCAGCAGGAATATGTGGAAATATCGATTCAACCCAAGGCAGGTGGCACAACCTATCGGTTTGCAGTCAATCCTTTGGCGGGATTGCGGTATGACGCCGTGATGAAACCCAAAGAAGATACCTCCTGGAATGGAGGCTGGAAATTTATATATCAAATTAATTCGGTGAAAGATGATGACAGCCAAGGGTATCCCAATTGGACAGCATGGTTTCAAATTCCGTTCTCCGACTTGGAAATCGCAGCGCCTGCGAAGGGTGAGGTCTGGAAATTAAACGTCACACGCCGGGGCATGCAAGGAGAAGGAGTGCTGGGGTGGCGCGGTGAGGCGCATATCTCACCATAAAGGCACAAGGAGTATAGGAATAATTTTTTCAGCTTGCACAGGTTCTCAATCTGCCGCTACACTCAAGAAATCTGAAGTTAAGCAAGGCAAGCAAGGGCTTCGCAAGCCGCAGTTGTCCGCCAGTCAACCAAGAAACACATTGTCCGAGGTCACGGCCCTCGGCTACAGTGCTGTGCAAGCTGTAAGGCGTGCGTGGTTAAGTGATATGCAAGTCACAGCTGTAGGGCGCGGGCCATGAACGCGCCGCAAAGCGAAATAATAGTAATATGCGAGCTGTGTAAAATAATTTTCAAAAGAGACTTGACCTTTCTCGCCCTCTCATATATCATTTTTTCTATTATAATATGTCGTTGAATAACTTCGGCGCGTTTCTTCGCATCGGACAACAGAAGGAGACAGGCAACATGAAAATAAAGAAAGTTTTGATTGTAATGATGGCAGTGTTTGTGTCAATGGGCGCTATTGCGGCTGATCCGGCAATCAGCGGTGTAATGGTTCAACAGCGCTGGCCCTGGAGCCGGCACCTACTCAAATCATATGAATGAACTGAGTTGGTGGAAATATAACAGCGGAAATACTACACATCCGGTGGGGGAGAAAGTGCCGAACGCGTGGGGGCTGTACGACATGCATGGTAACGTGAGAGAGTGGGCTCTAAACTGGTACGGAGCTGCGCTGGTAGGCGGGGCTGTTGATCCGGAGGGGGCGGAATTGGGCACTAGGCGTGTGGTGCGGGGCGGTGGCTATGATGTTGACTCAGATGGCTGCAGTTCGACGATCCGTTACAATGATCCGCCGATTTACACTGCGCATAACTTGGGTTTGCGTCTCGTGATGACCCTGCCATAGTGCGTTAATTAATGAAAAAGGGAAAACATGTTGGGTAAAATTATTCTCCTGTGTCTTGTGGCGGTGGCATCGGTCGCAGTAAACGCGGCGGATCTTGTCATCGCTGAAAATGGTAAGAGTGATTACCAGATCGTGATTCCGAACAAAGGCGCGGACGAAATAGTTGACCATTGGTTGCTGTTGACAGCTAAACTGATGGAGGCGGCTTTCCGCACGAACGGATTTGAGGTCGCAGTCGTCCGCGAGTCCGCCAGGGCACCGGAGAAGCCCGGCATCTATCTCGGCGCAACCGAGCTTGCAAAAAAAAGCGGCATAAAGGTCGAACAGTACGATGACTGGACGTATTACCAGAAGGTCGTTGGCAAGGATCTTATCATAGTTGGAAACGACAGGAAGGATCCGATCAACACCCCGCTGGCGCTGCTCGGCACGGTTAAGGGTGTCTGCGACTTTCTGCGCGAATATGTCGGGGTGCGTTTTCTTTTCGTCAATCTGGCACAGGATAAACTCATTAAGAGCAACGGTGCTCCTGATGAAAACAGTAGCCTCGCGATTGACACGCGGAGCATTGCCTTTCTGCCCGTGCCGCGAATCGCGGTATCGGCGGACCTCGACCTGCGGAAGACGCCGATGTTGCGCGCTTGCGCTGACGGACAACACGAGACGTTTTTTTATATCGCGAATAATTTTTTCCCGCTGTTAAGCTCCATTCAGGGGAGTACCACTATCCAGTGGGTGAAAATTATCCCGCGCACCAAATACGCAGCAAGTCACCCTGATTACTTCGCCCTGCTGTCGGATGGGAAACGTTCTTTCGAACATCCGGTGACGACCGCCGAGGCCGGGGAGGAAATGCACTGCCCGACGCATCCCGAGGTTCAAGAACTGATGGCCCGGGGTATTGAAAAACTGATCCAGGGGGGCGATAAAACAATTATGGTCATGCCGCCGGACTCTTTCCGTCTCTGCCGCTGCAACTGCGAACGCTGCAACAGCTTCTTCGGCATGAAGGCGCAGACCACGGAGCAGTACTATGCCCGGGGTAAGTCCGGCAAGCTCTGGCAGGCGTATTTTGCGATTGCGGAACGTGTGCGCCTGAAGCATCCCGAGGCGCGGATCGTGCTCTGGGACTATCAGGATACTCCGATCGAGTCGATCTCGGAGTTCCCGGCGAACGTTATTCCCAAACTTCAATTCGGCAAGCAGGATGATTTCGCCAAGCTGGACGGTATTCGGATCCCCGCAGGGATCTGCGGCCTGGAGGAGACCTTCACCGGATTTGGGATGGGCGGACGATACCTGCCGGAGCGCACGCCCGAGTACATCGCCGGCCTTGTGCCGTGCATGGCGCGTCACAACATGCAGTGGACCACGCGCGATGGCGCGATCGGCAACGTACGCGGACTGCAGGCACCGGCCTATTACGTCTATGGCCGCATGTTGGACGATCCCTCCGCTGACTGGAAGGACATCTACAATGAGTTCTGTACAGCTGCCTTCGGCGACGTCGCGCCGACCATGAAGCAGTTCTATGATCAGCTGCATGAGCAGATCGCGCTTTACTCTGACTTTTTCGGCGTCTTTATGCCAGCCTGGAAGGTCAGTCGTACCCGCTATCGGGGTAATAAGTGGAATGTGATGAGCATGTATCCGCCTGAGTACTGTGCAGCCGCGGAAGCGCAGCTCGCCTCGGCCGAACGCCGGACAAATGATCCGGACGTGATAGCGCGGCTTAGCCTGTTGCGGATCGAGTTCGATTATCTCAGCAACCTGTCACGTATCTTTTATCTGCATAGCGCCTGGCTACTGAACCGCTCGCCGGAATTCTTCCATCCGCTGCTGGATGCGATTGACGTCTGGCATGCTGAGCTGCGGCGCCTCTCAGGAGAGGACGAACGCAGCGCGTTCAAGCCCCTCGACGACTGGCCGGAAATGCGGCCTTTCAGCGGGCATTGGTACAGCCATGCGGCGCTGATGCAGAAAAGTTATCAGCAACAATGGAACACAACATGTCTAAACTGGGATACTGCGGCAATCCATGCCGGCGTCCTTGAAAACGAACATCGCCTGCTGGTGCCGGTCGCTGAGGAGGCACCGGGCCTTGATGCCATCGCCTGGGAGCAGGCGCCCGAACAAGTACTATGTGTCATAGGCGATATGCCGTTTCGGACCGTACGGACGACGTTCAAGGCGCTCCGCGACCACAACCATCTTTATATCCGCGTGGACTGCCTGAATCCCTCCGAACACCCGGAAGATCTCCCGGAAGCCAAAGATGAACGCGGCGTCTTCAAGCAGGAGCATGTTGAATTGGGCATACAGCCTTCGACAGGCGGCACGATTTACCGGCTGGCAGCCAATCCGACGGACGGAGTGCGTTATGGTGCGGCTTGGACGCTTAATGCGCAGAACCAACCAACTGAGGACATCGCGTGGAATGGCAAATGGGAGTTCGCCTTCCAGACAACCGGAAAAAAAGGTCCTTGGAGCCGCTCCGGTCGCACCTGGACGGCGTGGTTCAGGATTCCGTTCGCTGAACTAGGTGGCGCGGTGCCCGCGGCCGGTGCGAGCTGGGGTTTCAATGCTGCTCGCAGGCGCATCAACCCCAGCGTCAACCAATATTTGCTGTGGCGCGACGCTCCGTCCGTCACGGACCCACAAAAGCTCGGTATGCTCGTGTTTTGACGCTGATTGTTGCGTCTGCCCGATTCGTCGGCCATTCGCACCCGCTGTACTATTATCATTCATATTCGTGTTTTTTATGCACGCTTTTTATCTCTCACAGAGGCACAGAGAACCTAGCGCAGCATAGCTGCAACCAATTCTTTATCTCTCACAGAGGCACAGAGTTCTCAGAATTGTTTCAGAGTTTCCACCAGCA
Organism: Kiritimatiellia bacterium; assembly: GCA_041673345.1. Lineage (GTDB taxonomy): Bacteria > Verrucomicrobiota > Kiritimatiellia > RFP12 > UBA1067 > M55B167. Next base: position 20,122 of record JBAYXX010000075.1, read on the forward strand.
AAGACTCAAAGTCGTAAAGTTCGTGCTCGACGTTCCCAGTTTTCCACATTTTTCACCTCTAAGATTTTTCACCTTAAAATATTCTCTCAGTGCTGCGAAAAGTTCAGCTACTCTCTGTGTTCTCTGTG
>JBAYXX010000076.1:0-19090 GCA_041673345.1 Kiritimatiellia bacterium
TGAATGTATTCTATGTTTTCGGGTTGCGATAATGTTCGCTTAATCTGGTTTTGTTTTTTCATGCCGCTAGAGTACACGGCGTGACATGTTTTGTCCAGCACTTATTTAAGGGTAAAGGGCAGGGCTATGCTGCGCTAGGTTTGTTGAGGCCATAGCGGGCCAGACGGCTGGGATTGAGAATGACCTGTAGTTGGGTCTGTCCGCCTGTCTGTTCCACGCGTAGATCCTGCACACCCGTAACCTGCGCCAGAATCTCCTGGATCTCGATGGTCAGCTCGGTGAGTCTCTGGATATCGTCACCAAAGACCTTGAGCACCACATCAGCTCCTGCTCCGGCGATCAGCTCGTCCACCTCATGGGCAATCGGCTGTGAAAACCCAATCGAGACCCCAGGCAGCTCGCCTACCCGGGCTTTGATAAAGGCTTCGATATCGTCCTGTGAGCGAGCGTTTTTCCACTCTGAGCGCGGCTTGAGAGTGATCACAATGCAGCCGTAATTAGTGTGGTGCATATGCGGCCCTACCTCGCCGTAACCAATGTCGGCTATGACATTTTTCACCTCCTGCACTTGCGCGGCTTCGCTGGCAATGTTGGCGCAGATTTTTTTGATCTCATCGAGCGCCACATTTGGATCCATGTAGGCATAACATTGGATTGTACCCTCCTGCAGCCGTGGAATAAACTCGCGCCCCAGTAGCAAATAGCCGTGGCTGCCGCCAGCGAGCATCATTAGAAGAATCGCTATTGTCAACACCGGATTGGCGATTGTACGCTTGAGCAAACGCTCATAGCCCGCTAATAGCGCGGTGCGTGTTTTTCCGCCCTTTTGTTTAGCCTGCCTGGCCTGCTTGCGTTGTGTGAGCTGGAAGAAGACCGGCGCAATTAGGAGCGCATAAATCAAAGATCCTGCCATGGTGGTGGTCACAGCAAAGGCCAACGGACGGAACATCTTGCCCTCGATCTCGCCCAGCGTGAAAACCGGCAGGAACACAATAATGATGACCGCTATGGCGAAGACAATCGGACGCCCCACTTCTTGGGCTGCCAACCGGATACTCTCCTGAATTGAAATCTTGCCATCCGCCTTTTCAGTGTCTGTCTGCAACTTCTCAACCATGATGATGGTCGCGTCAATGATCATACCCAATGCAATCGCCATTCCTCCAAAGGAGATTAGGTCGCCTGGGAAACCGTTGCGCTCCATTAGAATGAGGCCAAACAGCATGGCGAAAGGAATCGAGCAGACCATAATGGCAGCGTTGCGAAAGTTGCCCAGAAAAAGAAAGGCCACGATTGAGACCAACAGCAAGCCAAAGAAGAGCGCGCTACGTACAGTGTTGATGCTGCTGATCACCAAATCGGACTGGTCATAGTAGGGCACCAACTTGACACCCTCTGGCAGAGTGGCATTTATCTCCTCCATGCGCTGATGCAGGCGTTGAATAACCTTAAAGGAGTTGGCTTGGTGTACTTTGTAAATGCCGCCGAGAACCACCTCCCGCTCCCCATTCAGCAGCGCGACACCACGGCGGAAGGCCTGCCCCAGCTTGACTGTTCCAAGATCTTTAATCAGCACCGGCTCTCCGTCAAAGCTTTTAACAACCGTGCTGGCCAGCTCTTCAATGGTGCTTACGCGCCCCAGAGTCCGCACAATCAGCTCAGCACTGCCCTGCGTGATCAATCCAGCACCGACGTTGGCATTGTTCAGTTCAATTGCCTCGCGTACGTCGCTGACTGAGAGCTTGCGCGCAAGCAGTTTTTCGGGGGAGAGTTCCACTTCATACTGACGCACAAAACCGCCCTGTCCGATGACTGCGGCGACCCCTGGGACACCCTCCAGGCTGCGCCTGACAATCCATTTATGCAGCGTGCGCACTTCGGTGATATCGCGGTCTCCTGCCTCTAGATAGTAGGCCAGCACCTTGCCAGTACCGCTGACTAAGGGGCCCATCTCAAGTCCGTGCGGCAGCTCGATGCCCGTTGGGATCTCTGACTCGGCCTGCTTCATGCGCTCCGCGATCATCTGTCGGGCCAGGTAGATATTGATGTTGTCCTCGAAGTAGATGTTGATTGTCGCGAGTCCCTGTGATGAGAGCGAGCGGATCTTCTGAACTCCGGGAACACTGCGCATGACTGCCTCAGCGGGACGGGTGACCAATTGTTCCACCTCCTCGGCAGCCATACCTTCCACTTCAGCAAAAACCTGCACCAGATTGGGGCTGATGTCTGGAAAGGCGTCGATCGAGATTTGGGAGAGCGAAAACACACCCAGCACTCCGACCAATAAAACTAGCATAAAAGCAAGCAGCTTATGCTTTAATCCGATTTGAATCATGGTTTCAATCATAATATGGTCCTTCTCTCTTATTCGTTATTCTTTCCAAAAAGTTGTTTATCGTAGCCTGTGCAAAATGCCGCTCGCAGAGCGGCTTCGGCCGACGATGATGTGCGACAATGTTGGTGGACGATTGGGATCACGCGGAAAATCGTCCACCAGCATCGTCGCCGCTATCGTCAACCGGAGGCGCAGTCAAACGCAAGTAGGTCCGGTTTCCAACCGGACGTGTCCGATTGGAAATCGGACCTACGTTGCTGTCTCACAAAAGGCGCGACCTCTTCACTCGCGTACTCGCGCACTCACGCACTTCTTCACTCCGCGCCCTGCGCAGATCTAGCCCCTAATGCGCATGGCCGCAGGCCGGCGCATTGCCACTCTTCGAAACCTCGGCTTTGAGATGAAACGCATTGGCAGAGGCAATAGCCTCGCCTGCCTTGAGCCCCTTTAAAATTTCGATAGTTGTCGCATTAGCCTCACCAATTGCGACTTCGCGCATCTCAAAAGCGTCTTGGCTCCAGACAAAGACGCAGGGGTGGTCATGTACAGTTTGCACACTCTCTCTGGGAACAATCACCGCCGTTGCATTGACCGGCATTCGGAGAGCAATATCCACAAAGGTTCCAGGGCGGAAAAGGCCGCTGGGATTGGGGAGCGTGGCGCGCGCCAACCCGTTGCGGGTGTTGGGATCCACCACAGCGGCAATGAAATCCGTCTGAGCCTCAGCTTGGGAGCCATCTGGTAGATGAACTGTCATAGGGTAGCCTGTTTTGACTAACGAGGTTATCTCCTGGCTGAGCGTCATGTTGACCCATACGCTGGAGAGGTCAGCAATAGTGAATAACTCGGAGGACACATCCAGGGATTCGCCGACCACGATATGCCGCTGTAGCACCGTGCCATTAAAAGGGGCCCGCAGCGCGTACCAGGCAAAGCGTTTATCCATGCCGAGTGTATCAGCCACTGAGGGCAGCTGAACCTCTGGGCAGGTTGGATCAACGCAGGCGCAGGGCACAACTCCCACGGCCTGGGGGACGAGTGTGCGTAAGTGAGCAATCACCTCTGGCTCGGCACCTTTCAAACTTAGGCGTTTCTCTGCTGCAACAGCATTGAAAACAGCCACCTGATGCTCCTGAGCCGCTTCGCTGTAGGCCATCCGGGTCTCGTAGCTGGCCGTATCAAGCGCTGCCTGAAACTGGGCGCGCGCCTGCTGCAGGGTTGTCGCAACAGTCAGCAGCTCCTGTCCGCTGCTGATCGCTTTGGCATGCAGCTCAACCTCACGCTGGTGCGTGGTTCTGGCTGCCAGGTAGGCGACATAGGCTGGAAGCAGCTCGCCTCGGTACTGGCCCATCTCTAAACCTTCCAAAGTGCGAACTTCCTCCTCGGAGGCCTCTTTTTTGAGCAAGGCAACCATTTTGGCAACATTCACAAAGATCTCTTGAGCACGCGGTAGCTTGAGTTTGCTGCTCCCAACCGCCGCTTGTTTGGCAAAGAAATCCAGTTTGGCTTCAGCCAGTTCAGCGCTCTCAATCCAGGTCAGGATCTCTCCTTTTTGAACTTGGTCGCCCTGGTTTTTTAAGACCTCGCGCGCAATGCCCGCCGCACGGGGCACCACATGCGCCATTTGATCAGAGTTGATTTTGATCTCCCCTGGTACCCGAATCTCTCTGCCAAGCGCTCCTTGAACCGCTTGACTGACTTTAATGCCGAGGCGTGCCACTTGCTCCTTGGTGACAATCACGCGGGCCGGTTCTGTCTCAGTGGCATGATCATGCCCTGCATGGTCATCAACCTTGGTTTGGTCACACGCCTTGGTGTGATCATGTCCTGCATGGTCATCAACCGTTGCCAGTGTTTGGCCAAACAGGCTCATTACTGCCACTATGGCTGCCCACCGTATTTTAATTTGTTTGTTCATCATCTGTTCTCCTTGTTTTTGTGCTTATAACTTTGTTGCTTCCGGGTTGTCTATGTGTTTTTCTCTTTGTCGCGAACTTTGTCGATCCTTTTCGCTCATTTGTTTCCGACAAAGTTCGCGGCAAAGTTTGCCAATCATTCGGCTATCGTGTTCCTTAAAGCTTGCGCAGCACTGTAGCCGCGGGCCGTGACCGCGGGGGGCTCGCTTGTGGAGCGCCACTTGATAGCTTACGGCTCGCATTGCTTTACACAATCGCTTTGTCGGCGCGTTCACGGCCCGCGCCCTGCAGCTTCGATTAGCCTGTAACTCGGGGTCGGTATCGGTATCGGAATCGGTATCGAAAAACGTACTAGGTCGACCCCGATTCCGATACCGACCCCGACTCCGATGCGTTTGACCGTCAAGTTACCCCCTCGTTTTTTCGCGGCGCTGCCGACCTTCAGTAGCCTCCGATTGCATCGCGAGCTTTCCGGTTGGAAACCGGTCCTACATTGCTGCTCCCGGTTAACGGCGCTACATCTTCATCCCTGTAAGCTGTTCAAGATCATTGAGAGCTGTGTGAAAATCCGCTAAGGCATCGACCATGTCGCGCTTAGCGGCAAAGAGAGTGTGCTGTGCGTCCAGTACAAGCATCAGATCATACTTGCCCTCCCGGTAGCCGCTATGGGTCGCATTGTAGGCCTCCTGCATTGCTGGAACAACCTTGGCTTGCAGTGCCAGCACGCGCCGGTGAGCGGCGCAGAGTCGGATATAAGTTGCGTTTAACCTGGATGATAGACCAATGGCCACAGAGCGCTCTTCTGCCCGTGCTTTTGCAAGTTCGTGCCGCGCGGCTGCGATGTTGCCCTGATTGCGGTCAAAGAGGGGCAGGGGAACCCCAACTCCGAAGATCAGAGCATGAGTTCTATCCTCTTCATACCGTTGCACACCAGCTGCTAAAGTCAGATTAGGGATCCGTTCGGCTTGGGCCGCCTCCAGCACTGCTTGGTGCGTCCGTATCTCAGCCTGTTGCTCGGTTAGCTCAGGATTGGCGGCCAGCTGTATGCGCAGTACATCGAGCGCGGGCAGCATCTTCCGCACCTTGCCAAAGCTGTTGGATGCTATCTGAAACTCCGACTGTTCAGAGTTCCACAGTGCGGCTAAAGCGGTGCGTGCGAGTGTGAGCGCACTTTTCAAAGCCTCATGCTTAAAGATATTCATCCGTCCGTTCCCGCGATGCGTAACATGATAGATGGCACCGGGGAACTCAACTCTCAATTTTTTAGCCGTGATGAAAAAGTTTCCGAAAGCAAAGACCACCCGTCAATCGCTATTTTCTATTTTTAAGTTTGACCCCAACGAGTTCCATAAATATGCGCCTTTTTAACGCAATTGTGTTTTTATAAGGTCTCCTTCAACATACTGACGAATCATGCTGGAAATTAAAGTTTGATAAGGAATCCCTTTTTCCATTGCTTTTTTTGTATTCTTTTTAAATCATGATCATACAAACGAATTGTAATTCTTCGATCTTTTCTAAACGTATTTTAAATGCTACATGCAAAAAAATGGGATGGATTAAAAATACTATTTTTGTTGAAGGGTATTTCGCAAACAACAAGATGATAAAGCAGTGCGACTATTACCATAATTAAAAAAGTAAAAGCAGTTTTCCAATTTGACGACAACATGAAGTCAGCTCGCCGATTGTGCATTAGAAGATCCTGCAAACAAGCGGTGTGTAGAACTGTGAAGCATTTTGCCAACAGGGATTTCTGGAAGCACTATTAGTTTGATACTTTACCTGCAATAAAACTCACTTTTTTTTGTTGGACTTTGTTGGCGTGATAATATATTCTTAAACTAAATTTTGAACTAAATTTTGAAGCTCAGAAGTGGGCTAGCCTTTGAGTGTTTTTCCGCGGGATTCAAACTTTAAAAAGAGGTTTATATGAAAAACAGTACAGTCAGATTTGTGTTTACGGGTTTTCTATGCCTGTCGTTCATGGGGTTTGCTGAAAACGGAGCTGGTGAAAATGCGCTGGAAGCCGGTTTTTCGCAGGCGGTCATTACTCCTTGGCGCGGCCTTTCGCTGGCGGGTTATTTTAACCCGCGTCCGAACGAAGGCGTGCTGGATGATCTGCATGTGAAGTGTATTCTTTTTCGCTCAGGTGACACATGCGGCGGGTTTGTGACGTTCGACACCTGCAAAATTGAAGCTGAGACTGTGGAAAACATACTCCTCCGCCTAAAACGCTCGGGCTTCCGGCACGGTAACGGGCTGATCGTTTCGGCGACCCATGCGCATACCGCTCCGTATACGAGCACGAAACGCATGAAGCTGACGGATCCCGGGTATATGGAGATACTTGAAAAGAAAACTGTGGAGACGGTGTTGCTGGCGGAGCGGAATTTTGCCCCGGCCACCCTCAGGCTGGGCGTGGCAAACAACAACCCGTATGCTTACAACCGCCGGTACTGGATGAAAAACGGCAAGGTTACAACCAACCCCGGTAAACTAAACCCGGAAATCGTCAAGCCCGAAGGGCCTGTGGATTGTGATATCGGTGTGTTGGCGGTGGAACAGAACGGGCGCACGGTGGCGATAATCGCCAACATCGTCAATCACACTGATACTATCGGGCTGAGTCTGGTGTCGGCGGATTGGCCGGGGCGACTGGCGCGGACCGTACAGAATGGATTGGGTTACGATCTTTTTGTGATGACGCTCGTGGGCTGTTCCGGGAACATCAACCATTTTGATACCTCTACCGACGCGAATCAGACCCAGTACGCCGAAGCGTGCCGGATCGGGAAAGGCTATGGGGAGATTGTTCTCGGACAATTGAAAAAACTCGAATCCCTGGAGGTTGGCACGTTGTCTGTTGTGAGCCAGGACTTCGCCATTCCATTCCGGGTGCTGCCAAAAAAAATGATTGAAGATGCAAAGGAGCTTCTGGCGCGTGTGCCGGCCCGCGCCACAACAGGTGACCAAACCAGCGAGGGGCTGGCGAAAGGTGATGATCAGGTACTCCGCTATTTCGCGGAAAGAATCGTGGACTACCCGTCAAGCTTCAAAGGTAAAGAGCGGGTATATAAGGTCGTCACACTAGCCATTGGTGACAGATTTGCGGCGACATCGCTTCCCGGTGAGCCGTTTACGGAAATCGGTTTGGAGATCAAGGAAAAATCACCGATCAAAAACACGTGGCCGGTTACGTTGGCCATGGGATACTGCGGCTATGTGCCTTTGGCGGTTAGTTTTGAGAACGGAGGTTACGAGATTCAACCGTGTAAAGGAGGTTCGCCGCGCGAAGACACGGCCGCCCGTATGGTTGAGGCTTCTTTAAAAGGCCTCCGACAGGCGGCGAAGCGATAGGGGCGTATAAACCTAAAATCTCCAGCGAGGAGGTTTCACAACAAAAGGATTGTGATTAAAAATCATTGCGCCCTATTGTAAGCGCAGCACCGGCTGGTAAGGTCAAAGGCTTTTTTTTGCCGTTATAAAGTAAAGATGTTTTGCCAATAGCGCACGGGCCAGCCACGATCTGTACTTCGGTCAACTGGCCCGCTTGCCATCTGATCCCGATCGTGTAATCTCCGCGGGCTCGCAAACCGGAAACACTGCCCTGAGACCATTTTTCCGGCAAGGCAGGCAGAAGTTTAATTTGTTCCCCATGACTGTGTAAGAGCATTTCCGCAATGGCGGCTGTGGCCCCGAAATTACCGTCAATCTGAAACGGCGGATGGTTGTCAAAAAGGTTCGGTAAGGTGGATTTTGCGAGGATTGCATGTAGGTTGTCGTATGCTTGCACTTGATTTTCGAGGCGAGCGAAGATGCCGATCGCCCAAGCTCTGCTCCAACCGGTTTGAGCGCCACCATGTGCCAGACGGAATCCAATCGATTTTTTGACAGCGTCGCACATCTTTGGATCGCGGTCTAGATCAATCTGGTTGCCGGGAAACGCGCCCAGAATGTGGGAGATGTGTCGGTGCCCTGGTTCCGCTTCTTCAAAGGGCAAACGCCACTCCATCAGCCGTCCGTCAGTTGCGACACGCGGAGCATACACCTCGGGAATTAAAGCCGCGATCTTTCGCACCAACGGGTCATCCAGCCGCCCTAGGGCGGTGGCCGCCTCAATGTAATCGTGAAAAACCTGCAAGACCATATACTGGTCAAATGTATTGCCAGCTGAGAGTGCGGCTTTGCTTTTGGTGCCATCAGTGCTGGTGTAATGGAATGAGTTCTCAGGCGAGCAGGAGGGCCGCGCCATTTGTTTGCCAGTCGTGGGGTCGGTAATCAGCCAAGACTCTACAAACGCAGCAGAATCAGAGAGGATATCCCAGTTGTCCGCAAGGATGGTAAGATCCTGGTTGAAGCGGTAGTGCTCCAGGATGTGCATGGTCATCCACTGCCCGCCAAAGAAGGAGCCGCCCCAAAACGCACGCGAGGACATGATGCTGGCATTGGCCCAAATATCGGTGGCATGGCCCATACACCAGCCTGCCATGCCGAGCCGACGCGCCATTTCCCGTCCAGTCGGCTGGCAGTAGCGGATGAACGCCAGCAATGGTTGATGAAGCTCCGCGAGGTTGGTTGTCTCAGCCAGCCAATAATTCATTTGCAGGTTGATATTTAAATGAAAATCCGAACCCCACGGGGCTTTGGGATGAGGATTCCAGAGGCCCTGGAGATTCGCGGGAAAGCACCCTGGGCGGGATGAGGCGATCAGCAGGTAACGGCCAAACTGAAAATATGTTTCTACAAAATCTGGGTCGTCATGCTGGTCATTGGCAATCCGCTGCAAGCGTTTACGAGTCGGTAGAGCGAGGATCGCGTCATCGGTCTGGCCGAGGTCAATTTTAACTCGGTTAAAATAGTGCTGGTGTTCTTTGACAGCCTGTTGCTGGATCGCCTCCGTTGATTTTCCTTGCAAGCGGTCAAGAACCTGTAATGCGTTGTCTTGCCAGCCGCCGCTGACTTTAGCACCCGCTGTGTGGCGGTCCAGATCTGTGGCAATGGATACGAGTATAGTGACCTGTGTGCAATCTGTGACTTCAACCATCTGATTGTCGACGCGGAGCTTGTCAGCGGGTAACACGCGGATACGTCCGACATAGCGGGTGGCACCCTCGCCTGTCGCCGCTCCGCGTTTGACAATATCGCAACCCTCGACCACACCGCCATCCACGTTGATGCGTATTTTCGCCTCTGACGGCATATCAATTGTGATGGCGATCACGTCATCGTGGCCAGCGGCAAATACGTTTTGCACAATCTCGGTTTTGTTCTTCAGACGATAGATATTTTTCGCCATCCCGGTTTTTAAATCCAGCTCGCGGTAGCGTTCTTTGAGCGGTGACTCGGCCAGATATTCGATCTCCAGCCAACCGAACAGTTGGTAGCCGTCTGGGTTGCGCCCCGCGCTTTGCAATTTCTGCTCGAAGCTTTGATCAGCTCCGGCGTAATCTCCGGCTGCTTCGAGCTTTCGAATACTCTCCAAATATTGCGGGCTCTCTTTTGGCATGAGCTGGCAAGGGCCACGCTGCCATATGCTCTCCTCGTTAAGCAGGATTTTCTCCTTGGGAAAATTGCCAAATGGCATGGCGCCTAAACGACCGTTGCCAACAGGGTAGGCAACATCCCAGGCATCGCCCGCACCCAAATTATCCCAAATGATAAGCTGCTTGGCATTGGCTATTGTATTAATTTGGTTGAGGAGCACAAAGGTGCAAAGGAGTACTAATCTAAATTTCATTTTTCCCCTTGAGGTATGTCCTGTTGGTAGCATCCTTTGCCTCTCTTTTTAATTTTACTTTACGTCTATTCTTAGTTTTCAAACTGACATAATACTATGTCTCGGGGATATCCTCAATGGAAACTTAAAGATTGAATTCCCGCTTGACATTTTTGTCTCAGCGATTTATCCTTCTACCAATCAATAAAATAGTTAGTTTGGGTGTGAACGTCAGGTGGCGTGGCATCTGATATTTACTAATGTGCTCAAGGAAAGGTGTAAAAATATGAAGCAGAGTTTTATTCTCGCAGGTTTGATCGCCATTGTTTCAGGTTGCGCATCCGTTGATCCGGTGTGGGTCTCACCCGCGATGCCGCCAATGGATCTTTCGCCGAATAAGCCTTATTCAGCGCTGGACACCAATGCTCAGCGAGGTGTGCTTGAAGATGAGCTGCGCGTTATAGGTAAAGCCCTTCAGGCATACGCAACAGATCATAACGGGGCCTTGCCGCCCAAGCTGACAACACTTGTTGAAAAAAAATATCTCTCTGCCAGTGCGTTGATTTCCAGTGCTGACCCCTCGCAAGGCCAAGAGGGCGGCGTTCCCGACCTGTATACCACATGGGAGCAGGCCAAGGCGACCGATGAGTCTGGCTCAAGTTATCTCTATGAGTTCAGCGCGGCTCCCTGCGGGTGGGATTGGAAAACATATATCGCCGGCGATCCGACCCCTGAAAAAATGGATGCAAACAAAGACGGAATTGTTTCCTGGGCAGAGGTGAAGAGCTGGCAGATGGCGCATGGCGACACCGTGCAGCAACCTCAGGGCGGGTATCCTAAGAGTGCGTTTCCTGTGGTGCGTTGCTTCTGGTATAAATACCCGGAGGTTTACACTGAGGATGCGGCTGAGAGTGTTGTACTCAATCTGGCCGTTGATCTGCGTACGGTCTTTGCCTCGCACGCCTGGTGGGAAAAAGATTTCAATAAATAAAACAAAAAAGGCAATTTTAAAAAATTGCCTGACAAAGTTATGATTTGCTCACTATGTAATAATTCACAAATCAATAAACCTTGTTGAATGGAAACTTATTGAAAAGTCGCGTTTAGCAGGGAACAACGTTCTTTGCGCAAGGACCCTTTTGGCCTTCGCCTACTTCAAATTCCACTTTCTGACCTTCATCCAGACATGCGCGGCCTGCAACATTGATGCCGGTGTGATGCACGAACAGATCTTTGCCGCCATCATCTGGCGAAATAAATCCGAAACCTTTGTCAGAATTGAACCATTTTACTGTACCTGTACTCATAGGTATGCTTCTCCTTGTTTTGTTAATATAGTTTTCGTCCGTCCTCTTTACTAAAAAAAGCTGAACTTAAAACTATAATTTTACTAGGCTGTAAATTATACAGGATTCAAATAAAGAATGATAGTGCTAGTTTGAGTTATATTTTTAAAAGTTCCCGCGCCTTTTCACCTCTAAATCTGAGATTTCATTTCACCACACTTTTCCCGTAAATCCTCCGCATTCGCGTACTCCGCTCTTGCGAGCGCGAAAATCGCCTTCTTCGCGATTGCCTTGTCCGTTTCAGCGGCTTTCACGTCGAGGACGGTGTCCTCCAGAAGTGCCGCCTGCTTGACGTGAATCGCCGTCGTACAAGTGCGCGCCATGAACTCGCCGAGGTCCCGCCATCCGGAACGCCTTCTCTTTGCGCGCGGCATTGAGCTCTTCAGCCGCCTTCCTGACAGTCCCCGCGCCGTCGGTGAACAGTTTTTGGGCTTCCAACCGTAGTGGTGTGATTTCATGCAATTTATTTCACCTATAGCACAGCACCTTAACGTATTATAATCATTAATCCTTTTCGGCCCGGTATCGCCGTTATTGTACTGTCATCTTCAGCCAAAAACTGGCACTTCGAGTCTGGGACACCGGTTCCAGCGGATTCCCAATTGGAAAGATCGGGCTTCGCAGTGCCGGTCCAACGGGCAACCGTAAGCCCGGTTTTAGCAACAACGAGCGGGTTTTCCGCAGTGCGCCCAAAGTCGATGGTGACAAGCCCTTCGGTAGCGAGACCGTTGGCGAAATCCAAGGTCGGTATCTCGGCAACCTCGCCTTCTTCCGTGACGGAGACCTTGATCATCGGTGTCACGAGCGTGCCGCCGCGGAAAGTGCCCGCTCCAGACAAAACAGGCGAAACCAGCGAGCCGTCGAGCAGATCGAGCGCACCGGAATATCCCGTGTGGAATTCCGCGTACGGACGGGAGATCGCGCCTTCCGTGATCGCGAGCGTCCCTTCCCGCACGTCGGTCGCGCCGGTGTAACGGAGTGTTTCCGGGTCGCCGACCACGTAGGCGTGATACTTGAACTGACGGTCGAAAAGCAGCGTTCCCGCACCAGCTTTGACGAGTCCGCCCGCACCGGAGATCGGCGAAACGAATTTCCAGACAGCTCCGGATGGAGGCGCGAAAACGATGCCTCCGGCGACGGTCTGCACCGACACGTTCAGGTTTGTGGTCGGCAACGTGACTGTTCCGGCCCCCGCGTACCATTCGGAATCTTCGAACGTGAGGATGAAAGGCGCCTTCGTGGAGGATGCCGCGGCTGTGTATGAAAGTGAATCGCAGTTGAAACGTGAGCCGTTGCTGAATGTGAAATCAGCGATAAACCCGCTGGTTTCTCCGAAACTGCCAACCCCGATATTAACTGTCCGTACCTGATTGGAATTGTTCCCGTAGAAACCGGAGTGATCGAAGAGAAAGCGGACCGACCCCTGAATGTTCATCGCTGCGGACTGAAAGAGGGACGACCCGTTTACGAACTTGAAGACGTTGGTAGCCGCCGTGATCAAGGACGCATTGGGATAGAGCTGGTTGATGCTGAGCGTGGACGCGTCCGCGGTGAATTCCGGATGGATATCCTTTGTCATGCTCCCGCTCCCGACGATGAAGTTCCGGATGGTCAGCACCGCGCCGTTGGTGAGCGTGACATACGGCGCACGGGCGTACGTGGTCGCTGCCGAGAGTCCCGCGCCAAGGTAAAGTTCGCGTGTTGGCGACGCCAGATTTGCGTGGTCGACCACGAGTCCCGGTTCGGACGGCGTTTCCGACGATGCCACAGCTAGACGCATTCCGACGAAGGAATGGCTGCGGTTGTCGGATGCCGGCGCACTTAGCGTAACCTTGGGCACGGAAGTTCCGGTGCCACGGAAGACAAGCGCGCCTTCGGCGACGTTGATGGGGCCATGCGGCCATTCAGGCACCGCCGCGGAATTAACGAAAACGTAATCAGTGGTAAGCACGTCGTCCGCCTTCCACGCCTTGAGGCCGAGCGTAACGTCAGTCAACGTCTCGAGGACGAGCGGAGCGGAGCCGCGCTTGTAGATGGAACCTTGTGTGGCATTTCCGAGCGCGATTGTCGCGGGCGCGTCCGCCTTGAGGACGACCGCGTTTGAAGGTGATGCCGACACGTTGATCGCAAGCTGAGCGTCGACCGCGATTGGTTCAGAGCCGGCGAAACCGAGCGTACCCTCGCGTATCTCAATTCCATGCGATAGCGCGTTGCCGACACCTGAAAGGAGCAGCGCGCCCGCGCCTTTTTTAACAACACCGTTGCCAAAGACCCGACTGGAAAGCGACAAGGACGAACCTGCCGCGACCATGCACTCCGTTAGCGCGTTCAATACGAGTTCCGAAACGATTTCGTTTGCACCCGCCGGCGATTCGATGGATGCGGAGTCGTTGTCCGAGATTTCGAGGCGTCCGCCGGAAAGCGTGTAACCGCCTGCGGCAAACTGCACCGCCGCCGCTTCCGCATCCGCCGGCAGCGTCACCGTGAGCGGGTTCGCTCCAGCGAAAACCGCGCGGAGATTCGCCGTCGGCTTGACAGAGCCCGACCAATTGGAAGATGTCGCCCACGTAGTTTCCGGGCCGGACCAAGTCGTATCGCCTTCAAGCGACGGGTGCTCAGCCGCGATTTTAATTTGGAAAAGCAGCTTGCCGTCCTGCTCGACGCACTGGAATTTTACGTAAGCACCGGCGGGAAGACCTTGGATGACGGTGACACCGATCTTAAAATTCCACCTCTCCACCGCTCCCGCGTTCTGCGTACCCGCCGATGACTCAAATACCGTGTTCGTACCGTAGGCCAGGGTGGAGGAGAACGCGAGCTTGGCAGCGATTAATTCGATGGCGCCGTCGACAGTCACGGGTTCGTCCGCATCCAGCATCAAAGTGCCCGTCGAGTTCGCGTTGCCAAGCGTCAGCGCCTTGAATATCGCGCCAGTCTGCGTGGCACCCTGTACTGAAAATGCGGCGTTGTTGGTGACGATCACATGCGAGTAGTGCATCGCCTCGCCCGCGAGTTTGACGATCGCCGTTCCTGCGGAGACGAGTTCCGACTCCTGCGAACTTTTGCCGGTGAACGTGACCGCATTGACTTTGGATCCGGCGACAACAATCCGTCCTTCACCCTGCGCGTCGTCCGCATCCAAAAAATTCTGGGAAATGATGAAGTCGGGACTCTTGTAGTTTCCGCTCGGCGGATCGATGACAAGCCCCTTTGCGCCGACTTTAGCGGAAGTGAATCCGTTCAGGATGTCCTTGCCCGGACAGGTTACGCCCCAGCCGAAATCGAAGCCGCCGCCGTCAGCGATTAAAGTCGTTACGCCGCCGACATTCTTACCGGCGACCGCGCTGGTGTCCGCGGTGAGTTTTATCACACCGCCTTCACCGAGGACGATTTCGCCAGAATAGACATTGACTGACGCAACGACCGTGGCGTTGGTAATGTAGAGTCCGCCGAACGAGCCGGCAACCGTCCCGGTCGATTGTCCGCCGAGATTGATCGCCCCCGAAGGCGCGAACTGAGCGTCGTCGGTCACGGAGATAAAGGCATTCTTGTCAATTCCGTTGGCGAGATGGATGTGACGCAGCTGAATTTTGCTGCCAGCGCCGGAAGCCAGCATACGGAAGGAGCCCGCCCCCGTGGAAAGATCGGAGACGTTGCCGTACAACGTGGCACCGCCGAGTACTTCGATAGCTGTCGGCGACGCGCTGGCGGAAATCGAGCCGCCCAATTTGCAATACGCGTTGTCCGCGATCCGCAGTGTCACATGTTTGGATGCATTCGCACCGGTGAAGCTCAGCCCGCCGCTGAACGTCTGCGTACCGCCGTCGAACTCAAGCAGGTTTTCCGGGCCCGCCGCGCCGATCACCGGATTAGAAGAGGTGAAGTTCACACCGTCGTGGAACTTGACAAGCAGATTTTCGGAGGAAGTCGAGCCGTTAAAGAACATGATCCGTCGCACGCCGAGATAGATGTTGCCTGCGAGCAGATCGAACCTGTGGACGGCGTTGGTATTAGAAACCCGGAACATGAAGTTGGTGAACGCCCCCACCCGCTCAGAGTTGATGGAACCCCACTGGGCATCGGCCTGCACGAGCGGATTCGCCTTGTCGCCGGCAAAGATCTGGAACGGACTGAAATTGTAGTTGGCGACCGTGGTCGGGGGGATATTCCAAATGGACGTTAAACCTGCGAACTCGGCCACGCGCCCCGACGCGCCGTAAAAGAGGAAGTTCGCCGTCGATGTCGTGGTCTCAGCCGGGAAACCGACGGTGAAATCCTCGCCAATCTGGTTGAAACGCGCCACCTGGTAGGCGACCGAGCCCTCGGCATCGGGAGCGAGCGAGCCGGGATAACCGTAGGTCTGCGGATTCCAGCGGTTCACGTCTGTGAACGAACCGGAATAGGTGCCGCCGTATTGCGTCCAATCAATCACTGTGTCCGCCCCTTGGAGCGACAAAACAACCGACCCCATAATGATGTACAACATTTTCGCTTTTAAGTTCATACAATCCTCGCTTTCATTTTTTAACCTGAAATCAGAGCAACAGTTAATCTTCCTTAACTACATTAACGTCATCAATGTGACACCCCTCCCGCGGCGGCGTGAATGCCATCGCCACCCACTCGTTCGGGTTGATCGTATAGGTGCCTGAATAAAGTTTCATTTCAGGCGTGAGTTCGTACGTTCCGCCCTCGCCCCACGGCATTGGCATCGACCGTTTTTGGCCTGGTTCCGTTGGATCGCTGTAGCGCGTGAAACCGACTTTGAGCTGGCCTTTCCCCGAGGCGCGGAACGAATACTTGAGCTTGCGCGGCTCAGGACTTTGCGCAAGCGGACCGAAATTGAACGTCTGGAAGGTGTGGCTTTTTGTGAAGAGAACGTTGTTGTTGCCGATCTTCCGCACTTCACCGTTGTAGACACCCCAGCCGATCGGTTTGCCCTCTTCGTCTATTTCGTCGAACGAGCCGTTCTTCACGCAGGAAGAGCCGAGTTCGAATGTGGGATATTCCCCGGTATCGTGCGGCATCTCACCGTCGAGCGAGAACATGCGGATGTCCTTGCCCTCGTCGCCGGGCATGAGTTCGTCCACCACGTAGCGGTTGCGGGCGATCTGGATGCGCCATTTGTCGCCATCGACGAAAGGATACATCTTCTCTGCCGGGACCCTGATCTCCAGTGTCCACCCGTCTTTCGTCCGGCCGCTCTTCGCGTCGACACCGAGTTCCGCCGACTTGTCGCCGCCGGGATTGCGCGTGTCGTAGACAACGCCGGCGGCGTTGACCGCCACATGGTAGTAGCAGTTTTCGGCGCTCGGCGGGAACAGGAAGATTTCGACGCCGTCGTCTCCCCATGTGTCGTCGTCGTGGTTCTTAGCGGTGAGCTTCATCTTTTCGGGGTGTGGTTCACGCGCGTTGACGAGAAAGTAGAGCGCGGAGCCGTCCGTCGCAACGCCGACGCTGGTCGCGAGTTCGGCGGGCACAGCTTTGCGCTGGGCGGGAGTCGTAGAGGTCAGGTGGAAGCGGTCGGTCAGATACAGAGCCCCGAGCCAGCCCGCATCCGATCCGTCGCCGTCGATCATGATCGGCGAGACGAGTTTCGGTATCGAAAGCCGCCTTCCCGCCTTGGCCCGCGCCAGGTCGTTCGCTTCGATCCAGTATTTGACGAGCCACTGCCGGTCGAGACTGAGGCGGCTTTTGAGGACCTTATCGTCGTCCGCGAGCCTGTCCGCCTCGTCGAGCCACCCGAGGAGCTTTTCCTTCGCACCCGGCGCGTTCAGCAGATTCTGCCGGCGCGCGTCGCCATATGGGTAGCCCATGCACTCGGTGCGGCTGTTCCAGAGGTCGCGCCTCAGGGCTTGGTACTGCCGCATCGGTGGATACGCCTTGCCGTAGTATTTCAATTCAGCATCGTCGAGAAGCGCGTCGAGATCGCGTTCCGTGTTCCACAGGAGATGCCCTGTCGCATAGTGCCACTGCCAGTTCGAAGGATACACGTCCGGCGTTTCCTTACCAGCCCATGGCACCCAGCTCGAACCAGTGAAGAGCGCCTCATTCTTCCAGCCGACCATGCCGAGCTTCTTGTAGAGCTTGAGGTCGTGCGCCTCGTCGCGCTCATGGCAGACGTACAGCGGCGGCGTGTCGGCGAAATATTCGTAGGTGTAGACCTGCGGCGTCACCGTGAGCCAGCCCTTCAAAAGCTCAAACATCTTCACGTTGCGGACGCATTTAGGGTTGTCGAGCGCATGACCGTAGCAGCGCCCGTGGGCGCAGAATTGGCATAACATCCGCGGATCCTGACGGATTCCCTTCGGAAGTGCGCGGTAGACGTGGTAGGCCCAGATACAGAGTTCGGCATCGGGACACGCCGTCCAGATGTCAGCGGCGATTTTCTTCGAGATTTTCCCGAGCCGCGTCGAGATGTTGGGATTGCCACCGGTCGGATTTTCGCCCTCGCCGTCGAGCGCGCGACAGCCGGGGCATTCGCACCAGCCATGCGTTAGATCGGCCTGTCCGAACAGATACGCGCCTTTGCCGCCGTTCTTGCGAAAGCGTTCGATCGCATAATCGGTCGTGCGCTGGATGAGTTCTTCGTTCGCGAAGCAGTACATGACGCCCTGCTTCCGCTCTCCGTCGCGGAGCGCGAAATATTCAGGGTGTTCTTCAAAGGTCGCCTTTGGCGGAAATGGCGCGGTGAACATCAAGTGTCCACCGCCGACATCAAATAGGCGGCGCGCTTGGCGCGGCTCGTAGAAGGCGCGAAACTCCCGCATCGTCGAATTGCTCGGGTTGAGCGTCCAGTCGGCGTTCGTCGGCGCCTGGAAACCGTTCCGTATTGCGAGCGTCACGCCCGGCTTGGGGATGACGTTCCAGTAGGCGCCGCACATGTCGAGCCGCCGCTTCGCGAAATCAGGCGCACGCAGTTCCGCGTACTCCGCGATTGCAAGCTGCGGCGAGGTCGGATAATAGTCGCCCGGATCGTCGGGGATGGCGGCCTTGAACCACCGCACGCCGAGCTTGGTTTCGAGGAAATGGTAGGTCGCGTAGAGTTCGGACGTATCTTCTTTGCCGACGATCCAGAGGGTGCCGTCATTGATACCGCTCCATGCGGCTTCGTAGGAGTCCGCATTTTCCAGTGCTTTCTTTGTTTCGGCGGGAATACCGGACAGCGTTGCGAGCGTTCCGATCTTCACCTGCGTTTTCGCATCGCAAGCACCACAGATGATCGGCAGAACGCGCCCGGTCATTTTCGCCACGTAATTTGTGAGCTCCGTAGCGGCCAGAACCGAACTCGCCTCGGGATTTTCAGCAAGCACCACTGTTGCCGTCAATTCACGACCGACAAGCTCAAACGTCCCGGCCAAGGACTCGAGGCTGATAGCGGGCAGCAGAAACAAGGAGACTATTGTTATAGAAAGTTTACACATAAATACATTGTACAGTTAATACTCAAGCTACTGCAATACGCAAATTGACAAAATAAAGCTAGCTAAATATGAAATGCGACAACACATTGGATAAAAAAATATCCCATGCAACAATGCCCCTCAACAAAATCCTTCAAAAAAAATGGAGAAAGGAAAAGCCACATGGAACATCTGAATATTAGCACAAACCAAAAAGTTGTTTCTCGAACGTTTCTAGGCGTTTAGTGTAGTAGCCGCTCTATGTCGCGACAGGATAAGCCCAGTTTCTGGGGATTTGTAAAATCGTAAATACAATGAAAGAGAAAGTAGACATCCAGCGGGTAACCAATCCCGCCTGGCAAAGGTTAGCC
>JBAYXX010000077.1:0-18964 GCA_041673345.1 Kiritimatiellia bacterium
TCAGGCGATACGCCAAACGCAAGAGCCGGTAGCCCGTCTGAAAGCCGCGCCTCACGCCATCACTTCTCCGCCAAAAGCAGAGGGGCGGTCGAAGACTGCGCACTGGGCGCGTTTAGAAGCAGGCTGGGCAACCGACGGCACCCCAGTTGGCAGTCCGCAGAGATGCGAAAGTCAACCGCATGACATTTCCCGCATGTATCCATGCGAATCAATAACAGCCAGAGCACAATCAGGTATGCCGTAGATCAAAGTTAAGTCAAAATTAGAACTGCTGGCAAGCTAAAGTTTCGCTTGCATCCGATGCGGCTGTATGCTAATTTATAAATCTCTTTTCTGAGCCAGCTTAGCTCAGCTGGTAGAGCGCGTGATTTGTAATCTCGAGGTCATCGGTTCGATCCCGATAGCTGGCTCCATATTTGACAAAAAATATTGAAACACGATGAAATTACGAATGACTTTTAAGTTTGACAGCCTGCTAATACCCGCCAGTGCCTTCCTCGCCTGTGACGATCGCCACGCTGGAGGTCGTACCCAGCCGATTGGCTCCGGCTGCGATCAACTGCACCGCACTGGGATAGTTGCGGACACCGCCGCTGGCTTTAACGCCCATCTCTGAACCAACGGTGCGGCGCATCAGTGCGACATGCTCGGGGATGGCGCCACCGCCGCTAAACCCGGTGCAGGTCTTGACAAAGTCAGCACCAGCTTGTTTAGAGATCTGACAGGCCAGCACCTTTTCCTCATCGGTCAGCAGAGCGGTCTCAATAATCACCTTGAGCAGAGAGTCTTTGCACATGGCGCGCTTGACAGTGCGGATATCCTCTTCAACATATTCCAAGTGACCGGATTTCAACTGGCCCACATTCATGACCATGTCAATCTCGGTACAGCCCTCTTCAATGCAGAGGCGCGCTTCAAAGGCTTTGGAACGGCTCTCCGCCTGGCCCAATGGAAAGCCGACCACCGCGCATAGTTTGACATCCGAGCCGCACAAAAGTTCAGCGCAGTAAGAGACGCGGGATGAATTGATGCAAACCGATTTGAATTGCCAGCGTTTGGCCTCATCGCAAAGCTTGTCAAAAGCGGCGTCAATCGCATCCGGCATCAGCATTGTGTGGTCAATATATTTAGCCAAAGCGGCCGGGTCTGAGAAATCATCACTCTTAGGCGCGCCTCTCATGGTGCCCTTACCCGCGAGTTTTCGCCTGCTCATCTCCATTGCCTCTTCTGTGGTTTTATCTACCTGTGCGTCGTGCTTCATTTTTTGTTTTGTTAATATGAAAACGTCACATGGTATTCTCCAGCGGGAACCGTCGCGAATTCAGCCCGCCCATATGCGTCTTTGGTCACAGGGATTTCTTTGTTTGCAGCGTCAATAACACGGATTCCGTCAGGGCGTGGCGGATAGATTCTGCATGGTGCGCCTTTCTCGCTCCGAATCTTCAGAGAGCGCACTTGCCCATCGGCCCAGTAGGCACTGACCAGAAACGCGCCTTCAGCGCGGAAACCGTCAAATCGCGCCTCCAACCCTTTAGGCCACGCGGGAAAAACCCGTAACGCGCCATCCCAGCTTTGTAGCATCATCTCCTGTAACGGAGCGCAAACACCTAATGACTCCGTCCACGCCCCCGCGCGCCCGTAGACCGTCACCGCCATGCCCCAGATCAGTCCGTTGGGACGTCGCCACGACTCAACCTGCTTTCTAAATTCCGGTAGGTCGCGCTCGGCGATGAACTTACCCTCACGCAGAATAGCGACGCGCCAGATGGGCGAATGGCCGAAGTACCAGCCGAGTTTGACGGGCCGCAGTTCACCCTTCCAGTCCGGCTGTGGTGTGTAAGGGCGTCCGGATCCAAACTCCGGCGAATTTACCTCGTGGCACATTTTCTCCAGACCGGTGAGAGTAGAAGGCGGGCGTCCAGCGTCGCCAGCCGCATGGTCGAGTCTGTCGCGCCATTGTGATCTAATTTCGTCGTCCACACCGAGTGCTTCGCTGGCCAGGATCGCCGCCCGGAGACAATACCGCATGTGCTTCATGACCTGCGGGCGATCCCGCTGATCATCAGGATTTCCTGTAAAACCGGCCTCGCCCTGGTTAGAAGGGTAGGCGTGATACAATCCGTCTTCGCCTTTCTTGAGAAAATCAAGGTAGAACAGGGCGCAGTCTTTGATCACAGGATAACCGACTGTCTTCAGCCATTCTTTGTCAAGGGTATAGAGATAACGCCACCAATACTGGGTCATCGCCCATCCGGTCATGTAAGCCAGACGCCCCATGGGGACTACGCCGATCGGGTCGTCCTCGGCCAGGATCGGAAAAACCGAGAGCTGAATGAAGACACCTCGGCTATCATAGTAGTCTCTCGCGATCTTGCGTCCGATGGGAAGCGCGAAGTTGATCACTTCAAAATAAGCCTCAGCGAGATCAAGGCGGTTAGCTGTGTAGTCACCGAAAAATGGTGACTGAATATTGTAGTTGGTGTGATAGTCCCCGTGCCAGAATGAGTAGTCCTGGACTGTACTGGGTAAAAACAGGCCGGGCGGCACCGTGCCTCCGCGGTAAGCGCACCTGCGGGCATGGAAGGTCTCGTACCAGAGGTTCTCAAGCAGCGGATCTGCGATCGAGACGCTTGACTTCGACCAGAACTCTTGTGCTGCAACAAGGTTCTCCTGCTCCCAGTTTGAGATCGCAGCGGTCAGATCTTCGCCAATCCCTTTGCGGAGCCGGGTAATCTCATCCTGCGGGCCTCCAGTGTCGCTGGAGGTCGCCACCGCCACGGCAATCTGCCCCTCGGTCAGTTCGGGTTTTGGCATGAGATGGAGATAGGCACCCTGAACGGTCTTCATAGCAAAAGGGTGGATTGAAATATCTTTGGGCACGAAAGGTACCATCTGGTATCGGAAGCCTTGTTTGAAGATCAGGTCAGGGTAAAAATGCTGTTCGATCATCCAGTTCCCCACCGCGTTAGTCACGCACGGGGGTGGGAGCGGGGTGATCTTGGGGCTTGTCCAATTCCTCAACGCCCCCCCATGGCGGCAGGCGGCAAACTGCTTTTCCGCAAACTCTTGAGCTGAGGGATCGGGCCAGCGATAAAGGGAGAACCAGACAGGCGGGCGCGGACTGCCAGAGCCCATACGCGTGCTCTCATTCCAATTTTCAAGTTTCCACCGCAACGCCAGGACATTAGTCTTGGGCGGGATAAACGACTCGATACAAAGTTTTACGCCGGAAGACCACGAACACACGATCGTCAGCTTTGCTTCCTCAATCGACAATTCCTGACGAATAGTCATACCTGGCAGATCCGGTGGAAAATGGAGCGCCAGTTCACCGACAGGCTTTGGGCAGGGATAGGGTCGCTTCACATCTGAGGGTGCGGCCCCCTGGCAGAGTTCCTGCATCCTTTGGGGGTCTGCTGCTGGTGCTTTTGTTGCCTCGACGTTGCCGCCGTATGAGGAGCACTTCCACCCCTCGACCTCCAATCCATGAATAATCTCATTGATATGAGCGGGTTTGGGGTTATCGCTCAAATCCAACCTACGGTCCCACACATCGCCCTTGCCGAACCGCCAGATGATCGCGTCGGCAGTTTGATAGATGCTGACAGAGAGATCACCGTTTCCCAGCAGCAACCCCTCTTCAGCGGCCAGCACCGGCTGGGCGAGAGTCATTACATGACTGCGTTTAACATTTTTCGCCGCGTATGTTTCAACCACCCCCAGTAATTGTGTTAAAATAAACAAAACCACCAGCATTCTAAAACTCTTCATTTTTCCTCTTTCCCTCTTACTTACACATGTCCTAAATCGGGTGACACAAAGCGCGAACTTTGTTTATTGAATTCTATGTCACCTCTGTGCGTATTCAACAAAATTGAATCACACCCCATGTCACCCTGCTAGCATCCAATGTTTATGGCAGTCTTCTCACAATGCGAAAAGCATTGTTGTAGCTTCTGTCATCCTGCACGTGATATCCTCGGAATGCCGCGCGACATGTACTTGCAGATCCTGTCCAAGCCCCTCCCCTTGAAACACGCCTAATATTCGATGGCACTGGTTCTACCGGCCCTACAGGATCAATCGCCGGAAGCGTTCTCAGATCGGTTGATAACCAATCCAGACAAATCTCCGCCCCATTGCCTGCCATGTCGTAGATTCCCCACGCATTGGGTAAATATGAACCAGCCTTGGCCGTCAGATTCGATGCGGCAGCACTACCCCAGGGAGGTGTATCCCACTTGCCCGTTTCGCTGTTCCAAAGCAGTCCACCGTTGCATTTGTATCGGCCCAAAGGGTCCAGCTCCGCATCTGAGGTCTCGTTCGTAAGGTTGAGATCGCTATAAAGGGCAGCTGTCGTCCCAGCCCGATACGCATACTCCCACTGCGCCTCGGTCGGAAGATCAAAATCATAGATTCCGGTTTTAGTACGCAAAACCCCCATGAAAGAGCCCTCGTTCACTGCCGCGTTAGATGGCCAATCGACCGCCGGATCGTCGGCTCCTTTAATAGTGGTTGCGTCTTCCCGGATCGTGAAATAATTCACGCCTTCCACAGGCCGGGTGTCTCTTAAAGCTACATTAGAAAGCAGGCTGGGCCAGTTTCCCATCATTAGGTGCCACTGTTTTTGTGTGGCTTCAAAGACACCGATGTAAAAATCTTTTGTCAACGACACGGTATGCTGATATTCATTGTTGCCGCGTCCGACTTCACCCGCAGGTGATCCCATCGTGAACGTCCCTGCTGTCACACGGCGCAGGACGAGTTTGCTCGTGGCATAGGCCACGTCGTTGGTCACACCTGTCCAGACCATGGAATTCACGCCCGCCACGGGGTTGGTCTCAACTGTGCCGTAAACTCCGCTGGCCAGATCAACTTCAGACACGTAAGTGATCTGCCCCTCCGCACCGGCGGCCTTAGTCAGGTCCACGATCATGTAGAGCGGCACAGAGGTCGTAGTGAGTGTCACATTGAACTGGGTCAGCATTTGACTATTGGTGTAAACTGTCTTGGTTGGATCCCAGGTGATACGCCGTGGCCCGTGTGTTACGCCATACAGATCACCAGCCAGTGAATTAGATGGAAGGGTGAGTGTTTCCGAACCGTCTTTAGCTGTGAGCACAACATCCACCCGTTGTGTCGCGTCGCAGGTCATGACATAGTCAATGTCCACCAACCGGCTCCACGGCCAGCGTTGCCGCACCACAACATCGCTGATCGTCACGTCAGATGCCTGAGCGAAGCAACCGCAAAGAATCACTCCTAAAAATAAAGCTATACTTTTTATTTTCATTATTTTTCTCCTTTTTCTATCATCACTCGTAAATTTTAAAAACTTAACCCTTTAATCCTGCAGAACTCCTACTGCACTTTGATCAGCATGCCTTCCGGGATGCGTACCAGCGTGGCCTTCCATTCTTCCGCCAAAGTTTCGGGGAACGTCAGGGTTAGGTTGAAGATGCCGTAACCCCAGTCGCTTTTACGTAGCTTCCAGCCGAAGTACCCGCTGGCATCCGCCAATGCGTTGGTCTGCGTGACACCGCCGGCTTTAGCGATCACCACGCGGCTGGTCGTCGCACCGGCTGTGGCTTCGGCCCAGTCGGCATCATATGGAATCACCGCATTCTCTTTGATGGAAGGCCATGGTTGATCTTCGGGCATCGGAATCACCTTTGACTGCCCAAATGCGGATGTCACCACAGTCAGTTTAGACGTCAGCGCGCCGATGATTTCCTGATTGTCTTTGAATGTAAGCGTCAGGTCGTACACATCCTCCGCGGACGGCACATCTGAGGAGAACACCTTCCAGGCCCAGTTTGTGGTGGCGGTGTCTGTGAAATTAGTCACAAACGAACTGTTCATGCCGATGATAGCCAATTCTGCGCTATCAGCGTTCGTGACCCAGCTCCACCTCAAGGGAACTTCATTGGTAAAAAGAGTTGTCCAATGTCGATTATTGCACGGTGAGGTGTCAACCATAATCGGAACTGACGGGAGAGAGGCACCAGCCGTTCCCACGCCCATTATGACTGCCGCAGCCAAGGCCGCCGCTACGTTTGTTGTTTTCATATTGCTTATCTCCTATTGTTGTCCGAGCGTGTAGAGCCCCATCCGCACTTTCTTTATGCAGTCCTTAAGAGCACATTAACGCCTGTTTTAACGCCTGTTTTTATAGTATTATATTTTACCAAATTTTTTTTGTTCGTCAACCCACTTAACAAAAGATAATTTTTCTGTTATCTAATCGCGCCCAGCCTAGGTGAGGTGAAAGGCCAATAAACAATAGCCGCAGGACCCAGAAGGTTTTTTTCAGGAACCGGACCCCAGTAGCGGCTGTCATAGCTGTTGAATGAGTTGTCGCCCATAGCATAATAATGAGCGCCATCCAAGCTCACGCTGTCCTTCTCGGTGCCGAGCAGTCCAGGTCCGCTGCCATTGCCGCTGGGATTAAAGCCAGCGTAAGCAGGCGCCCATGCGCCGATTTTCTCACGTCTTGCAATTGCGCCAAGCCGCCCAGGCCCTGTCACGGCCTCACCATCAACCATCAGGTTGGGGGCTTTAATCTGTAAAGTCTCGTTTGGCAGGCCGGTCATGCGCTTGATGTAGTGGGTCCCCTGCTGCAGCCCATTGATGCCGGTGGTCGAAAAAACCATGATTTCGCCGCGCTGAGGGTGCATGAAATTCCACTTCCAGCGGTTCACAAAAACAAAATCACCAGCACAGACTTTGCCTGACCAAAGCACATCGCCTTTGCGCACATCAGCGCCATGCGTAACGCCCCCCTTGAGTTTATAGGGACGCCTGTCCTCATCCACCTCAAGCGCGTCGTTGGGAACATAGTGCGGCAGCCCCGCGACAATAATCGGCGTGTAACCAGGCTTCTTGCTGCCAGCGCCGGATGCGAATCGAACCGTGCCCGTGGCCTTGGCCCGCACCACCTTGGTGCTGGTCCCTGTAAAAATCCACGTAAGAAAATTGAGCGGTTGTTTGTCGAGGATTGTCAGCTCCTCCGGAGCGCGGGCGACTGAGTGAATGCCATAGAGGGTCGGCTGCATGGAACCAGTCGGAATTTTAAAGGGCTGATAAAAATAGGCTCTGAAAGCCATAGCAACCGAGATCGCGACCACCAGCACATCGAAATTCTCATACAGCCACTCCAACTTCCGCGGTGGATTGGCTGTGGTCATACAGCGCTCCAGCGCATTACCGGCCGCGTCCATCGACTCAATATCAGCACCCTGCAATGCTTCTTTCGCTTTGGCGGTCAGCTCCGAGAGCAAGCTGGTCTCCCCGCTGTTCAGCAGATCGCCGCGACTGGCCATCAGCACACCCGCGCGGTGAATGACATGTTTCAACTCTTTGCGTTTCGCGCGTTTTTTAAAAAAACTCATAATCTTAGTTCCTCTGCAAGCAGGATGCTTGCTCTACTTAATTATCAATTTTAAAGTAACCTCTCAATAACCAGCTTTGGAGCAGCCTAAAGGCTGAACAACAAACCTTACGGGGCAGCCGTTTGTTGTTCACGCTTCAGCGTGCTCTTTGCTCTCTGGCCGATTATTGAAAAGTTACCTTCCTTTCCCTGAACGCGGGACGTTTATTACTGTAACAGCGGGCTCATAACCAATAACTCTTCAGTGAGGGCAAAGACCTATCGCGCACCACACAGCCTCATTAGGTTACCCCGCAAAGCTGCTTTAGTTTAGTCGTTTTGCGATTTGCCCTTCAGAACCGCGATAAAGGCAGACTGAGGCACGTTCACCTGTCCAAACTCCTTCATACGCTTCTTGCCCGCTTTCTGTTTTTTGAGGAGCTTTTGCTTACGGGTGACATCGCCGCCATACAATTTAGCGGTCACATCCTTGCGGAAGGGGCGTATGTCCTCGCGCGCGATAATGTTGCCGCCGATCACAGCCTGAACCGGGATCTTAAACATGTGCGGCGGGATACTCTCCGCCAGCGCCTTGCAGATTTTGCGCCCATACGACACCACTTTGTCGCGGTGAACCATGCAGGAGAAGGCATCGACCACCTCGCCGTTCAACAGAACATCCATTTTGACAATATCGCTGACCTGATATCCGTATGGCTCATAATCCATTGACGCGTATCCATGGCTGACGCTCTTGAGCATATCGTGAAAATCAATCAGGATTTCGTTCAAGGGAATGCGACAGGTCAGAATCACGCGGGTGGCATCCAGGCTCTCGGTGCCAACCACCTCACCGCGGCGTTCAAGCACAATGCGCATGACATCGCCGATGCAGCTGCTGGGGCAGATAATGGTCGCTTTGATGACCGGCTCTTCAATCTGCGTAATATGATTGACCTCGGGCAGCAGCACCGGGTTGTCAATCTCCATCACGGCTCCGTCATTCTTCTTAATTTTATAAACAACCGCGGGGTGGGTGCTGATTATATCCAGATCAAACTCGCGGCGCAGTCGCTCCTGAACCACCTCCATGTGCAGCAGACCCAGGAAGCCGCACCGGAAGCCAAAGCCTAGAGCAATCGAACTCTCTGAGTGAAAAGTAAAGGCCGCGTCATTCAGGTGTAGCTTCTCCAGGCCGGCGCGCACTTTTTCATATTCATCGGTGCTCACTGGATAAACCCCGCTGAACACCATGGGCTGCACCTCTTTGAAACCTGGCAGCAGCTCGGTTGTGCCATCTTTGGCAGAGGTGACAGTGTCGCCGATTTTAATCTCAGAGGGATCTTTAATCGTGCCAACCAGATAGCCCACCTGACCAGCGCTCAGAAGCTCAACCGGTTTCTGGGTAGGGCTGAAAATGCCGACCTCACGCAGCTGCGTGGTCTGCCCGCTGCTTACAAAACAGATGGAATCACCCACCCGCAGCGACCCATCGACAACACGCACGTAGGTGATCACGCCGCGGTAGACATCGAACACTGAGTCAAAAACCAAAGCCCGCAGCGTGGCATCGCGCCCCTTAGTGACTGGCGGCGGGATGTGTTTGACAACCGCCTCCAGCACATCCTCTACCCCCTCACCGGTCTTGGCGCTGATGTAAAGCGGAATCTCCACTGGAATCCCCAGCACATCCTCAATCTGATGCGTGACGGCATCAACATCCGCGCCAGGGAGGTCAACCTTGTTCAGAACCGGCAGGATCTCAAGCGAATTTTCGATGGCGAGATAGGCGTTCGCGACCGTCTGCGCCTCCACCCCTTGGGCGGCATCCACCACCAGCACAGCACCCTCACAGGCGCCCATGCTACGCGAGACTTCGTAAGAGAAATCCACATGGCCTGGGGTGTCGATCAGATTCAGCATGTATGTCTCGCCGTCCTTGGCTGTATACATCATAGAGACCGGATGGGACTTGATCGTGATGCCCCGCTCCCGTTCAAGATCCATGGAATCCAGGGTCTGAGCCCTCATCTGCCGAATATCAATCGCGCGCGTCAGCTCCAAAATCCTGTCGGAGAGCGTTGTTTTACCGTGGTCAATATGGGCGATAATGCAAAAATTGCGTATATTTTCGAGCTTAGATTCCATTTAAGAGCTTTATCCTGATCATTCCGATAATTTTGGTTCTGCGGCAGCGCAGAGATTGCGCATTTTTGTGACCGCCACACCCATCTCGTTTTGTTTAAACATGAAACTGCCGGCTACAAACATATTCGCCCCGTGCGCGGCACAATCCGCAGCGGTTTCATAATTAATCCCGCCATCCACCATAATATCCAGAGTCCGCATCTCTGTGCCGGCAACACATTTGCGCAGCTCGGCGATCCGCGGCAGCACCTCGGCAATAAAAGCCTGGCCGCCATAACCGGGATTAACCGTCATAAAGAGTACCTCATCGCAAAGCCGCAGATACGGTTTAATCATCGAAACCTCGGTCTGCGGACGCAGCACCAGCCCGCTGCGCGCGCCACATGCCCGAATCGTGGCCAGGGTCTCCCAAATATCACAATCCGCTTCCACATGAATCTGCACCGAGTCTGCGCCAGCCTCCACAAACCGCTCCACATAGAGATCTGGACGCGTCAACATCAAATGCACACTTCGGAACAGGGAGGGAGCGACTCTACGGGCCAGCGAAACCACATCAGGGCCGAAACTGAGATTGGGGACAAAATGCGCGTCCATGATATCCAGATGCACGGCATCCGCTCCGGCAGCCTCAACCCTTTCAACCTCAATGGCAAGCTCACCGAAATCCGCAGCCAGCAATGAAGGTAATATAAAAAATTTCATAGGTTATTATTATACAGAAGCCTGAGAAAAATTGCAATTGCCGTGATGGTTATAATTTTGTGTGCGCAGAAGCCGGAATTAAGGAGCCGGAAGTCAGGATTCAGAAGTCAGAAGTCAGAAGTCAGAATTCAGGAGTCAGGAGTCAGGATTCAGAAGTCAGAAGTCACTCTATAGTGCGGCTGCTGTACCACAGGAGAAGCACAGCGGGTACACCCGCAGCTCCGTCTGTGTAGTAGCCGCTCTATGAGCGGCATTTGCGTGTTGTGTCGCGCATGACAAAGAGTTGCAACAGATTTTTTTACTATGTCAAGTGGTCTGGCCCTCCTGGCTCCGCAATTCATACTGGCTGGGCGGATGAGGCGGCTATCCGGCTTCATAATTCCATATCATTGGACATAGCGGTCAAACCGGTTGCACTCTGTTTTTGGAAACCACAAGGAACCTAGCGCAGCATAGCAGCAACCAATTTCTGACAGGCAACAGAATTAACAGTATTTACTTGTAAAACTATCTCAAAGGTCAAAACCGAAGTTACAGCCCAGCAGCGCGGTAAATCCTCTCGATCAACGCGATGGAGCGGCAGGCCTCTGCTCCACTGACCGCATACGGCTCATCATTATCCAGCGCTTGGATAAACTCTTGAACACAGGCTGCGTGCTTAAGATGATCCATTGCTCCGGGCGCAGCGGCGCCTGAGAGCTTAGCACTGGCTGAATAAAGTCTACGCGTCTGTTCATCCTCAGCACTTTTCCGCTTAAATTCAAAGATCGACAAGTGGTCGTCTTCCAGCACCACTGTCCCGTCTGTGCCGGTAATCTCAAGTCGCCTGGCGCGTCCAGGCCACGAGGATGTGGTTCCCACAATCGTGCCGATGGCCCCACCCTCAAAGAGGATAGAGGCTGATGCCGCATCTTCGACCTCGATCCAGGGATGCCCCGCTGAGGAGATCACCGCCGCGACTGATTTGATTGGCGGCATCAAGCTACAAAGGATATCGATCATGTGAATCGACTGATTCATTAACGCGCCGCCACCATCCAGTGATTTTGTGCCATGCCAGCAGGATTCTTTGTAATAAGCGGGCTCACGCCACCAGGGGACATAAACCGCGGCGTGGGTGATGGTTCCAAAGCGACCATTGGCAATCGCATCACGCACTGGTTGGAGTGCCGGAGTGTGCCGCAGTTGGAAGATACACCCCAACTGAGTGCCTGCCGCTTGATGCGCGGCGATCATCTGTTCGGCGCGCGCAACTGATATTTCCAGTGGTTTTTCACACAATACATGCACCCCGGCCTGCGCCGCAGCAATTGCTGGCTCTAAATGCGCGCCCGAGGGGGTGGCGATCATCAGCACATCCACACCCGGCGCTTGCAGCATCTGCTCTAAGGATGTGTAAGCCGCGCACCCAAAGCTGGCCGCAAAACTATCGGCGCTTTCCTGTGAGCGGCTACAAACCGCCACCAACTCCGCACCCGATGTGTCCAGAACCGCCCGCGCATGAAATTTTGCAATCAGACCGGTGCCGAGCACCGCAAACCCATATTTTTTATTACTCATATATCCTCCTCCTTGCCTGTAACTTGATCACTTGGTCGTAGTTTTGTGTCTCTAACTCGGGGTCGGTATCGGTATCGGTATCGGTATCGAAAAGCGTACGAGGTCGACCCCGACCCCGACTCCGATGCGTTTGACCGTCGAGTTACCCCAGCGTTTTTT
The DNA here is from genome assembly GCA_041673345.1 of Kiritimatiellia bacterium. Classification (GTDB taxonomy): domain Bacteria; phylum Verrucomicrobiota; class Kiritimatiellia; order RFP12; family UBA1067; genus M55B167. The sequence goes on from JBAYXX010000077.1 coordinate 11,942, forward strand.
CGCAGCGCAGCCGCGCGGCGGGCTTGCCTATAACTCACATAGCGCGTACCTTTCAAGCTTGCGCAGCACTGCATCCGCGGGCCGTGACCGCGGGGGGCACTTATGGAGCGCCACCTGGCAGCTTACGACTCGCACTGATCTCACTACTCAACGTGGGAGGGGCTTCCAGCCCCTCTAAGGCAGCCGAGGGGCAGGATGCCCCTCCCACGTTGCCACAACTTGCCCATTTTATCACAACTCTCCGCTCCGCAAGCGCTGCGCAGTCAAACGCAAGCGCTGGCAGACCCGCTCCTGCCCGATTAAAACCAGCATCTCAAAGAGACCTGGCCCCTCTGAAAGCCCAGAGACAGCCACCCGCACTGGATGAACCAATACACCCATGCCAACCTCGCTAGACTCCGCGAAAGTGGTAAGCACTGTGTGCGTTGTCTCAAGATCAAACTCATCCAAGGCTTCATAAGCTGCGGCAACCTGCTCCAGCAGCTCAGGCACCCCCGCTTTCATCAGTCGCTTGTTAACTGCCTTGGTGTCGTACGCGTAACCCTCAGTAAAGAAATAGGCGCAGTTATCTGGAATGTCGAAGAAAACCTTGGTGCGTACCTGCATCTGCTCCATAATCCCATCCAAGTCAACCCCTTCCAACGAAAGGCCCGCACCTGTGATCCGCGCTTTAAAGGACTCGGCATAGACCTCACGCGGCTGCTGACGAATATACTCTCCGTTCATCCAAATCAGTTTTTTAATATCAAAACGGGCGGCACTAGATTTACAGCGCCCCAAGGTGAACAGCTCAATCATCTCATCGCGGGACAGAACTTCGCGATCATCGCCCGGCGCCCATCCCAAAAGCAGCAAGAAGTTAAAAAGCGCCTCGGGCAGGTAACCCTGCTCCTTAAATTCACCGACAAAAGCAGCACCATCACGTTTAGAATAAGGTTTGCCCTGATGATTGACGATCATCGGCAGGTGAGCAAAGTGTGGCACAGGCGCGCCGACTGCTTTGAAGAGTTCAATGTGTTTGAAGGTGTTCTCCACATGGTCATCGCCGCGGATCACATGGCTGATCTGCATGTCAATGTCATCCACTACATTCGCCAGATGAAAGACCGGCGAACCATCCGAGCGCACAATCACAAAGTCCTGTGTGTCAGTGGCCTTCTTTGAGATCTGTCCTTTGACCTGATCCTCAAAGCCCAGCAGGCCCTCCTGCGGCATACGGAAGATAACGCACTCGCCGCCCCCCTTTTTGTTCTCACAATAGGCCAGACCGCGTCGCAGCAGATCCTCGGCCACCGCCAGATGGCGCTCCCGATTCCTGCTCTGATAGACCGGCTCCTCATCGTAGTCAAGTCCCAACCAACCCATACAGTCGAGCAAGGTTCTGACCGCCTGTGGCGTGGAACGTTCCAGATCAGTGTCTTCAATCCGAAGCAGAAACTTACCCTGAGAGTGCCGGGCAAAGAGCCAGTTGAAAATGGCAGCTCGGATATTACCGATATGTACATTACCTGTTGGACTGGGTGCAAAACGAACTCTGACTGACATACTTGTTTTCCTCTTAGTGCTTGCCTGTAACTCGGCCATTTTGTCACAGTTTCGTGCCTGTAACTTGGGGTCGGAGTCGGGGTCGGTATCGGTATCGGTATCGAAAAGCGTACGAGGTCGACCCCGATCCCGACCCCGACTCCGATGCGTTTGACCGTCGAGTTACCCCATCGTTTTTTCGCGGCGCGCGGCGCGCCGCGCGGCGGGCTTGCCTGTAACTTGATCACTTGGGCGTAGTTCCGTGTCTATAACTCGGGGTCGGGGTCGGTATCGGTATCGAAAAGGGAAAGGGATCGACCCCGATCCCGACCCCGACCCCGAGTTGCGGGGCATCACATATTGACTGCGGAGCCGACCTCTTGTAGGTCCGGTTTCCAACCGGACATGTCCGATTGGAAATCGGACCTACGTTGCTCCCGCGCCAAAGGCGCGCCTCTTCACTCGCACACTCGCGCATTCGCGCACTTACGCACTCCGCACCCTGTGCGGACCTAGTCGCTTAGGCGACTAGAAAAAAACAATTAATTGTTCTTTCCAAAAAGTTGTCTGTTTGCGAAATCGTCTAGCTCTATCGTCATCCGGAGGCGCAGCCGACATCCGCGCCTTGCGCGGATCTAGGCCCTTACCGGCCTAAGTCCCGCCGAATAAACTCTGCCACGCTGGCATCAGGCACAAAACGCAACAAGGAATTGGGAATATCCCCCGCTATTTTTTCCAACACCCCAATCACAGGGTCAAAAAAGGAGGCGTTCATCCAAGGAACCATCACCACATCCAGCAATCGCAATAACGCAGCGCTTTTTGTCAGAGTTAAAGCCTCATTCTTCAAACCATGCTCAATAAAATAGATTTTCTTCAACACGGCCGAGCTGTTCATTACAAACGCCCCTGAGCTAGGCCAGGGCGAACCGTAAACCCGCAAACCAGCCTCTTCGACCCTGATAATGGGGCGTTCATCAGTTAAAACATCGATGCCCGCAGTGTTCAGGAGAGTTGAAATTGTACTCTTACCCTGGCCGGAGCGCCCGGTGCAGATGATGCCAGACCCATTGATCACAGCAGCCGCGCTGTGAAAAACAATCCCCTTTAGGTAGAGAAGCCGCATTACCAGCGCAAGGATAACAATGATGCCATAGGGGCCGTGATACGCATTCTCATACATTTCAAAATAGGTGTCGGGATTCCACTCAAAGGTCATCTGATCATAGGGCCGCGTGCCGGTCATACGCCAGAGAAGCTCACCCTCAGGGTTGGCTCCAGTCAAGGTGGCGAAGCCGTTTTGCTCTTCAAACGACCATGCCCGCTGGCTGTTTCGTCTGCGCAAATCCGGGCTGGCACCAACAACCTGAACTATGCAGCGCTCCCTGCAAGCCAAAATCTCCGCACTGGAAAGCATAAAAGGCAGAAAGTTCTGGTTAAACTCCTCTGCCTTTAGATTGCAAAACTCAAAGTAAATACCTGCGATACAACATGTCATGTTTGAGTTTAACATGAAATCTTAACAAAACAAAAATTACAATAAAATCATCAAGGAATATTGATGTCAGGACCGCTAGCGCTCAGCGTACCCACCTCTGTTGCCTTGAATGTGCCGCCCATGCCTAGCTGAACCTCGTTGGCCTCAGCCACCGCAAAGCGTTTTTTTGATGATTCCACAAATGCGTCTTTTTTAGCCATAACTTTTTACCTCTAATTAAGAATGTGACAATTATATAATATGCCGGCGCAAAACTCAACCCTCTTTTTGCAAAAACCTAAAGCAGTTTTCCGCCATAACCAAATGAGTTTGTGTGATGTGTGAAAGGTCTTCGCTCTTATTGAGAAGTTTGTGATTAAGAGCCCGCTGCTTTGGTAACAAACACTACGCGTTTGGGGAAACGAAGTTTGTTGTACTGGCTTTCCGTGTCCGGCGTAACTGCGAAGCGCGAAGACGGAAGCCTGCTCCAAAGCGGGTTATTGAGACGTTACTGTAAAAGTGATAATGGAGTGAATAAAGCGTAGAATCGTGCACTTTCACTCCAAGAGGTTGATGGTTGGTGGTTGTTTCAAACCAGCAGATCAACTCACAGGTTTTGCAGCCGCCACTTCACGGCCCACCGCGATCACGCCGGAACGGGAGAGATCCATGATTTGATAGGGCTCAAACAGATGCAGAAAATCACTGACATGATCCTGGTTGCCCACCATTTGGACTGTCACCGAGTCCTCCTGAACTGCGATCACCTTGGCGTTAAAGAGAGTTGCCAGGTCCACAATCTCACTGCGGTTGACATGATCTCTGGAGGCCACGCGCACTAGGATCAGCTCACGGTTCATATGTCGTTGGTTAGTCATATTGACCACTTCGATCACATTGACCAGCTTGGTGAGCTGGTGGGTGACCTGCTCGATGATATGTGCGTCTCCAGGGACCACCATTGTCATCTTAGACACCTTCCGGTCCTGAGTTGGCGCGACATTCAAAGTCTCAATATTATAACCGCGTCCGGAGATCATGCTGACAATTCGGGCCAGCACACCCGGTTCATTTTCCACTAGACAATTAATGATATTATTCATAGTACCCTTCTTTCATCAGCTAAACAGTTCGATTGATCATGGCGGTCACAGCATGCCCCGGCGGAATCATGGGGAAAACGCAGGCCTCAGGCTCAACGATGCATTCGATCACCCAACTCTTGCCACTTTCAAAGGCGGTCTTTAAAGTTGGCGCTACATCCTCAGGCTTGAAAATACGGACGGCGCAGGCGCCATGGGCCTCTGCCAGCATAACAAAGTTCGGCAGAAACTCTTTGCCTAATTCAATACGCTCCAATCGCTCGCGATTGCTCTGCCCAGTCATGACACCGGAGTAGCGATTGCCGTAAAACATCTCCTGCCACTGGCGGACCATGCCGAGGTAGCCGTTGTTCAAAATCACCGTCACAACCGGCTTCTTATGCTCAACCGCAACCACCAGCTCCTGAAAGTTCATCTGTATACCACCATCGCCGGTCACGCAAACCACCAGATCATCAGGACAAGCGAATTTTGCACCTATGGCAGCTGGCAGCCCAAAACCCATAGTCCCCAACCCACCGGATGATAGAAAGCTGCGCGGGCGCGTGTAGCTGAAGTGCTGAGCAGCCCACATCTGATGCTGCCCAACATCAGTAACAATGGTGGCTTTGCCATTGCTGACCTCACAGATTTGCTCAATAACAAACTGCGGCATAATAACTTTATCAGACGCAGGATAAGAGAAAGGAAAGCGATCCTTCCAGCGCTGTGTGCGCGCCACCCACTCTTTATGCGACTTAGCCGGCAGAATTGCCAGCAAGGCGGTGAGCACAGGCTTGATATAACCCACAACCCCCAAATCACAGCGTACACTCTTGCCAATAGCGGATTGGTCAATATCAATATGTATGACCTTGGCATGTTTGGCGAACTCGGAGATCTTGCCTGTAACACGGTCGTCAAAGCGCGCACCAACAGATATTAGCAAATCACATTTATCAACTGCATAATTAGCCGCGACTGAGCCGTGCATTCCCAGCATACTCAATGCCAAGGGGTCATCCTCTGGAAAGGCGCCCATCCCCATCAAAGTGGTGCAAACCGGTATCTCAGCCCTGTGCGCGAGTTGCGACAACTCTGCCGAGGCCTCACCGGCAATCGCACCGCCGCCCACATAGAGAACAGGACGCTCTGAAGCACCAATCATCTCAGCCAACGCTTGCACATCAGCTTGTTTAAATTCGATATGCGGTTTGTAAGCACGCATCTGAACCGTTTCGGGAATCGGCTCTTGTGTCATCTGGCGCTGGATATCCTTAGGGATATCAACCACAACCGGACCAGGCTTGCCTGTCGAGGCAATGTAAAAGGCCTGAGCGATGATGCCGGGGAGTTCATCCACACTGCGGACCAGAAAGTTATGCTTTGTGACCGGACGCGTAATGCCAACCACATCGGCCTCCTGAAAGGCATCATTTCCGATCATGGACAGAGGCACCTGGCCTGTGATGCAAACCAAGGGCACACCATCCATATAGGCGGTCGCTAATCCTGTCACAGTGTTGGTGGCACCGGGTCCGGAGGTTACCAGGCAACACCCGGTTTTCCCTGTAGCGCGGGCAAAGCCATCCGCCATATGAACCGCTCCCTGCTCATGACGCGATAAAACGAAATGAAAAGGCGCGTCATACAAGCAGTTGAAAATATCAAGGACAGCGCCACCTGGATAACCAAAAAGCACTTCGCAGCCCTCTTTTATCAGGCCGTCGACCACGCATTGCGCACCGCTTCTTAAGGGATGCTCTTTCTCGCATTTTTTATCTATCTCTTTTTTCATTCTTTTCCTCGCTCTCTCATTTGAAAAACTAAAAGCCCACCATTCTTTAAACGGCGGGCCTCTTTTCAAACTACTATAACTCTAATAATACAACTACAAAACCCGCTCAATTGACTGTCATAACGGGCGCAACCCGCCCGTATACGGCTACGAGGAGGTTTGTGGTGTAAATCATAGTTGTTGCTTTTTCTTTCATAGAGAACATCAATATAACCCTTTAATGGTTGAATTGTCAATAGCGTGATTAAAAAAACTGCTGAGCTGAATTATAATATGAAATGCGGCAACACATTGGACAAAAAAATGTCCCATGTAAAAATACCCCTCAACAAAAATCCTTCAAAAAATTGGAGAGAGGAAAAGCCACATGGAACAGCTGAATATTAGCACAAGCCAAAAAGTTGTTTATCAAACGTTTATCGGCGTTTAGTGTAGTAGCCGCTCTATGAGCGACACAGAGGTTAGTGTAGTAGCCGCTCTATGAGCGACACAGAGGTTAGTGTAGTAGTCGCTCTATGAGCGACACAGAGGTTAGTGTAGTAGTCGCTCTATGAGCGACACATGCCGCTCATAGAGCGGCTACTACACTCGATGCTCGCCGACGATGCTGTGCGACGATGTTGGTGGACGATTCAAAACTCCGCGATTAAAGAAATCGTCAACCAACATCGTCGCCGCCATCGTCAACCGGAGGCGCGGCTGAACTCCAGTAGGTCCGGTTTCCAACCGGACATGTCCGATTAGAAATCGGACCTACGTTTTTACGAAACACTGTAGCCTCGGTCACGGCCCGCCGCCCTACAGCTGCGGCTCGTATTGCAACCCAACAGACGCTCTCTCCGACAAAATTTACAACAAAGTTTACGCTTGCGCCGCAAGGTCGTTCGTAGCTAAAAAAACAGCAAAGCCCACCTTTTTTCGTGCTTTTTGTACTACTATCATTCAACTTCTTGTTTTTTATGTACGTTTTTGATCTCTCACAGAGGCACAGAGTTTTTGCCCGCGAATCTCCGCGAAAGGATAAGGGTATTTCATCCCTGCTACGCAGGGTCGCTAATCGCTTGAAATACCCTTATCATAAGATCACTCTTAAAACATGACTTGCAATTTTAACACGGGACTCTGCGCTTTAAATTTTTAGT
>JBAYXX010000078.1:0-18810 GCA_041673345.1 Kiritimatiellia bacterium
TGTCGGATAAAGCAGCCGTGGAACTTGCGACGCATCTTAATGAGACCGAGACAATTTATCCCGGAACAAATTTGGTTTTGCGTTACGAACTGGTATCAGGTTAATTCCCTGAGGTAAGGAGGTCTGAACTACAAATCGTTGCAATAATCCACCGTGTAACGGCGGATTTACTTTATTTGCAACATGTCAGGCTGGAAACCGGAGCTACAAGCGGAACTATGCCCGACACGTAGAGCGGCTACTACACCGAACGACAATCCTTGGGCTCCTCCATGTATATTGCAGATGTCACAACGATAGCTCATACCGCGTGCTGCGACCGCCGCCTAAAGGCAGAAACACCCCTTTTTCAACCAGATCCTGAATATCTCTGGTTGCCGTTGCCTTTGACACTTTTGTCAGAGCCATATACTTCCGGGCATTCATACCACCCTCAAATCCAGATGGCACCTCTTTGAACATTCGTTGAATAACCCGCATCTGACGCCCATCAATTTCATCTTTATAACAATCAAAAAAACGGGTTTTTTTCAAAGTGAAATCAACCTGAACATATGTTTCTCTCTGGGACTCAATGATCATCTTAACAAACCACTCAATCCACGGAGTAATCTCCAAAGAACGTTGAGCCTCTCCAAGAGCTGCATAATAATCGGAACGATGTTGATTTATCGTCCCGGATAAACTCAAAAGAACAGGCCGCCCCAGCCCCTGAGAGAGTGCTTTTTCCGCAATTACCCTCCCTATGCGTCCGTTGCCATCTTCAAAGGGATGAATACTTTCAAAATAGAGATGAGCAACTGCGGAACGGAGTGGAGACGAAGATTTTTTTCTGAGGAACTGTTAAACCATTCGGTAAAAGCGTTCATTTCATCCGCTACCTGCTCCGAGGGAGGGGCTGAATAAAGCACCTTCTCCGCTCCGATAGAACCGGAAATCACCTGCATCTCCTCAGCATGAGAGCGCCAGCACCCCGCTTCTATGTTTCGTGAACCTTTCATAAGCATCCGGTGCCACTCAAAGAGCTTTGCTTCGCTCAAATTTTCATCCCAGCTGTTTCGGGAATCAACCATCAGTTCAGCAATTCCCTGCGAGGCCGGATCACAGATTCGGCGAATATCTGTTTGCAAACCGAGACAGTTTCTGATTGAGGATGCAACATCAGGACGACTGAGGTAAGCACCTTCAATCTCAGAACTTTTTACAGCCTCGGCAATCATGACATCAATAACGGCATCGACCTGCAATATACTCCCCAACCCATTTACAACCCCGCTTATCTGCCCGGACAAATCAGCAAAAGTTAGCAGTTCACCCTCAATGCCGGAGATATCATACTCAAATTCAGGCCACCGTTTATGTTGCCAATTATACTTCATGAGCTGAATATACACCTTATTCGGCTCACTTTCAAGTCACTTCATGAGCTGAATAGTCAAACACCAGCTGATTTTCTGAAAAAATCCTTTTGAACTCCATCCCATTTTTCCGCATGCAGCATTTAAAATAGTTCCAACTTCAATGGAAACTTCATCTGCAAGCATGATGTTTGCACTACTCCATATTCTCGCTTTTAATTAATTAGAGTCCCGAATTATCCTATCTTACCAGCTCATTCAAAAGACGGAGCGTTGCACAGCCTGGTAGTGCGCCAGCTTTGGGAGCTGGATGTCGGGGATTCAAATCCCTCCGCCCCGACCATTTTTATTTCCCTTGCTTTCCGCAAAATTAGTCCTCGCAGGCAATTTCGTCCGACGATGCTGTGCGACGATGTTGGTAGACGATTAGAATCATGCGGGAAATCGTCGACCAGCATCGTCGCCGCTATCGTAAACCGAAGGCGCAACCGAACTACAGTAGGTCCGATTTCCAATCGGATATGTCCGATTGGAAATCGGACCTACGTTGCTCCCGCGCCAGAGACGCGACCTTTTCACTTTAGCACTTCTTCACTCCGCGCCCTGCGCGGATCTAGCCCCTTACTCGAAGGGCAAGACGTGTTGCCGGTGAAACAATCTTAACTTAAGTTTGATCCCAATCTTAATCTCAATCCTCGTCTTTTTCAGTTCCCGAATCAACCGCTGTAGGATTAAGATTAGGATTCGACCAAATCTCGCTGGAGGCATCGCTGGGCATGCGCCAATCGCCACGGGGCGAAAGGTTGACTGAGCCGACTTTCGGTCCGTCGGGCATGCAGGAGCGCTTGAACTGCTGTGAAAAAAAGCGCTCCATAAAGAGCTTCAGCCAGCGCTGGATCACCTCTGGCGCATATACATCTTTAAAAGCAATAGCAGCCAGCACTCTAATCTTTGCAACAGGAAATCCGTAGCGCATAAAGTTGTAGAGAAAGAAATCATGCAGTTCATAGGGACCAATTACATCTTCAGTGCGTTGCTCAGTTTCACCCTCTGCATCAAGAGGCAGGAGTTCAGGCGAAATCGGCGTACGCAAGATATCCATCAGTGCTCCAGCCGCCTCATCCCCTACTCGATGCTGCGCCGCCCATTCGATCAGGTGGAGTGCCAGTGTTTTAGGGATGCCGCTGTTCACAGCGTACATACTCATGTGATCGCCATTGTAGGTACACCAGCCCAGCGCCAGCTCTGAAAGGTCGCCAGTGCCGATCACCATTGCCCCCAGCATGTTAGCGCGATCCATTAAGATCTGGGTACGCTCCCGAGCCTGGGTGTTTTCATACGCAACATCATGCTCCGTGCCGCTGTGCCCAATATCTGCGAGATGCTGCTGACAGGCTGCTCTGATATCAATCTCCTCCAGCTGAGTGCCAAGGCCTGCGGCCAAAGCACGTGTGTTGCCCAGGCTCCGCTCGGTAGTGCCAAAGCCCGGCATGGTGATGGCATGAATCCCGGCTTTGTCGAGCCCCAAGCGCTCAAAGGCCTCCATTGCGACCAGCAGCGCCAGCGCTGAATCAATCCCACCAGAGAGACCGAGCACCACCTTCTGACAGCCAATATGGCTCAGCCGGGTTGCCAGCCCGCTACTTTGGATGGCAGAAATCTCCGCGCATCTTTCACTCCGTTGCGCTTCATCCGCTGGAACAAAGGGGTGGGGATCAATATTTCGCAGGAGCGAGTTACCACCAGCCACGCCCTCGTGCGGGCGATTGGCAGCCCCGCACAAAATCTTGCGCTCAGGGACGAAAGGCCGCTCACTCTGCTGAAACACCGTGCTTTGGCGTCGTTCGAAATCCAGAAATTGATAGTCGATATCGCGCATAAGGATACGCTCCTCCCGCGCAAAGCGTTCGCCCTCTCCCAGCACCTTCCCGTTCTCACAGATCAGCGTATCTCCGGCAAAAACCAGGTCAGTACTCGACTCCCCGACTCCGGCGTTGCTGTAGATATACGCCGCCACACAGCGTGCGCTATGCTGCCTAATCAGTGAGCGCCGATCAACAGCTTTGCCAGCCAGTGCATTGCTCGCACTGAGGTTGCAGATAATTTTCGCCCCTTGCAAGGCCAAGTTTGAGCTGGGAGGGTTCACGCTGCACAGATCTTCGCAAAGCTCAACTCCCACCCCGCATTCGGGCAGATCATCAAAATAAAACAGCAGATCGCTCCCAACAGGGACTTCACTGCCCAGCAAGGCAAGGGTGTCACAGGCAAGATCCATGCCCGAGCAGAACCAGCGCTGCTCATAAAATTCACGCGTGTTGGGAAGATGAGCCTTGGGAACTATCCCCAAAACTCGTCCCGCGCGGCACACCATTGCGCAGTTGAAGAGTAGCCCGTCAATGCGCAACGGCATACCTACCACCAGAAGCGTGTTCAGAGCGGCGCTCTCGCGCAAAAACTCTGCCAGCCCTTGAACCGCTGCATCAAACAGAGCAATATGCGAAAAAAGATCAGCGCAGGTGTAGCCCGTGATCGAAAGCTCAGGAAAAACAAGCACATCAGCTCCCGCCTCAGCCGCTTCCTCCGCGCATCGCAGCATTGAGCAAACATTCGCGGTCACCGCCCCTGGCTGAACAACAGGCGTAGCCGCACCGGCTCTGCAATACCCTAACTCTCGATTCATGGTTTATCCTCTCACTTGGTTGCCTTACCCGTAACTTGATCACTTGGTCGTAGTTTCGTGTCATAACTCGGGGTCGGGGTCGGCATCGGTATCGAAGGGCACACGGAAATGATCTCCGACCTCTGGCTTATCTCTTGCAAGTTGCTCCGCAGTCCAGGCTACAAGCTGTTTTTTTGACCTGGTGACTTGGTGACCAGGTGACTCGGTAGCATTGCTTACTAACCCGGATTCCGATGCAGCTAACCGTCGAGTTACCCCAGCGTTTTTACCTAAAGCAGCGGGCTCTTAACCATACACTTCCAAATAGGAGCGCGCACCTTTAGACCAGTACAAAAACTAGCTAGGTTACAGCAAACAGCTGCTTTAGTTGGTGAACAAGATCTCCTGATAGGTCGGCAGGGGCCAGAACTCATCCGCGACAATACCCTCCAGCTTATCGGCGATTGCGCGCACCGCGTTCATGGCCGGGATCACTGTGTCAGCCATGTAATGACACTGGGCAACCAAGTCAATATCCGGCAGCTCCCGCGCCTGCTCAAGCGCGGCGGTCGCCTGCTGAAGTTCGGCGTTCAGGTTGGTGACCTCCTGCAGTCCGGCATTGCAGGCATCCACACCCGCGTTCTTAATAGCTATAATGGTATCTGCCAACAGCTTCTGGTGTTTGACCACTGCTGGAAAGATCATTGTTTTCGCCATGCTGAAGGTCATGTTCGCCTCAATCATGACATCCATGACGTACTTCTCGCGATAGATCTCAAAGCGGCTCGCTGTCTCTTCCCGGCTGAGAACATCGTATTTCTCAAAGACCGCATAGGTGCTTTCAACATCCATGGCATCAAATGCGCCCGGTGTACTCGGATTGTTTGGTAAGCCGCGTTTTTCGGCCTCCATTGCCCATGCGGCCGAGTAATTATCGCCATTGAAAATAATTCTGCTGTTTTCCCGAACAATCCTCTGCAACAACCTCTGCACAGCGGTATTAAACCCAGCCGGATCATTCGCAGGCGCCTGCTCCAGTTCGGTGGCAACATAATCGAGAGCCTCAGCAACAATGGTGTTAATCACAACCTGCGGTCCGGAGATCGACTGACTGGAACCAACCGCGCGGAATTCGAAGCGGTTGCCGGTGAAAGCAAACGGGCTGGTGCGGTTGCGGTCGGTCGCATCTTTGGGCAACGCCGGCAAGGTGTCAACCCCGACGGTCAGCAGTCCCTTGCGCTTGGACTCCTTAGCGCCGCCAGCGGCAATCTGTTGGAACACATCATCCAACTGCTCACCCAAGAAGACAGAGATAATGGCTGGTGGCGCCTCATTGGCGCCCAGACGGTGATCATTACCCGCATAAGCCACCGAACCGCGCAGCATCACAGCGTGTTTGTTGACTGCCATAACAATCGCCGCGCAGAACACCAGAAACTGCATGTTCTCATGCGGGGTGTCGCCTGGTGACAAAAGGCTGCCGACCGTGGGGCCGCCAATCGACCAATTAACATGTTTGCCGGAACCGTTGACACCGGCAAAGGGCTTCTCATGCACCAGACAGACCAGGCCGTATTTGGGCGCGACACTCTGCAGCATGTGCATCAAGAGTTGCTGATGGTCATTGGCCAGATTGGAACTTTCAAAAACAGGGGCGATCTCATACTGAGCAGGGGCCACCTCGTTATGGCGGGTCTTCACCGGTATTCCCAGTTTGTAGAGCAGGCTGTCAACCTCCATCATGTAGGCCAGTACGCGCTCAGGAATAGTGCCGAAATACTGATCGTCGAGCTGCTGACCCTTGGCTGGCGGGGCGCCGAAAAGGGTGCGGCCAGCGCAGATCAGGTCAGGACGGGCAAAATAGAGGGCACGATCTATCAGGAAATACTCCTGCTCCGGGCCGGCACTGGAGGTGACTATGCCTGGGTCATCTTGTCCAAACACTTTAAGGACGCGTTTCACCTGCTTGTTCAAAGCCTGCATGGAGCGTAGCAAAGGCACCTTTTTATCCAGTGCCTGACCGTTCCATGAGCAGAACGCAGTCGGAATACACAGCGTTGTACCGTTACGCCCGTCCATCAAATATGCGGGGCTGGTCACATCCCAAGCCGTGTAGCCGCGCGCTTCAAATGTGGCGCGCAATCCCCCGTTCGGGAAGCTGGAGGCATCAGGTTCGCCCTGAATCAACTGTGCTCCTGAAAATTCAGTCACCAGACCACCCTTGCCATCCGGGCTGTAAAAGCTGTCATGCCTCTCCGCAGTGCTGCCGGTGAGCGGATAAAAAATATGGGCGTAATGAGTGGCGCCGCGCTCCACGGCCCAACTGCTCATCGCAGTTGCAACCACATCCGCGACACTGAAATCTAAAGGCACACCCTCATCCATAGTCTTACGCATGGCGCTATAAATATCTTTAGGCAGACGGGATTTCATCTCACGCTCACCAAATACGTTCTTACTGAAATATTTATCCGCACGTTCGCATTCCAACCCAGAATTCAAACTGGAATGATGCTGTTCAGCATGCTCTGGCAACTTCCACCTTGTAATACTCATCTCTTGCTCCGTTTTCTTGACACAAAATTTTATTTATTAAATCGATAAATTATAGCATTTTTGTAAACACGCAACAACAAAAACCCAAGTAAGCCTCAACAGATTGCGTTGTCTGCTGAACCTTACCTCACGGTACGACCGCATCCCTTGACTACTAAACCTTTTGGGTATATAGCAAAGGCCAGCGGCCTGATCGATCCCGAGCAGGCCAGCTGGCTCAATAATAATAATCGCTTCCCTATTTAATTATACAAATCACTCGCATTACTTGGCGAGAATCGCTGCAGCCAACTCCTGGCGAGCATCGAATATTGCCTTAGGATCACGCGTGTACTCCCACCACGTCGGAGCGATGCGGTCAACGATTTTCTGCACAGCTGCGGCTCCGGCGCGTTTTTCGAGCAGTGCGAAATATTCATAGTCTTCCATACCGTCTCGAATGTTCTTCAGCCGCATACTGGCGACCGGTCCCTTGATTCCGCACGGAGCGCCGGGATAAAACAGATATCCTCCACCGTTAAAGTGCCGCGGATGCGCAAACGCCGGGTTACACCACGGCTCAATCACCCGGGTAACGGTGCTCCAGTATAGCAGACCTGTGATATTGTACTGCCGGTTGATCCAGGTCGGTACACGGTAAACCAGTAACGGACGGTCAATGTGCCAATACGGAGGATCCTTCTCACGCATCTCTTCATATTTTGGATGATAATTCGGTGTCCGCTGGGCTAACGCAGTGTACGACCAGACAGCATCGCCTTGCTTGAGCTTCTGATTGATTGTCTCGCGGTCAATAAACGACCAGAGCGGGCACCAGATGTCGACCGCCGGATCAATATCGGCCCAGTCAGGCTTGTGGGGGTAGGTCTGCTCAACGACGAGACATTTCAACTCGGGAGCGGCCTCGTGTACGATGGCGGCTAAAACGATCACCTGCTCATAATTCTCCGGGGTGTTGGGTTCGTCGAGAAGATAAACATACGCCCGGTCCGCCCAGCCATTCTCCTTGACATATTTGTAGTAATCGCGGTAATAGCGCAAAGCTTTTTCCCGCTGTTCGGGCGGAACGGTCTTGTAGTTGGGATTTGTAGTGGAGCCTGACAAGCGGCCGTAAGGCGATCTCGAAATCTCAAAGTCGGTTACGTGCAGCTTTTCAATGAACGCGCGCAGCTCCGCGTGCCGCTTCGGATCGATGGTCAACGAGCCGTCCGGATTCACCTGCGGCAACAAGTGGCTCGGCAGAGGCGGGTTGAGACGGTGCTCGGCCATGGCTTGGCAGTAGCGGGCTTCTATTTCACGATATTCATCCGAGTTATATTTAACGCCGAAAAGCGAGGCTACACCCGAAAAGCCACCGAAATGATTACAATGGGTAGGGCCGTCGGGCAGATCGAAGTCCCACACGGTCAGCTTAACCGGGAGTTCGGCTTTGCCCCTGTCGGCAGAGACCCGGAGTTTGCCGTGATAGATACCGGCCGGCACGCCCTTAGGCACATGGATATCAATCCACAGGGGCTGGTTCATCCCCTCGAACAACTCGAACGGCACAGCGTACATGTCGTGCCCGGTAGTGACCAGCGGTTCACCCCAGCGCTCACGCGTCTGAGCACGCGGCTGGATGGGTTTGCCGCTAACCGGATCAATGAACGGAACAAGCGCGTCCGGATACAGCCCAGGCGGCAGCTCTGCCCGCGGCGTGGACATGCGGACCCGCACATACTCCTCACGATACAGCTTGATACTGTCACCGGAAATTTTCGCGCCCCCTTCGCCCACCAGTTCGGAAAGCACCACCGAGTTCACCCTCAAGTTTCCCTTCCCAGCAGTCACGACTACCTGAAACGACTCAACCTCGTTACGTGCGGCGGCGATCTCCGCCGTCGGTGTCCCGAAGGGAGCTTCGTTTTGGAGAATACGTTCCATAGCATGGAGCGCGGTGAGCCCGATAGCGGGTCGTTCAGCAGCCAGAGCCGGGGCTGTCAGTAAAATCGATGCGAGGGCCAGAGTCAAAAAATGTAACCCCCTCTTTGCGTGAAGCTTCTCAAACGGCACGGACACATACCTGTTGGTATCCATCAATGCATGGGTTTGTGTGATGCCGCCGCTTTTGGCGATCACCACTGCCTGTTTGTACGCCGAAGCGCTTGTTGTTTTCATGTTGTCGGTCTCCTCCTCACTTGTTGTTTTGAAGTAAATGCGCCCCCCAGTGATCTGGGGTGACGCATTGTAAAAATCACTCGCATTACTTGGCGATGATCGCAGCCGCCAACTCCCGGCGGGCATCGAATATAGCCTTAGGATCGCGCGTGTACTCCCACCACGTAGGAGCGATGCGGTCAACGATTTTCTGCACAGCTGCGGCTCCGGCGCGTTTCTCGAGCAGGGCGAAATATTCATAGTCTTCCATGCCGTCGCGAATGTTCTTCAGCCGCATACTGGAGATAGGTCCCTTGATTCCGCACGAAACACCGGGATAAAAAAGATGTCCGCCACCGTTGAAGTGTTGTGAACGCGCCATCACCGGGCTATACCACGGGTCGATCACCCGAGTAGCGGTGCTCCAGTAGAGCAGGCCCGTGATACCGTATTGCCGGTTGATCCAGGTCGGCACACGGTAAACCAGCAACGGCCGGTCAATGTGCCAATAAGGAGGATCGTTCTTGCGCATCTCTTCGTATTTGGGGTGATAACGTGGCGACCGCTGGACCAGCGCGGTGTACGACCAGACAGCATCGCCTTGCTTGAGTTTCTGGTTGATCGTATCGCGGTCAATAAACGACCAGAGCGGGCACCAGATGTCGACCGCCGGATCAATGTCGGCCCAGTCAGGCTTATGGGGGTAGGTCTGCTCAGTAACGAGACATTTCAACTCAGGAGCGGCCTCGTGTACGATGGCGGCTAAAGCGACCACATGCTCGTACTGTTCCGGAGAGTTGGGCTCGTCTAAAAGGTAAACATACGCCCGATCCAA
Organism: Kiritimatiellia bacterium; assembly: GCA_041673345.1. GTDB lineage: Bacteria > Verrucomicrobiota > Kiritimatiellia > RFP12 > UBA1067 > M55B167. Next base: position 9,545 of record JBAYXX010000078.1, read on the forward strand.
CCAGCCGTTTGACTTGACATATTGGTAATAATCACGATAATAACGCAGGGCTTTTTCACGCTGTTCAGGCAGGCGGTAGGGCGATCTCGAAATCTCAAAGTCGGTTACGTGCAGCTTTTCGATGAACGTGCGCAGCGCCGCATGCCGATTTGTGTCGATATTCAGCGAGCCATCGGGATTCACCAGCGGCAACAGGTGATTCGGCAGAGGCGGATTAAGGCGATGTTCGGCCATGGCTTGGCAGTAGCGGGCTTCTATTTCACAGAATTCATCCGAATCGCGTTTAACACCGAAAAACGAGGTTATGCCCCTAAAGCCACCGAAATGATTACAATGGGTCGGGCCGTCGGGCAGGTCGAAGTCCCACACAGTCAGCTTGACAGGGAGCTCGGCCTTGCCTCTGTCGGCAGACACCTTAAGTGTGCCGTGATAGATGCCGACCGGTATGCCCTTAGGCACATGGATGTCGACCCACAGGGGCTGATTCATCCCCCCGAACACCTCGAACGGCACAGCGTACATGTCGTGCCCGGTAGTGACCGTTGGTTCGCCCCAGCGCTCTTGCCTCTGGGCGCGCGGCAGAATAGGTTTGCCGCTAACCGGATCAATGAACGGTATGAGTGCATCTGGATACAGCCCTGGCGGCAGCTCTGCCCGCGGCGTGGACTTGCGGACCCGCACATACTCCTCCCGATACAGCCTGATGCTATCGCCGGAAATTTTCGCACCCCCTTCGCCCACCAGTTCAGAAAGCACTACTGAGCCCACCTTCAAGCTCCCCTTTCCGGCAGCCACGACCACCTGAAACGACTCGACCTCGTTACGTGCGGCGGCGATCTCCGCCGTCGGTGTCCCTAAGGAAGCTTCGTGTTGAAGAATACGTTCCATCGCGTGGAGTGCTGTAAGCCCGATAACGGGTCGCTCAGCAGCCAGAGCCGGGGCTGTCAATAAAATCGATAAGAGGGCCAGAGTCAAAAAATGTAAACCTCCCTTTACGTAACGCTTCTCAAATGGCACGGACATATACCTGCTGGCATCCGCCAATACATTGGTCTGTGTGATACAGCCGCTTTTAGCGATCACCACGCTCTGTTTGTGCGCCGGAGCGCTTGTTGTTTTCATGTTGCTTGTCTCCTCCTCACTTGTTGTTTTCATGTTGCTTGTCTCCACCTGTTATAATTAAGTCATTGTAACGAAAAGAATGTTCCTTGTCTACCCCCCACACACTGAAATTTTAAATATCTATATTGTGCTGCAGCGGTTGACATAGTTTCAATTACCCTCTACAATTCAACTGTTATCTAAAAATACGAATTGAAACGTTTTTAAAGTGACAAAAGATACCAACCACTGTAATGATACTCTATATGCCTGACTTAAAACCAACACGCGTCAAAATCATCGCCAACGGCAGAAATGCGAACGCCTGGGCTCGCCAAACGCCGCAAAACTCAGCCCGATGGGGCAATTGCCAGTTTCTACTGAACCTCAATGAACGGGAGTATGACTGGTTAGTGGTAATTGACGACATCTCCAAAAAACTTAAAAGTAAGCCGGAAATCCTTCCCTGCCCCCAGAAAAATACAATTCTGGTCACCTCTGAACCCGCCACCATCACCCGCTACGGCAAGGGATTCGCTTCCCAGTTCGGAGTGCTCCTCACCAGCCAAGAGGAAAAATTTCTGCCGCACCCCAACCGCATTCACTCGCAAACCGGCAACCTTTGGTTTCACGGCAAAAGCTACGACGAACTTCAAGCCGAGCCCCCAGTCCACAAAACCGCCGTCTTCTCAACAGTCTGCTCCTCAAAAAAGCAGGCTCACACCATGCATTCCCTGCGCTATGATTTCACCCAACGCCTCAAAGCCGAACTGCCTGAACTGGACATTTACGGACATGGTGTGCGCTATATCGAGAAAAAACATGAGGCCTTGAATGCCTATCAATTCCACCTGGCCATCGAAAACCATGTGGCCCCCCATCACTGGACTGAAAAGCTCGCCGACCCCTTTCTCGCTTACTGCGTGCCAATCTACTCCGGCTGCCCGAATGCCGCAGATTACTTCTCGCCAGAGAGCTTTGTGCGGATTGACATTACAGACCCAGAGCGATCAATTGCCACAATCAAGAACATCCTCGCCACTGCGGGCGAATACGAGCACCGCCTTGACGCAGTTAAAGCGTCGCGGCAGAAGGTGCTGCGCGATTACAACCTGCCCGCACTGCTAGATCAGATTATCAGCACCTCCCAGCCCGACCCTGGCGCACAGCGTGGAGGCGTCATCTACAACCGCCGACAGATGCGCTCACACTCCTGGGCCGATCTGGCAACATTCCTCTGCTGGCGGCTGCGCAATTTCGCACACCAATAAACGAGCCTTCCAGTTGAGATCGTAATGCCATAAACAAAATCCTCTTAATAATAACTTATGTCATATCAAATAATACTAGATATTAAAACAATATTAAGAGTTATTTCTTCTTTTTCTAGCAGTTCTTCGGACTTCAGAGAAGTCCGAAAAACTGCTAGGTCACGGCCCTCAGCTACAGTGCTACGCACTATTTTTTAAAAGCCACCGCTTGTTTTCATCGCATCTGAGGGAAGAGAATCACGTCACGGATCGCCTCAGTGTTGGTCAGCATCATCACCAAGCGGTCGATACCCAGCCCCAGCCCGCCGGTCGGCGGCATACCATGTTCCAGCGCCAGGATAAAGTCCTCATCGACTTTTTCGGTGTCAGCCCCAGCCTGATCAGCCAGTGCCGCCCGCTGCGCCACGGGATCATTCTGCTCAGTGTAGCCAGGGCACAGCTCTTTACCGGCCACCACAAACTCAAAGACATCCACCAGCTCAGGATCATCCACACAGACCTTGGCCAGCGGCACAAACTGCCGCGGAATGCGGGTTACGAAGGTTGGCTGCCGCAGGCTCTTTTCAATCAGCTTGTCGTAGATCTCATGGGTGATCAGCAAATGATCCATCGCCGGCTCAATCGCAACCCCTTTTAACAGAGCCTGAGCACGGGCCTCCTCCACGGAAAGGTCAAACCACTCGGCTCCCATCAGATCGGTGACCAGAGTATGATAGGGCACCTCTCGGTAGGGCGGTGTGAAATCCAGAGTTTCTTTGGCTTCACCATACTCAACAGTGATCTGCCCCAGCACCTTTTCACAGACATGCGGCAGCAACCCCTCAATGATGGCTTTCATGGAATTGCGGTCACCATAGGCCTCATAAAGCTCGAGTACGGTAAACTCCGGATTGTGCGTCCGGTCAATCCCCTCATTGCGGAAGTTCTTGCCAATCTCATAGACCTTGTCAAAACCTCCCACAATCAAACGCTTGAGATATAGCTCAGGGGCGATGCGCAGTACCAGATTCTTTCCCAGCGCGTTATGGTAGGTCGCAAAAGGTTTGGCCGCCGCGCCGCCCGCCTGGCCCTGCATGATCGGGGTCTCAACCTCCATAAAACCACGTTGGTTTAAAAAGGCGCGTATCTCGGCAATGATCGCACTGCGTTTATAGAATCGGTCACGCGACTCCTTGTTCATCATCAGGTCCAGGTAGCGCTTACGATAGCGTTCCTCGATATCCTGCAGCCCGTGAAATTTCTCGGGCGGCTGTTGCACCGCTTTACTAAGCAGCGTCCAATTGTGTACCTGAATCGTTGGTTCTGCGGTTTTGGTTAAAAAAGTGCGCCCCTTAACCCCAACAAAATCACCCAGATCAAGTGCCTTAACCCCAGCGAACTGCTCCTCACTCAAGAGATCTTTCTTGATGAAAATCTGAAAGGTGTCGGTTCCGTCATCCAAGGTCGCGAACGAGGCCTTGCCCATACGGCGGATGGTCATGAGACGCCCGGCAGCACTGATCTCCTGATCAACCTCGAAATTTCGCTTCACATCCGCCAGACGGGTGCGCTCAAAGGCTTCGCCATAGGGTTTAAAGCCCAGCTCAGCCAGCTGATTTAGATTGGCGATACGCTGTTCACGGTACTCATTGGTAGAAATGGTGTTTTCTTCTGACATCTGCTGTATCCTTTTGATTTAAATGCCATTAATCATAGCACAAACCAAAAGATAAGACACCGTGAAACATGCAACACGTGAAACATGCAACACGTGAAAACATCCTGAATTGTGACTTATACCACAACTTTCAGGGGATTGCACCGAAACTCACAATACGCTATAATTTTGGTGATGATAAATAAAAAAGAGTTATGGATCGTCGCTGCCATCAGCTTGACTTTTAGTGCTTACGCAGCACCTCAAAAATCCATTACCAGAACTTTCAATTTCAAACTTCCGCAGATCATTGAACAGGCTGATAACACCTGCCGGGTTGAGCTAGAGGATACTATTCCCAACAATATCCCCGGCGAGCCAATTCTCCCGCAGTTCGGCGCTTCGCTTAATCTCCCGGATGGCTACGAGGTCGAAGCCGTAACGCTGCTGCGCGATAAAATCCAGACCATCTTGCTCACCTCCCAGGTTGAATGGGGGCAACTGCCCTTTAAACCAGGCGACCCGCCGCTTCTCTGCGATCCTGATCCGCTGGTTTATCTCGCGCGCGAACTCTACCCCGCCAACAACGCGCTCCAGTGGCGCTGCGACCCGACCGACGGCTCAACGCTTTTCTCCCTGAGCTTTGCCCCGCTTCAGTACAACCCGCTTGAAAAGACATTGCTCTGCAGCGCATCTGTGACAGCGCATATCACGTTAACCGAAAAGGCGCGTGCCGCTATTGATCCGATCCAGGGTCTTGACCTCTCGGCCTCACCGCTCAACCCAGAGGAACGCTGTGATTATCTGATCATCTCCACCTCAAATCTAATTGCGCAGGCCACGCCCCCCTTTGACTTTACCAGCCTGCTCACCACCCGCGAACAATCAGGTTTTATTACCAAGCTGCTCCCAGTCGAGTGGATTGATGACCACTACTCAGGCGTGGATCAACCAGCGCGTATCCGCCGCTTTCTACAGGATGCACATGCGACCTGGGGCCTCCAATATCTGCTGATCGCCGGCACGCATCAAATGATCCCAACCCGCAAGCTCTATATTTCTGTGGAGTCTTTCTTAACCACCTACACCGACGATATCCCCGCTGATCACATCTACTACGGTTGCATGGGCGGCAGCTATGATGGCAACAACAATGGACGCTACGGCGAGTATAATGATGGCGATGGCGGCGGTGATGTTGACCTGACTGCCGAGATTCTGGTAGGGCGCTTCCCCGTCGCAAATGAAATTGAACTCGCGCACATGGTGCGCAAGACACTGCAACACGAAACCGCGGCCAAAGAGGATTTTTTCCACCAAGGCTTCATCTCAGAGAAAGTCAACTTCGGCACTATTGTTTACGGCGAGCCATACATGGAAGAGATCCGCAACGGCAGCACCTCCTTTAACAAAGTCAACCTTGGCTATACCAACTCACCTTATAATAACGATTTTATCACCACCAACAACCTGCATGACAGCGATGCCTATCTTTTTGGCAAAGCCGACTCGTTGAATTATCTGGCCAACAACCGCTACTCGATTAACCATGTGGGGCATGGGGCGCGCTATCAATGTCTGAAACTCAATGTGTACAATCCGAGTGACTACGCCGCGCTGGCCGCTCTGCAAAATCCGTTCCCCTACTTTATCTACTCTCAGGCCTGCGAAAGCGGTGCCTTCGACACCCCAAATTGTTTTGCGGAACAGATCGTCACGGTCAGCAATGCCGCTGCGGCGGTTGTCATGAACTCCCGCAACGGCTGGGCCACAGCCAACAGCCTCAGCGGTTACTCACAATTTTTCCACCGCTATTTCTGGGACGGCGCATTCCGTGGCACCGCCACCACCTATGGCCAGATGAATGAATATGCGCGGCGCAAAAACCTGAGCAGCGTTCCCAAACACACCGGCACATTGTGGCGCTGGGTCTACTACGAGCTGAACCTGCTGGGCGACCCTGCCATGCCGGTTTTACCAGCCCTGCTCAATGTCCCGCCAGTCCTCAGCCACACCCCCCTACTCAATACCTTTAACACAGATTCAAACTACGAAGTGCGCTGCCATCTTAACCCAGTGGGGATCTTTGATCCTGAGAGCGTGTTCCTGACCTGGAGCAGCAGCGCGCTGGCTGGCGTGGTCCACTCCCAGAGGATGGATCGCGTGGCCGGCAACCTCTATCAGGGCGTAGTGCCGCCACAGCCAATTGACACCCTGATCGAATACACCATCTCCGCCAACAACCGCGCTGGTTATGAGAGTGCCTCCCCTGAAATCGACAGCCACCCGTTCCATGTCACCGAAGAGCTGAATTTCCAGGTTATTGGCTCGCCGTTTGATATCGGAATCTGCGAACCGGATTACGGCTCACACTCAAGCGCCTCTGGACTGGTGATCGAGGCTGTGTGCGCAGACCTCTCCTACGCCAACGATGAGCTGCGCTATGTCAACCAAGGTTTCGTAGGCACTGGCAGTGTACCACCGGGCTCAACGAACCGGGCAGTCTCATTTCAGATTGACATGAACTCCATGCTGATCTGGCGCTGGCAGAAACAGCACCGCGTGCTGGTCAACAGCTCACTGGGAATGCCATCCGAGAGCGTCTACTGGGTTAACTCAGGCACCACCCTGACCGTCCCACCAGCAGAGCGCTTTCTTCAGGATGCGGAGAGCAATCAGTGGGCCTTTGCCGGCTGGGAGCTGGATGGTGTGCACTCACCCGCGCTGCCAGCCAAGAGCGTGCTCCAGCACCCGTACTTGAGTGTCTCGATTCACCATGAGCTGACTGCGATCTATATTCCGTCAGACCAGGATTTGGATGGCAATCAGATCGCCGACTGGTGGGAGTTACAGTACTTCGGTACTATTGGGCAGGATATTTTCGCTGACCATGACAATGATGGTTACGACCTCTATCAGGAGTTTGCGGATCTCTCCGACCCGCTTGATTCGCAAAGCTTCCCCGCCCCCCCGCGGATTATCCACACCCCCCTACCGGAGATCCAGAACAGGCCAGGACCCTTTGATATCAATGCGGTTATTACCGACACACATGCAGTCACAAATGCCGCGGTTTTCTGGAAGATCCGAAGTGGTGAACTGATACGCACCCCCCTCAGCCTAACTTCCAATCATGTTTATTGGGCCCGGATCGCCGCCACCAGCACTGCCGGCGATAACATCCAATACTGGCTTGAAGCCCAAGATCCCTCCGGCAACCTGAGCCAGAGCGCAACTCACAACCTTTTTCTCGCCTATCCAGTGGCGGATTGCTCCGACCTTCCCGATCTGTTTGTTCTTACCAGGCCGGAGGTTGTCGCGATCACCAACCGCTCCTGGCTTTTTAACCGCGGCAATGCCCTCCTGAACTGGAACCTCAGCTTCGGCAAAGAGGAGAAATTCCTCTCCCCGTCACTTGGCCAACTCTATAACTGGAATACTCGGCCAATTGAGCAGCCCTGGGATATATCCACCAATCGCACCTTCTCCCCCCCCTACGCGCTGCATGCCGCGTTAAAATCAACCAAGGGCGCGGCACATCACGCCTCCATCGCCATGCCGGCAGTCACTATCGGCGCCAATGCGCAACTCTCCTTTGCCTACTGGATCGCTTCGGAAACATACCTCAAAGTTGATCCATCTCGGGCCTTTGACGGCGGAGTTGTGGAATATTCAATTGATGGCGGCAGCAGCTTCCACCTCCTGGCCGGTCCCTACACCCATACCATCTATGGCTATCCGCAGTCGCCCTGGCCTGACTTGACACCCTGTTTTGCCGGAACCGGCACAGTTTGGAAAACTGCGGTCTTTGATCTGATGACCGCCTGCCCGGAAAAGAACGGACTCGAAGGCCAGAGTGTGATCTTCCGCTTTGTGTATGGCGGTGACGACAACACCGACCTTGAGGGATGGTATATTGACGACATCCTCATCTCACCCGCAGCGCCTCCCTCAGGTTTCACATACACCCTGCCACAGACAAACCCTTTCATTACCGCGCCCGGCTACCTAAGCGAGCTGCTCTGGCGCAACCTACCGCAGGTCTGCTGGTCGCGCGACGAAAACACAACGCTGATCCTCAACAGCAACGACCCGGTCAACCCCAGGCACTCGTTTTACTGGCAGCTGAAAATCCGCCAGCCGCCGGAGCTGCTGCACTACTCGGTCGCGCAGATCACCAATGGCAATGGCGCTGTCGCCCTTAACACCCTGACCCACGAACATGACCAGGAACCTGTGACCGTGAAGCTGGAGTGGTCGCAGGACCGCGGACACCACTGGCACAGTGCATCGCTCACCAATATCACCCTCCAACCCGCCCAGACCAACATGCCCAACTATGCGGTTGATGGCGTGATTGAAAATATCCCGGCCACCACCAACTCCATTCCTGTGACCAATCTAATCAGCGCCATCTGGAACAGCGCCGCCACTGAGGTTGATATTGGCTGGAGTTCCAACATCTACATGCGGATCACCGCCGCCTCGCCCTGGTTTGAAACAGTTCAAACAAAAATATTCGCGGTCGATAATATCGCCCCGCAATTCGCCGCCGGAGGCTTAACAGCTGGGCCGCGGGGCCGTGGCGGCGATTACCTGCTCACAACCAACCAGATCTCTCTGTCTTGGCCACCGGCAGTTGACACTCCGGTGAATAATCCTGTGAGCTACACCATCCGCAGCGGCGGCGAGCTGCTGGGGATCTGCAGCAACGCGCTCAGCACTCTGCTCTCCATGACAAACCAGCTTGATCAACACAGCACTATCATCATTACCCCCGCCGATCCAATTGGAAACAGCGGCGAAAGCCTAGAGCTGACCGCACTGATTCTTGATCCCCAAAGCGATTATGATCAGGATGGAACACCTACCGACCATGAAGAACTGGCTGGAACTGATGCCAGCGACCCGCAGAGCGTATTTGTCATTAAGCTCTTTGCGTCAGAGGTTACTGGCCATCGCCTGAGATGGACAACTGTTGTTGGACAAAGCTACACTGTTGAATCAACCCCGCAACTGATTGATGCGCGCTGGACGCCTGTTGACAACTGCATTGACCTCCCAGGCACCGGCGGCGTAGTCTCCATCACGCTGCCGCAGGGTACTGGAGCGGGCTTCTTCCGCGTCAGAGTCCAGACCACTGGACATAGGCGCGAAAACCTTAACGTTTTCGGCCTTTTTTTTCACAATATTGTTCAAAATGTAGTTGCGTTTTACGCGCGCGCGTGATATAATACGCGCCATGAATGAAAGTCAAC
>JBAYXX010000079.1:0-18647 GCA_041673345.1 Kiritimatiellia bacterium
TGAACATAGGAAACAATAACCGCGACGGGTTTAAGCTTGCCTACCAGTTTAATCGCGAGATGTACGAGCAAGGCATCCGCGACCTTGGTGAGGTTTTGGACCAGGCACTCGCTCTGCGACCATCCATACCTGAGGAGCGGCACTACTTCTTTGACTACGAGTTTGTGGATGCGATTCGGATCATTCGCGGCGTTTACAAGCTCTCGATCGCCACGCAGGATGCGATCGATCTGCTGGCCAAAGGTGACCGCGCCGGTGCGCTGGCCGCGCTGCTCGACGCGCGCCCCCTGACAGAGGAGCTTGTCGCAGCCTTCCGCAACCAGTGCGGGACAGAAAAGTGGCGGTATTGGTTCCGCAGCGGCACCAATGAAGACTTTTACCAGATGTATAACCTTTACCAGAAAGCCCTGCTGAAACTGGAGACTGAGTCGATGGACTTTGTGACAGAGATCGAGCCGCAGCGCCATCCATACTTTGGAAATGTGGTCATGCATGATCCCGCGCAAACTGGTGATGCTGTCTATGGTTCGCAGGCCGAGCGGATCGGTACCTTCTTAAACGGCTCCCCCGATTCGCTCACTGCTTTTCCGCTCAAAGGGGCTTTCCAACTCGCCGGGTCCCGATCGGCTTACAGAGGATGGATAAAAATCAGCCCGGCCTATACCTCTGATCACGGTTTGTCCTGCCGATTCACGCTGCAAGGCAGGGCCACGGTATATGTCGCGAAACCAAAGGCAAAGAAACTCGACTGGCTGGAGACCGACGGATTCACCGCGACCGGAAAATCGCTGACAGTCGGTAAATGGGGTTGGCCTTACCGCTATCGTAACCGCCCCCCGACCTCCGAAAACGAGTACGAGTTATTCGCCAAAACATTTCAGGCAGGAGAGGTGCAACTCGGCCCGAATGCCGTTAAAGCGGGCCAGGAGCCCTACATCGTATTCGTGCGCCCTGAACTGCTGGCATTCGAAAATTTCCGTAACGACACGTTCGGAGACCCACCGGCAGCATGGAGTTGTAAGGGTCGCGCTTTTGTCGTGGATGTTCCCGATTATGATGCCGAAATGCGCCCCAGTGTGTTCGATCTGAACACTGTACCGCGCCATCAGCCGCTCGACCTGCGCGCGCTAAAGCTAGAGGCTGGCGCGTCGGCGCTGCTGGAGTTTCCCGTGACGGTAACCAACGCGCTCGTGCTCCATGCGCGGATCAAGGCCGGACAGACCGACCAGCCCATAACGCTGACACTGGGCAATAAAGACGGAACACCTGCCGTAACCGTTTCTCTGGACAATGCGGGAAAGATTTTAGCCAATGGCAAAACCGTCGCCGATTATGCGGCAGAGCGCTGGTACACGCTCACCGTACGCATTGCGACCAACCGTAAGACCTATACGCTCACGGTACAGAACGATGCGCTCGAGACAGTCACCTCCGGCGAGGTGAAGCTTCCCGAGAGTGCGCGGTTAATGTCAGAGGCCTTCCTAGTGGCGCACGAAGGCAAACAGAAAGGATCATGGTTTGTTGTCAATGCGGTCACGGCGTGGGAGGGGCAATAAAAACGAGCGCATCTGAATCGGCGCATATTACCGGATAACCTTCAAAGTCATTGTTATAATTATTTAACATATGTGAAATTAAATTTCAAATATGTCAACAGTGTGAGAGTGTGAGAGTGTGACAACCTAGAAAACAGAGGTGCAATATGAAACAGAACATTGAAATGAGATTCAGCCGGATCATGTTATCCGGATTGCTGGCCGCAAGTATTGCCGGCCATGTATTAGCGGGATGGAACGGCGCGGGCGTGCCAGGTGGCACGGGCGGGACAGACATCAATGATCCGGCCAACTGGAGCGGCGGTATCGTCGATAACGACTACACGGACATCACTGGCAATGCCGCCCTCCAAGTGACAGCGGATCACACCCCCACAAACGGGCTTAGTTTCGGCACGGCGGCTGGAGTGCTTTGTGGTCTGACCCTTAACGGGACAAAAACCTTAACCTTGGACGCAAGTGAACTCCCCGCTTATACAAAAAACCATCTACTGTTGCCTTTAAACGCGCTCAGTAGCTTAACACTCGGCAAAGATCTTACACTGAATCTTGCGCCCTCGGGTAACCGTTACCTGATCGGCTCAGGCCAACTGGTGATCGACTCTCTGATTACGGGCGTTGGCGGATTCCGGATGACCTCGCTGACTGGGAGCGCGATCTCTCTTCACCTGAGAAACGACGCCAACAGTTTTACAGGTGAACCGTCCCCGATTGCGGGAAGCGTATATTTCACATCAATTGCTAATAGCGGGGTACCTTCGGCTCTCGGCGCGGGAAATTCGTTTTACTGTCAAACGTGCAGTTTCATCTATATTGGCACACGTGACTGCAGTTCAAACCGAAAGATCTCGCTGTACACTACACCAAGGCTGAGAAACGATAGTGCGGCCGGTTCGTTAAGTCTTAACGGGCAACTCGTGTTTACCAGCAAGAGTACAACCGTTTTACTTGGCGGCATATCTTCCGGTACAAGCCTGCTCGAGGGTATCCTTGCGAATCATGCTAGCGCCCTAACTAAATTAAACAAAACAGATTCCGGAGTGTGGCGTTTGACAGGCATGAACACCTTTACAGGATGGGCTGGAAACGATGATATCTCCGTTTCAGGCGGTAAACTTGTCGCCGACTATGTGGGCGACAATGCCGGTGCGGGCAGCAACCGCGTGTTCGCGGCAGGCCGTAGCGTGCTTCTGAATAGCGGGGAGTTAAACTTCATGGGTAAAGTCGGCACAGGCAACACGACGTTTCAGAAAATGGGCGTTTGCACGGTGAATGCTTACTCGGCCAATACGCTGGTTGTGGACGGCAACGGCGGTGATGGAACAACTATTGAGGTGGACAGCTTCGAAAGCGAGAACACCTCATCCATGCTGCTGATTGACCGGAAAAGTAACGCCACACTCCGCACCGCAAGCGCGATTCCGACCAACGGCTCGACCGTGCAGATCGTCAACGACATACTCATGAACAATAATGGCGCGGACTCCCTCTTCCTGATCAAAGATCCGGACGGACAAGCTGGATTCCCGACGCAAGCGGACGACTTGAGCATTGTGCGCCATACTAACACGCTGGCAATGACCGAGTCGAATGCCTCCACGTATGCGGGTGACCACCTGTCGCTTACGTCGGACGTCACGCGCACGGCTGACCTCAGCTTTTCCACAATGGTGATCGATGCCAGGACAAATGCGGTCACCCTGGACATGGGGGGCAAGAAGTTCCAGACGGATAATTCGTCGGTCGGACGTGGAGTCGTCGCCTACGGCTCCTATCCGATAACAGTTACAAACGGGACGCATGGCGGCCAATATACAACTCTTCTGTTCAACTACGGCACAGGTAAATTCACCTGGGATATCAGCGTCAACAAAGTATACACGGTCGGCGGAACAGGGTTGATCGAATTCACTCAGCCTTTCAACGCCTTTTTCACTGTGCTGGGTGGCACAGTGCGTCTGGCCACAAACATGCCTTATACAGTCGGCACGATCAGAGTCATGGGAGACGGGGTGCTGGAATTAGGGGCGGACCTGAACGGCGAAGCACCGGGCGACTTTACGGGCGCTTTAGGCAGCAATAAAGGAGGAATAGTTTTTCATATGGGCACAACTCCCGGCGGCGGCGGGTTCAGTGCTTATGGTATAGATCGTACCGTCAACCTTGGCGGAGAGGGCGACACGCTGGCATGGGGAACAACACTTTCGTTTATTAGGGATGGACGGCCCTTTATCTTAAGTTCGCCGTATGCGAACTCGACGTTGATATTCGAAAATCCGCTTGATCTGAATAACGGCGCGCGCGAATTACGTGTGCGGAACGGTTCGGCCGCCATCGACGCGCGTCTGACAGGCAGGATCAGCAGCGACTATGTGGCAGGAAGCCTGGTAAAGAGCGGCGACGGCACACTGGAGCTGACCGGGGTGCAGGCCTATTGCGGCAACGTCTCAGTGATCGGCGGCGAGTTGCGGCTCGGCACAGACGATATCTATGCGGGTGGAACAAACGCGCTCGTACTTGGCAATGCCACGCTGGATGCGGGCACAAGCCGCAACGCTTTCGACACGCTGGAGATCCTTGATGACAGTGCGCTCAACGTGGGCACCGGCTCGACCGAACTCTCGTTCGCCGACAGTACCGACATGGTTTGGACGGGCACGCTGACGATCATAGGTAAGCTCGGTCCAGGTTCGTTACGTTTCGGCACGGATGGTAACGGGCTTACAGAAGATCAATTGGCTGTTATTACCTGCGGAGGCTGCAAAGTGAGTCTGGATGCACAGGGATATCTAAGTAAGATACCCCCTGGGACTATTATTCTTGTGCAATGAATTGAAGATGCCGGTGTCAGCGAATTGGAGATTTTCGGGGTTACACCGCAGCCGCATAAGAGATGAATCATGACGATAAGATCATGTTTAAATCTAAAAAATACTTGGCGCTTGCGATCATTACAGTAGCGGTACGTTTTACTTGGGCTGCTACTGTAATGGAGAATCACACCTATCGCTCCACCATCACACAAGGTGCCGGCGGGCCTCTTAATCTCAAGGCCGAATTGAATTATGATGACACCATGGCCAATGCGCCCATAGCGGTTGTTATGCACGGCTATTCGGGCTCGAGCGGACTTTTCAGTGCGGTGCGGACCAACGCCCAGCGTTTGCGTGACCAAGGGTTTTTCGCTATCTCCGTGGCCATGCGCGGGCGCGAGGGCTCGGAGGGCACGCGAGATTCAGGAGGGCTTGAGATTTACGATATCTACGATGCAGTCGAAGCAATTAAAAGCGACTTCGCCGGCTTGGTGAATCCGGAGATTATCTATCTTACCGGTTATTCAGGTGGCGGCGGCAACACAATGTCGGCGCTGACAAAATTTCCAAACTACTTTAACGTTGGCGCGGCGTTTTTCGGCATGTCCGATTATGGGTATGGTCCCGTTGACGGCTGGTATTTCAACGGCGCGGGCAGCAGCCGACAGCCGCAGTTGCGGAGCGATATCGGTGACCCGACGCTGGCCAATCCGGCTGTAGCTGACCGATATCACGCGCGCGCCTCAAACTTGGCTTCGGCCAACAACCCCTACTCAGAGATCCACCTTTTTGTAAACACGGATGAAACCATTTGCCCGCCAGTCAACATGACCACGTATTACGACAACGCAGTCAGCCAAGAGGCCTATGCGGGCGAGTTCTCGAATATCACGGTGCATATCGGCCAGCCAGCTCTCTATCACGATTTCAACACAAACGGTCTCAACGAGGCCAACGAACTTCAATCTTGGCCCCACAGCGCCCCTTCAGCCAACCAGCAATCCGCTGCGGAGACCTGGTTTATGTCACGGTTGTTGGCCGGAAAAATCCCACGCCATGCACTGAACGCTTCGGACAGCCTTTTTGTGGCTGGCTTTGTCAAGACCTCTTGTTTCGAATGCCGGGTGGGTGACGGCCAGCAGGGCGCGCTCCAGCTCGACTATGAGCTCTCACCCTCCAACATGACGTTTCATGCGGCAGTGCTAAGCATTGACAAGCAGATAGCTTCACGATTGACCGTAGACACGCGCACCTTCGAAAATCAGATGGTCGAAGTCTTCCTGAACACAGCGCATATTGCAACCATACCGGGCGGCAGCTCATGGACAACGGATGCGCTGTGCAACGGTCATACACTTGAGCTGCGCGCAGCGGGCCCAGCCACACTGTGGTGGGAGGATACAGGCATAACTAGCATTAAGAAAACCTCTGCCCAAGCGTCCTCCACGCTGGCCGGTGCGCCCGCCGATGTCTGGCTTTTCTGCGGAACGAACAATCCGGGGCAGCAGCGCGAAGGGTGGCTGCGGAGCGAGCATGTCGGAAGTGACCTGCCGGTTGGTCAGATAACAAGCGTGATTTCCAATCTTCTTCCCTCAACAACATACCACTTAGTTTTCCTGGCCACGAGTGCCCTCACTGGAAATGAAATGTGGTCGGAGGTGAAAACATTCACAACACGTCCACTCTCCTGCAAGCTGTTGGCCTACTATGACTTTGAAATGCAGCTTAATGATCAGGGTACCAATGCCTATCACGGCACCAACTGTACGTCAACTGGTGCGGGTGTAACGTTCACCGACCAGGTGTCTGTTGCTTTGGCTGGCACCAGCAGGGAAGCGGCCTTTTTTGATGGAACAAGCTGGCTCCAGCTGCCCTTCTTAAATCTTTATGGACGAGCTGGGTCGGGCGGGGTGTCGGTGTCGGTCTGGGTCAAAAGCAGCACAGGTAAAACCTCTTGGTTACTGGGAGAGGGAAACACCTCAAATGCCTATCCGGTCTATTGTTTCGGCCAGACGAGTACGGACAAGCTCCGCGCCATGGTACGCCCCAACACAGGCCCAACTATGTTGGACAAGGTGTCATCCGAGCCGGTCTTTGACGCAACTTGGCACCACCTGGTCTGGACGGATCTGGCAGGCGAGGCGCAGCTCTTCATTGACGGCGTGCCTGCCGCAGCGTCGGACTTCAACTACATGCCCGGGACTCTGTCCCTGAACACAACAACACTGGGAGCCCTTGAGCGAAGGCCAACAGATTCCAAATACCCCTTCACTGGCTGGATCGACGACCTATCGATTTGGGACGAGGTGCTCAGTATTGACAGTATCCGGGCACTCAGTGCCGGCATCTCTCCGCTCGAGCTGGCAGACCTGCTTTCTGACCCCTCCCAGCCGGTCCAGATCACGGGGATATCCCTGTCGGAAACCACTAACATCTCCCTGTCCTTTACCGGACCCACGCTGGCTGCCCAGCCCCGACCCTGGTACACCACTAACCTGGCAGGTACGGGCTGGTCTTTGATTTCTGCTCTCAGCTCTTCAACCCGCTCCAACGGCATCTACACTCAATCGTTCGGTCTCCCGGCAACAGGCTCGGCGATATTCTATAAAATAAAATACTAAGAAAGCTTTAAATGACAAAGAAACAAACGAGTAAAAAATTTGTGGACTCTGTGTCCACAATCGTCCTGTGTGCGGCCTGCCTGATGAGCAGCACCCTGTTCGCCGACAGCGAAACAGACCGTCCTGTCATTGAGATCGTGAAAGGGGTCAGACCAGCTTACATTGTACTTGCAAAGGACGAGCATAAAGGCGTGCTGGCAGCAGCCAAAAACCTCCAGCGCGACATCACCAAAATCACCGGCGTAACGCCGAACATAGTGCATGCGCTCAATGAAACATGGGGCAAGTGCATTGTGATCGGCAGCGCTGACTGTCCGGCGGGTGCCACGCTTCTGACCTCGGTCGGTATGCCTGTTACCGATTTGAATGGGAAATGGGAGGTTTTCAAGTATCGCGTGCTAAACCAGTTCGGGGGTAAAGATCAGGTGCTGGCCATTGCCGGCAGCAACGTGCGGGGAACCATCTTCGGTATCTACGATTTCGAGCAAAAACACCTCGGCGTTGACCCCCTCTGGTTCTGGGCGGATCATGAACCCGCCACGCAAGGAGAGCTTATCTTTGATAACCGGATTGACTTCGGGCCCACAAAAGAACCGACCTGGAAATACCGCGGCTGGACCCTAAACGACCACCCGCAGTTCATGGAGTGGCTGCACAGCGGAATAGTACAGCGAGCTCGTTACGGACGTTACATGTTCGCAATTCATCCCGAGGTGTTCGAACGGCTTTGGGAGGCAGCCCTGCGTTTGAAAATGAATATGGTCTCCTGGTATTTCATTGATATCGACTGGTATCCTGACTATGAGCAGCTCAAAGCAGCGGTTGACCGCGGACTGTTCATCACCCAGCACCAGATGGAGGGGGTAGGCGCGAACACCGCGTTCTGGGACGACTATTGGGACAACCATAATCCAGCTGGCAAGCCTAAGCTTTTCTCCTACCTGAAACACCCCGAGGCATTTCACGAATTTTGGAGCTACTATATCGGGCGCTTGTCTGAATTTTCTCCGCAGGTTGTCTGGGAGATCAACCTGCGTGGGCAGGCCGACGCCCCCTATTCCGATGACAGCCTGCCCGGCGGCGGCACTGAACAGCAGCGGGCGGAGATCATCACCAAGGGCTTGAACGAAATGGCTGGCTTAGTGCGGAAAATCGACCCTAACCCCGACCTGGAGATGATGACCAGCCTGTACAGCGAGATGGGTAAGAATTATGATAAAGGGTGGCTCACCGTGCCGGAAGGTGTCACAATAGGTTTCTGCGACAGAGGCATGAGCGGCATGTCGTACTCAAAGAAGTTCTGGACTGAGACCCGTGATCCTAAACGCCGATACGGGCAGTATTACCACTCGCAGTATTTCGGCGGCGGCCCGCAGTTCGCCAAATGCACACCGATTGAGAGCTACCATAAAGTCAACATGGACGCTATGTACGAAAGAGGCGACACGCAGCGTATGCTCCTGGCGATGAACGAGCTGCGCCACCAGCAGCTTGAAATCCGCGGAATTGCGGAAATGTTGTGGGACTATCCGGGGTTCGATCCGAGAGAATACCTGCAGCGGTATTGCCGCGAGGAGTTCGGCGAGGCTGTGGCATCCAAGGTTGCCGAGCTTTATGATGCCTACTATGAAAAATACCCACACACGACGAAGAGCGACGGGAACAAAACGATTCCAAGCTATTTCGCAGTGATGGAACCTTTTTTCACGGTGGTCGCCAATCTGCTGAACATCGGCAACAACAACCGCGACGGGTTTAAGCTTGCTTCTAGGTTTAACCGTGAGGTGTACGAGCAAGGCATCCGCGACCTTGGTGAGGTTTTGGACCAGGCACTCGCTCTGCGACCATCCATACCTGAGGAGCGTCTCTACTTCTTTGACTACGAGTTTGTGGATGCGATCCGGATCATCCGCGGCGTTTATAAGCTCTCCATCGCCACGCAGGACGCGATTGACCTGCTGGCAAAGGGCGACCGCGCCGGTGCGCTGGCCGCGCTGCTCGACGCACGCCCCCTGACAAAAGAGCTGGTCGCGGCCTTCCGCAACCAGTGCGAGACAGAGAAGTGGCAGTATTGGTTCCGCAGCGGCACCAATGAAGACTTTTATCAGATGTACAATCTTTACCAGAAAGCCCTGCTGAAACTGGAGACTGAGTCGATGGACTTTGTGACAGAGATCGAGCCGCAGCGCCATCCATACTTTGGAAATGTGGTCATGCACGATCCCGCGCAAAGCGGTGATGCCGTTTATGGTTCGCAGGCCGAGCGGATCAGTGCCACCTTTTTCAACGGTTCCCCCTATTCGCTCACCGCATTTCCGCTCAAAGGAACTTTCCAGATCGGCGGGATCCGCTCTGTTTACGGCAAATGGAAAAACATCAGCCCAGCCTATATCACGGATCACGGCCAGTCCTACAGGTTCACGCTGCAGGGCAAGGCTACGGTATATGTAGCGAAACCAAAGGCAAAGAAACTCAACTGGCTGGAGACCGACGGGTTCACCGTGATCAGCGAGTCGCTGACGGTCGGAAACTGGGGCTGGCCTTATCGTTACCGTAACCGGCCCCCGACTTCCGAAAATGATTACGAGCTATACGCCAAAAATTTTCCGGCTGGAGAAGTGCAGCTCGGCCCGAATGTCGCGAATAAACGTCAGGAGCCCTACATTGTGTTCGTGCGTCCCGAGCTGCTGGCGTTCGAGAACTTCCGGTGCGACACATTCGGAGATCCTCCGGTCGCGTGGAGCTGCAAAGGCCGCGCCATTGTCGTAGATGTTCCCGATTATGATGCCGAAATGCGCCCCAGTGTGTTCGATCTTAGCACCGTACCGCGCTATCAGCCGCTCGACCTGCGCGGGTTGAAACTCGAGGCCGGCGCATCAGCGATGTTGGCGTTTCCGGCGGAGGCGGCCAATGCGCTCGTCCTTCACGTGCGAGTCAAGGCGGGGCAGACCGACCAGCCCATAACACTGGCTTTGGGCGGCAAAGACGGAACACCGCTCGTAACCGTTTCCCTGACCGATGCGGGTAAGATTTTAGCCAACAACAAAAGCGTCGCTGATTATGCGGCAGAGTGCTGGTATACGCTCACCGTGCGTATTGCGGCCAACCATAAAACCTTTACACTCGCGGTACAGAACGACATGCTCGAGACAGTCACCTCCGGCGAGGTGAAGCTTCCCGAGAGTGCAAGGCTGACGTTTAACGTTTTTCGGGCCGCACATGACGGTAAACAACAAGGATCGTGGTTCGTTGTCAATGCGGTCACAGCGTGGGAGGGACAATGAGAATAAGAGAAAACAATAATCCAAAACCTACATGGCTGCGTGTGCTGCTATGCGGGCTTGCAATGCTGCTCGTCCAAAAGGTGGATGCCAAAACAAAGGTGTGGAAAGCAAAGGAGTTCGGTGCCAAGGCGGATGGTGTGGAAAGCAAAGGAGTTCGGTGCCAAGGCGGATGGTGGGGAAAGCAAAGGAGTTCGGGGCCAAGGCGGATGGTGTGACGCTGGACACAAAAGCAATTCAGTCGGCAATCGATGCCTGCTACGAGGCTGGTGGCGGCGAGGTGAATCTGTGTGAAGGCATCTTTTTATCCGGCTCCATCAGGTTGCGCAGCGGGGTCACGCTGTCGGTGACAAACTCGGCCGTTTTGCGCGGCAGCGCGAACATAAAAGACTACGAAAGCATCACCCCTGCGATCAACTATCTATATAAGGCGCGTTTCACGAAAAGTCTGATCTACGCCGAAGGCGCGGTGAGTATCGGCTGTTCAGTGAGCGGCATTCCGGGGCATCCGGCGGAGCGGGTCACCTTGCGCGATATCAGCATCAGCTTTGCGGGCGGAGGCACGGCGGAGGATGCTGCGCGCGTGCTGCCCGAAAAAGAAAAGGCGTATCCTTCAGGCATGATGTTTGGGACGCTGCCGTCCTATGGGATCTATGTGCGCCACGTAACAGGCATCGGGCTGCATAATCTCGATTTACGCACAATGCGTCCGGATGCGCGCCCGGCAATTGTGCTGGATGGTGAAGTAAGCGGATTGAAGATTTCCGGGGTGACTCCGCAACCACACAAGAGGTAAAGTTTTCATGGTTTGAAATGGCTATGAAGTAGTGCGAGCATCTTGCTTGCAGTTCCGATTTCCAATCGGACATGTCCGGCTGAAAACCGGACCTACTGAGGTCGGCTGCGCCTTTGGTTGACGATAGCGGCGACGATGCTGGTGGACGAGCCCCCAAATGACCCCAATCGTCCACCAACATCGCATGCCACGCCGAACGACTGGAAGGCGGGTCGCGCAGCATCGTCAACCAGCATCGGGTGTAGTAGCCGCTCTATGAGCGGCATATGTCGCTCATAGAGCGACTACTACACTAAACGCCTTTAAACGTTCGTTTGACAACTTTTTGGAAAGAACAATTAATTGTTTTTTCTAGTCACCTAAGCGACTAAGGCAGGAACACCATGATTAAATCTAAAAGCATCAGTCAAAGTCGGCCAATCCTGTTTTGGTGAAAATTAAGCAAGGCACACTTATTTTGGTGCTTTGATTTTCGATAAGAAAGCTACAGATAATAAAAAATAAACAGGCAAAAAGCTTTGGAATTCCGTGACCACAGCCGCCACGCAGGCGGGTGACCACGGCACTTAAATCATGCCATCATCGAGGGGTTTGTAATAGACTTTGACCTTTTCGACACTGGTCGGCGAGAAGAAAAAAAGTCCCGCATGGTCCTGCTCTTTGCCTACCAGTGATGTTTTCTCGCGCAGTTCACGCACGACTTTTCCATCGATAGTCAGACGCAGAAGACCCTCGTCATTCTCGACCACAACGTGGTGCTTGTGTTTGGCGATAATGCGGATCGACGGTTGACGATCTGCCCACAAGATATTCTTCTGGCGGAAAATTTGGTGCAAAGTATTACCCATGCCGCCGAACTGAAAGAAGTAGCCTGTGTGCAAGGAGTCGCCCTTTTCCGGGACCTGCAGGAACACGCTGAGATCCGAGACCAGACCATCCGCTTTAGGCAGTACTTGGGCGGTGAATTCAATGCGTTGATAGCCAGGCACCGACTGACGGAGCAGAATTCTGCTATCTGTTCCGCTGTGTAATGCGCCATCCTTGATCTCCCAGGTTCCATCTGTCACCAGCCATTTGTCGAGTTCTGCGGGCTTGCTGAAGTCGCTCTCATAGACTAATTCCCAAGCATCGGCGGAAGATTTCGCCGGGATGCTAGCATCCAGGGCATTCTGGAAGGCCGGCGACGGTGGTCCGAAGTAGTTCTCCATATTGCCCATATATTTTCTGCCTTGCATAGCTTCCATCAGCCGTACGATATCGAAGCTGTTCGGATGCGCCTTGATGGTATCTTTAATCTGTTGCCAGTAAGCCAGCGATTTCTCCACTGCCGCCTTGTCAACGCCGACGGTTTTTCGCACCTTGTCCATTTCGTCAGCCGACTTGAACATCAAGTCGGTTACTGTCCAACCAGCCCGTACAAAAGCCACGCGCTTACGATAGAGCTCCGAGTCCGCGGCAGCGGTTTCGGCCCGTTTCAGGCAGGCATCCGTCTGCGCCAAAGCTGTGGTAGTATAGACTTTGCGGATGGCCTGGTAAAACTCCAGCCGATAACGGGATGTCGGCTGTAATCCTGGAGTGGCCATCACCTGGAGCCGGGCATCTTCCCAGGCCAGCCAGTAATCCTCTACGGGTTCGGCGGCGGGTCCAAAACCGCGTTGGAAGTAGTCCTTCAGGATGGCTTTTTCGTCAGCCTGGTAATTCCAGGTCAGCTGTGCCAGCAGGTAATACATCGGAGCGGCAGTGGCCCAGGCTTCACGGGCAGTATCGATACTCAAACCCATACAGCCATGCTTACCCAAAAAGCGGAAATCATCAGCGAGATCCTGGAAGGAAATTTCAGGGAGGCTCCAGACACCGCCGCCGAAATACCACCAGTTCGGGCGATAAAACATATTGGGAGCTTTTTTGGACCAGCCCTGCCAGCGCCCCTTGTTGGTTTGCCGCATTTCCGGCATTGTGAAAGGGAAATTACCGACGAAGTACAGCACAGTATTGTCGGCCAGTCCTTCGCCGAGTGGCGGTTCCTTGGCGGGGCCATAAGCCATCGCCTGCAGCAGCACATCATCGCGGTCAGGCAGTTTTTCTTTCAATAATTTAGCCAGGTTATTCCAGAATGTCACGTAACGGTCGCTCAGTTGCACATATTCCTCTTGTTTGCCTTTCCATAGGAAGGTAAATGGCTTAGCATCAAGACGGTCCCAAGCTTTGCAGTTTGGACATACACAGATACCTGAATTGTGACCATCGCTGGCGCCGGCACTCGGATAATTCAGACCTGGGTTCCGTTCCAGATCTTGCAAAGCATCTGTTACCCATTGTTGCCATACATCAGGGTTCGATTTGCAGATTTTTTTGAGCCAATAACCATTGCCTGTAGGGGCGTTCTCATCAGGGCCAGGGAATGTGCCGCGGGTGCCGTCAGGTTGCATGGCGAAATATTCCGGGTGAGTTTTGCAGAATCGTGGCCACCAGTTATTAAATCCGTGTCCGCCACTTCCCGCGCCTCTGCTATCAAACAACATTCGTTGAAAACGCAGCCAATCTTTAGAGATTCTGATTGGGTTCAAGAACAGCTTTCTTGTCAGGACCTGCGGGTGGTAGCGCTTGTCGCAGGGGGCGATGGCCAGACGCTCCCGCTGCTGGTAATCGGTTCCCAATTCGCCTGGCCAGAGCCAGCGCACACCTAGATCATCCTGGATAAATGTGTAGGCGGCGTTTGCAGTGCCGCTTTCGCGCTGCAACACCTTTTTGCTTTCACTACGGACATCCTTGCCAATAATCAGCAGATTCTTGCCATCGCAGTAGATGCGTGTTTCCTCCGGATGTTGAAAGGACAAGTCAACACCTGGGAAGACTTTGGCCAATGCCGGATGTGGTCCCAGCCAAATCGCTCCCGTCGCGGGGATGTTGTCGGCAGTTACATTGGTGAGGCACTGTGGGCGCTGGCTCGAGACTTTTTCCAAATAATCCAGCAGGTCTCTGCTGGCTTGTCCAGTATGGGGGGGAGCGTCATTGGCTATAATCACCGGTAGAATTGTGCCGGGGGCGAATAACTCCAGCTCTGCAGCCGTACTCAGGTAACAATAAAAGCAAGCCAAAAACATTAACGAAATTTGTTTGATGCGCATAAATTTTCCTTAGTAATATAAAACACTTGGAATAAATAAAACTACCATAGCACACTTCAAGGGTTTTGTCCAATGTGCTTGTCGCTTTTTATATTACAATTCAGCAAATCGAACTTGCAAAAACCAGACATATCCACTATCCTTATTGACATATGTGTTTTTTAAAGTCAAAATATTCATGGTTGGCAGCACCACTTCTGTGGTTGACTGGGATGCTCATTCTGCTCGTCATCTGGGCTAATAACTCCCCTGAGTGGATTAAGACCAACTTTGACATGCAGGGCCACTCCCCCGTTGAGTTTGCGACCATTGTACTCTTTTTCTTCCAGATGGCTTTTTTCTGGGTCCTGCCGCCAGTCTCTTTGAAGCCACTCAAAGGTAAGCTGCTGATGGCCAATTTTTCTGTGATCACCTTTATCGCGATCTGCCGCGAGATGGATTGGCATAAAGCGATGATCAATGTTTCGGAGGTTGTTGATGCAACCACTGGCACCCCCTTTAAAATGCGTTTTTTGACCAACCCGGCAAATCCGCTGGCCGATCGTTTGCTGGTCTTGTTCAGCTTTGTCGCGGTGATTACGATTTGCGGTGTCACTCTGCTTTGGTATATACGTCCGTTGCTTAAAGGCCTTTTCAAGTTTCATCCGGTCTGCTGGAGTGTCGCATTTCTCGGTGGCAGCGTCATCTTAATCAATATCTTTGACCGTGCGGGCTCTGTTTTAAACAAACATTTTGACTTTGTGATGTCCCCGCAGCAGCAGTCACTCTTCACTGTTTTTGAGGAGGGGCAGGAGCTGCTTCTTCCGTTAATTGTGATTATTGCCATTATCCAGTCACATTTCATCTATAACCGCGCGAGTGATGAAGAGTGTGTTATGGCGCAATACAAAACCCAACTATAAACTTCCGGTTCTTCATATCTCCCCCGGTTCTTTATATCTCCCTTTGAAACGGGAATGAAATCCATCCATGCGAATACTGGTTATAGAAGACGACCCCAAGATTCAGGAATTTATCAGTAAAGGACTGCGTCAGGAGGGGCATACGGTTGAAACAGCCTCCACCGGCGATCAAGGCTGCGCAATGTGGAAAAACGCGGTTTACAATGCGGTGGTTCTGGATCTGATGCTGCCTGGGATGAGCGGCATTGAGATCTTAAAACACATGCGCACAACTGGCGACACAACACCAGTGCTGGTACTGAGTGCTAAAGTCGCGGTTGACGACCGCGTTTCCGGACTTAAATCCGGCGCGGACGACTACATGACCAAGCCATTCAGCTTCACTGAGCTTTCCGCCCGCATCACAGTCATCACGCGTCGCACCTTAATGGACGATGGGGCCAACCCGCCAAGCATCACTCTGAGCGTGGCGGATGTCACCATCAACCTGCTTAAACGGAGCGTAACACGCGGAGTAAAAAAAATTGAGCTGCAACCGCGTGAGTACGCCCTACTGGAACTACTGATGCGCAATCCCATGCGGCCACTCACCAAAAAATTGATTTTGGAAAGAATCTGGGATTGCAGCATTGACCCGCAAACCAACGTGGTTGATGTTTTGATCTGCAGACTACGTAACAAAATTGATGCTGACTTCGATCAAAAGCTCATCAAAACCATGCGGGGAGTCGGCTATGTTTTCCAAGCTGAAGGCTAAACGACTGCTCTCCTTTACCATGTATCTGGCAACCGGCTACCTAGTTGTTTACGCACTGTGCACGGCAGTTATGCTCTATATGGGTAACCGGGTCATCACCCTGTCGGCCCGCAACTTTGACAAACAAAATGTCCGCGCCGATTGCGAGCGACTCACCGAGTTGCTGGAAACCAACCCCAGCGGCAACTGGATGTCAGAAGAGCTGGCGCTGGAGCGCTATCCCCCCTCCACCATCTTTGCTCTACGGATCATTAACACTCTCGGATATATTGAGTATATCGCCATTACTCCACGCGGAACCCAGATGCCGGGCTGGGGTAAGACCGGCAAAGGGCCAGTTGATTTTCCCAGCTTGGGATGGGAGGAAATTATCCTGCCTGATACGGATCGGATCATCCAGATGCACACCACACAGATCAACGACGGGCGGATACTTCAAATTGCGAAGGGCTCCCTGCTGGAAAAAAATCAAAAGCAGATGATGTCGCGCAACATGACAGTGTTCATGCTGTTCTCGCTGTTGCTCTCGATCTTCTCCACCCTGTTTATGATCTTTATCACCCTGCGTCCTATCAATAAAATGATAAAATCCATCCACAGCATTATTGACACCGGTGCTTTTGAAAGCAATCCGCAGCGTGTGAAAAGCATGATCTCAGAGCTGGACACCCTTGGGTCACAATTCAACATCATGACGGAAAAATACGCCAGCCTGATTCAAGCCATGCGCGAGACCATGGACAATGTTGCGCATGACATCCGGACACCGCTCTCCCGTATCAGAGGCGCCTCGGAGTTTGCCCTGAAAACCGAAGCCCTGCCAGAGCCGCTGGCCAACACGCTGGTTGACATTATTGAGGATTGCGACCACGCCCAATTGCAGCTCCAGAACCTCCTGGACAGCCGCGAAATGGAGAGCGGATTTGTTAAAATCAACCCTCTCCCCTTCAGCCTTTCGAAGATCATCGGCACAGTCGTCGATATTTACTCCCTGATTGCCGAGGAAAAATCAATCGCTCTGACAACCTCTCTGCCGGCAGAGCAAGATGTCCAAATCAAGGGCGATCAAAACCGCATCGCACGTATCCTCTCCAACATTGTTGACAACGCCCTTAAATACACCCCTGCCGGCGGCAGGGTCGCCGTAACGCTCACCCAAAGCGAGGATTCAGTCACAATTCAAGTGAGCGATACAGGTATTGGCATCCCGCCGGATGAACTCTCACTTGTTTGGCAAAGGCTCTACCGCAGTGAGCAGGCTCGAAAATCCGGGAAAGGGCTTGGGCTGGGCATGAATATTGTTAAACTCTTCACCGAGGCGCACAAAGGCCAGGCTGAGATTGAAAGCTCACCCACTGGCACGATTGTTACCATCACCCTGCCCAAAAACAACACTTACAGCGTGTAGGTTAAAAGGGTTGAAGGGTGGAATTTTTTAATCGTAATCCGCTATCGGTTACAGCGCTTTATTCCAGCTCGCGATATCCGCTGCGATCAAAACCGGAGAGGAGCTCGCATCCGTCGCGGGTCACTAAAACCACATCCTCCACTCTGATTCCGAGTCGGCCTGGCAAATAGATCCCGGGTTCCACGGTTATGACCATGCCGGGCTTGAGCACCGTTTTTTCAGCCGATGAAAACCGCGGATTTTCATGCACATCCAACCCCAGCCCGTGGCCGAGCCCATGGCCAAAGTTCTTTCCATAGCCGGCTTTGGTGATGTAATCCCGAGCAACTCTGTCGATTGCATCGCAACTCACACCGGGTTTGATTTTGCTGATGGCCTCGCGGTTGGCATCCAATACGATTTTGTAGATCTTTTTATAGAGCGCCGTGGGCTTGCCAAAGAAGGTGGTGCGGGTCATATCAGAGCAGTAGTGGTTGACTTTGACGCCAAGATCAATGAGCAGCAATTGATTATTGCACATCACAGTGCTACCTGGATGATGGTGGCACTCCGCGGCGTTACTGCCCACGCAAACAATCGCTTTAAAGGCCTCGCCCTGACCGAGCGTTTCGGCTTCGCGTCGAACCAGCGCACTGATCTCCCACTCGCTCATACCGCGCTGCACCTGATTCAAAACAGCCTCCAACATCAGATCATTCGCAGCGCAGGCGCGTCGCATGGCACCGCGCTCGGCCTTTGATTTGATTGATCTGAGCTGCAGGATCTCGTCTTGAATGTCCACCCACTCCGCATCCGGCAGCGCCTCTTTGAACTTAATAAAACGCGCGGCGCTGATGGCACCCTCAAAACCGACACGCTTCCAGCCACTCCCGAAACCGCGGAGTACCCCCTGCTCCTCCGAGCCTTTCCAGAGCAGTTTGGAGGGCATGCAGCGAATCTCCTTGCAGGCACTGATCACATAACGGAAATCGGTAAAGAACAGCGGTTCTTCGCCGCGTTCCGCCATGATGATGCCATTGGAGGTGAACATCCCTGTAAAATAATAGCGGTTCACCTCGGTTTGTACAAATAACGCGTCGAGTTTCAAGCGCTTCATGACAGTGTTCAAGCGTCTGGTGCGCGCGACAAACTCAGAGTCAGGTAGATTTGCAGCTGGTTTGGAGATTGCATTCATGCGTGTATATTATTAAAACCGCAGTGCAAGGGCAAGCAAATGATTTTACGATGCACTTGACTCCCCTGCCTTTCTAGTATATTTGTAAGCGTCTTAACTTTGACCTAATATTCTGATTGTGATTGCCGTGGTATAATTGGCACCATGAAACCACAATCAGAAACAACATACAAGAAAACTCGCAAGCGGTACACCTCGGCAGAACGCCGGT
>JBAYXX010000080.1:0-18550 GCA_041673345.1 Kiritimatiellia bacterium
GGGTCGGGGTCGGTATCGGGGTCGACCTCGTACGCTTTTCGATACCGATACCGATACCGACCCCGACTCCGACCCCAAGTTACAGGCACGAAACTGTGACAAAATGGCCGAGTTATAGGCAAGGAGCAATGCAAGAGTTGTCGTTCGTTATGTCGCTCATAGAGCGACTACTACAGATGCGCCGCACTGCGGAATGCAAAATTTGTCGTTCGGTGTAGTAGCCGCTCTATGAGCGGCATTTTCGCGTTATGTCGCTCATAGAGCGACTACTACAGATGCGCCGCACTGCGGAATGCAAAATTTGTCGTTCGGTGTAGTAGTCGCTCTATGAGCGGCATTGCATGTTTTGTGTCGCTAGTAGAGCGGTTTCGGTTGACGATGATGTGCGACCCGCCTTCCAGTCGTTCGGCGTGGCATGCGATAGCGGATTACAATTGAAAAATCCGTCCTTGCAAATCGTCGACCATCATCGTCGCCGCCATTGTAAACCGAAGCCGCGGCCTCCCTCCGCGCTATGCGCGGGCCTAAGAGGGTGGAGACATGAAAAGGATCAACAAAAGATCGACAAAGTTTACGACAAAGAAAAAAATACCTTAAACCATTCGAAGTTACTGGTAAGGCAAGAAACCCTGAATTCTGACTACTAAAAAGTTACACAATGACCTACTCTCTCATAACTCTTTCACACAATAAACTGGAGTGTACCCGACGCTGTTTGACGGCTCTGATCACCAAAACGATCTGCGATGCCCCCTGGGAGATGATCGTGGTTGACAACGGCTCCACTGATGGCAGCAAAGATTGGTGTGACACAGAGCTCAAGCAGCTCGGAGCTGCCCACAACATCCCTGTCACAGTTCTGCACAACCAGGGAAATATCGGCTGCTCTTTTGCCCGCAATCAGGCGATCAATGTTGCCAGGGGTAAGTATCTGCTCTTTGCCGACAATGATATCACGCCCCGCACCCGCAACTGGCTGCCTGCCATGCGGAAGTTGCTGAACTCTGACCCCTCCATCGGCATGGTTGGCCCCAAGATGGTCTACCCTTGGCAGCCCCACCCGATTCAGTGCGCGGGCGTAGGCATCTCCAAACGCGGGCGTGTCTGCTTTCTGGGACGGGGTGAGCCGCGCGAAGCACTTGCCTTCAATCAACAACGCGAGGTGCAGTGCCTGATCAGCGCATGTCTGATCATCCCGGCGGCTTTGATCCAGCAGTACGGCGGTTTTGATGAGGCATTTCATCCAGTCCAGTTCGAGGACTTTGATCTCTGCTACCGTCTGCGCGCCGCTGGCTACAAGGCGATCTACACCCCCTCTGTTGAGATATATCACTTTGAGAGCGTCACCACCCAAGGAACACCGGCAGTGCGCAATCAGGCGATTGTGATCCGCAATGGACTGCTTTTCCAGCAACGCTGGAAACACATGTTTGTTGACGAATCAGGCCCTGCTGAAGAGGAGTGCCGCTGGCGTGAGATCCCGAGTGTGCCTTTCAGCTCGATCGACGAATTGACGGTTTTTTAAGCGCAGCTACTGTTAATATCTTGTTATAGAGAGTCTCTGTTCCGAAACGTCAGGTCTGCATTTAGATAGAGATTTTATCACTTGCGATCCTTCGCTACTTTAAGGTACGATAAAACCTTTGATAGTATTATTCTTTAGCAGGATTTGTATGACAATCAGAGGTTTGTTGGATAACGCGGTTGCCAGGTGGCCTTCCCGCATAGCGGTTCGCTATCGGGATGGAGATGAGTGGCAGAGTTTGAGCTACGGCGAGCTGTATCAAGGCATCCAGCAGAGTGCTGAGGCCTTCGGCGACCTGGGGGTCGACCCCAAGGTTGACCGGGTCGCGTTGATGCTCGAAAACGGTCCTATATGGGTGGAGAGCTATTTGGCATTGGCTGGAGCGGGCGTGGCGGTTGTTCCAATTGACTCCAAGCTGCGTCCAGCGGAGGTTGTCTATATTTTGAGAGACTCCGGTGCTGCCGTGCTGCTGGCGCAAGCAGGCCACCTTGAAATGATCCGCGAGATCGCCGCTGGCCTGCCGGAGTTACGCTGCGCTGTGATTGCGGATGCTTTCTGTAAAACCGTTTTTGATGTTTCCGCTCTGGCGCTGCACGGTTATGCTGATTTGAAAGCAGGGGTCCAAGCACATGATAAGTTAAGTTGGTATGCAACGCATAAACCAGCTGAGCAGCAGATTGCCTCGATTATCTACACCTCCGGGACCATGGGTCAGCCCAAGGGGGCGATGCTTTCGCACAATAACTTCTGCAGCGATGTTTCAGGCGCGCTTGAGGCAGTGGAGCATGTTTTGACCCATACGGATGACTTTCTGGTTGTCCTGCCCCTTTTCCACTCTTTCTCTTTTACCGGCAACCTTCTGCTGGCAGTGGCCAATGGGTGCGGGTTGTTTTTTGTGGAGAGCTTGCGCACTGTGAGTCAGGATATCAAGCACTTGCAACCCACTATTTTGATGGCTGTGCCGCTCTTGGCAGAGAAGTTGTTGGTCAAGATTGAAAGCAAGATCCAGAGCAAGCGCCTGGCGCGCTGGATGCTTAAATTAGGTTTGGGGCGGTTGGTTGGCAGAGCGGTGCGCAAGGAGTTGGGAGGACGGCTGCGGTATATAATCACCGGTGGTGCTCCTTGCCCGATTGGTATCCTCAAGGGCTTTAAGCGGCTGGGCATTCCCATGGTGGAAGGGTATGGTCTGACAGAGTGCTCGCCAGTGGTGAGCATTCCGAAGTTGACTGAGCCAAGAATTGGGACAATTGGCAAAAAACTGCCGAACATTGAGGTGCGCTTGGCGGATCAGAATGCGCAGGGGGTGGGCGAGCTGCAGGTGCGCGGCCCGATTGTGATGAAAGGTTATTACAAGAACACCGAGGCCACGCGTGAGGCCTTTGATGGCGAGTGGTTTAAAACCGGCGATCTGGCGCAGATGGATCAGAATGGATTTATCTCCATCTGCGGACGCAAGAAGGCGCTGATCGTCAATCGTGAGGGTAAAAACATCTATCCCGAGGAGGTGGAAAATACTGTCGCGCTTGATCCGCTGTTGCGCGATCTGGTTGTGATCGGATACCGAGTGGGGGATGATCCGGGGGAGCGGGTTGGCGCGATTGTAGTGCCGGAGCCGGATCTCCTGCGAGCTGAGCTGGGTGCGGCAGCTGATGATCCGGCGGCTGTTGAGGGGTTTGTCCGGCAGCGGCTGGCGCAACAGTGCGCGCAGCTGGCAACGTACAAGCATCCGCGCAAGGTGGAGGTTAGGGCGGAGGCACTGGAACGCACCTCAGTTCAGAAGGTGAAGCGCATCCTGTATCAGGGCGCGCTGGATGAGCGGAGGGTGCGCTGCGAAAAAACGAAGGAGTAACTCACCAAAGAGGTCAAGTTACAGGCAAGGATTACGATTAGGATTCCCTCCCTCCTGATCACAATCCTAATCATAATCCTAATCCAGCAGAGCAAGGATTTGCGCGAGGCATCCTTGGGTGTCGCTGAAGTCCGGGAGCACCAGGTCTGCGCCGGCCGCCGCTAGTTCTGCGGCGGAGACCCATCCGGTGGCGGTTGCCAGTGCGACCAGGTTGTTTGATTTAGCAGCTTTGATATCCAGCGGGGTGTCGCCAATCAGCATGGCAATCGGGGCGTGGGAGGGGGCGCGTGCGCGGGCGATTTTAGTGATTTCGCAGCGGTCGTGGTGATCGTCGCCATAGGCTCCAAAGCTGAAAAACCTGTCAATGCCAGCATGCCGCAGCTTGCTCCATGCCGTGGGCCGGATATTGCCGGTGACAATTCCGAGCGGTAATCCAGCCTCACGCAGCGCGGCCAGGAGCTGCGGCACACCGGGGTAAATATGCGGTTTGGTCTGCGAGAGCCCTTGGTCGATCTCCTGCGTTAGCCGCAGGAAGAAATGTTCTTCCTGGGCGGTTGTGTTCTCAAGATTGCACTCCTGAGCCATTGTGCGCACTATATTGGAGTCAGTGGCACCAACAAAGTAGAGCTTCCTGACATCCGGGTAAGGTGTGTTGTAGGCAGCTTCAAAGGCAACACCGAACGCTTCGCGTCCCACGCCGCGGGCATATAAAAGAGTTCCGTCGATGTCAAAGATGATGGATGGACGTTTGTTCATAGAGTTAAGCATAATACTATTCATATCCATGAAGCGGCAATCAAAAAATTCTGGCTCAACGTTTAATATCCAATTTAGCCTTGATAAATATCCGCTAAGTTTATTATAGTACTGTTTATGAAAAAAATTTTATCTCTATTATTTGTACCGGTTATGTTTTATGCATCTTTTATTAATGCTACGGACTTGCCATTGCGAGTGGGACATGCTCAGACTCAGGAAGAGGCTGTCAAAGAGCTTGCTGAATTTAAGAGCGCCTACTCTGACTTGGCTGGATGGAAAAAGCGTCGGGCGAATTTATTAGCAGGCATTTTAGCAGGTGCAAGGCTGACAGCCCTTCCAGAAAAAACAGAGCTAAAGCCACAGTTCTCTAATAAGCGGATTTATAATGGTTATATGGCTGAAAGTGTGGCCTTTCAGAGTTCTCCTGGTTTTTATGTTACTGGCACTCTTTATCGACCAACGGATTTCAAAGGCCCTCTGGCTGGCATTCTGTGTCCACATGGACACGCAGGGCGTTTTCGTGAGTCACGTCAGGCACGTTGTGCGGTGCTGGCGAAAATGGGAGCAGCGGTTCTTTTGTATGACATGGTAGGTTATGGTGATACCAAAGAAGCTGGCTGGATACATCGCGAAACCCCGGAAGTTCTGCGTTTGCAGACATGGAACAGTATACGCGCACTGGACTTTGTTCTAACGCTTCCTAAAGTGGATCCGCAGCGAATTGGCATGACCGGTTGCTCCGGCGGGGGAACTCAGACATTTATTTTAACGGCTGTTGATCAACGTATTGCTGTAAGTGTTCCGGTATGTCAGATTTCCGCCCATTTTTTTGGAGGGTGTGAATGCGAGAGTGGCATGCCGATTCATTGGAGCAAAACACATAAAACCAGTAATGTGGAGATTGCTGCAATGGCCGCCCCGCGTCCTTTGATGATGATATCCAATGGACATGACTGGACCGTGAATACACCCAATGTGGAATTTCCCTATGTTAAGCAGGTATATGAGCTTTACGGAGCTGGTGATAAAGTTGAGAACGCTCACTTTGCTGAAGAGAAACATGACTATGGCGTTTCCAAAAGAATGGCTGCATATCCATTTTTAGCTAAACACCTTAAGCTTGATCTCAGTCGGGTGACCGGTGCCGATGGTAAAATTGATGAATCTTTTCTGGTGCCCGAAACCCGCGCTCAGATGCTTGTGTTTGGCAAAAAAAATCCCTGGCCTAAAGATGCGGTTAAGCCCAATTCAAAGCTGCCGTGAAGCGGCAATCAAAACAGCAGCCAACTTTGTTTCGCGCTCCTGTAAGGTCACCACTCACTACGAATTCAAAATCCTGTCGCCTGAATTCCGAGTGTGCTTCAAATATTGAAGCACACTCGGTTTAAAGTTGTATCTGAACCAAGATTACGGTATAAATCCGATAGTATATAGATGAGAAAATGAGTTTTGGGGTTAAGCATGCGAAAAATTGAGCTGTCAGGTGAGTGGGCCTTGTTTAAAGGAGGTCAGAAACAAAGCAATTCGGCTTATATTCCAGGGTGTATTCATGGTTCACTCTTTGACGAGGGCGTGATCAAAGACCCTTTTGCTGCTCAGAATCTGTCCGAGATGGTGGAGTTGCTGCAAGACACCTGGAGTTATGAAAAGGTTTTTGTAGCTGAGGATCTCTCAGACTATGATCAGGTCGTTTTATGTTTTGGCGGATTTACAGCACCGGCAGAGATATCACTCAACAATAAAAAGATCGCCACTACAGTTGAGCGCTTTAGCGCAGTTGAATTTTCGGTTAAAGAATTTATCCTGGCCGGGAAGAACTCTTTAGTTGTGAAATTTCCCTCCTTGCCGCAGGCGGCTAACGACAGCTCTTGGAATGAGGCAGGCGCGCCCTTGATTGCGGAGAGCTTTGGTATCTGGGGCGATGTCTCTGTGCGGGCCTATGCGCGGGCCAGAATATCGGATGTTCTGATAGAAACAAAGCTGATCTCCGCCACAACTGCGAGCGTCAGCATTCAGGTTGAGGTGGAGTACTACTCTTCTGTGAATGCGTTGGAGGTCATGGCGCGCATCTGCTCCAAAGGAAATATCCTGAGTGAGATGCGCGAGGAGGTTGTCGAGCGGCGTACTGTGCAGCGTTGCTGTACCAATGGTCAATACATGCTGATCAAGGGAGCAGAGTGGGTGCCGGCTGATTTGTATGTGGCGCGGTTGACGCGCGTGGAGTATAGGCCATCCGGTGTGCCGCTTTCATCTCTCGCATCAGGATGATATTAAAATGATGATCAGGGCAACAAGGTCTCTTGGAATGTGGTCCTATTTTGTAAGCCTTGGGAGTTGGAGTTTCAGTCCCCTCGTATGCGGGCGGAGATCCGCAAGCTTGATGAAAGCAGTTATGCGGTGATCCTGATCAGCAAGACACCGGCGATGTGGGCCTGGGTTACGCTGGAGGGTATGGATGCGGTCTATAGCGACAATTTTTTCTGCATGGAACCTGCCAAGCCGTTCAGTGTGAAAATTACTCCGAAAACACGCATTAAGCTGGACCAGTTCCGGCAGTGTTTTCGGATTGGTTCGCTGCGTGACACCTGTCAGGAGCGCGGCGAGCTACTGCAGATGCGCGCCGCCTCTGCTAAAAAATGATGAGGTAACTCGACCAAGTGGGCGAAAAAGATAAGGGGGTAGCTTGAAGTTCGGCAGCATAGAGATCGGAAGTCGTGAAGTCGTGAACTTTGGCGCGAACTTTGTCGGAAATAAATGAGCGGGAAGGATCGACAAAGTTCACGACAAAGAGAAAAAACACATGGAAAACATAACCCACAACCCCCAATCCCTTCCACTCCCTAGCAATGTTCAACTTTGACTTACATATTCACTCGTGTCTCTCGCCCTGCGGGGATTTGGAGAGTTCGCCAATGGCGATTGTCCGCCGAGCCAAGCGTGTGGGGCTGAACGGCGTGATGGTTGCTGACCACAACTCTTCGCGCAACTCCCCTGCTGTGGCCGAGGCCTGCCAACGAGAGGGATTGCAAGCACTCTTTGGAATGGAGCTGATGACAGCTGAGGAAGTGCACTGTCTGGTGATCTTTGACACCGTCAAACAGGCTGCCGCCATGACTCAGATCGTGTATGCCGCACTGCCGCAGCGCGCCA
Organism: Kiritimatiellia bacterium; assembly: GCA_041673345.1. Classification (GTDB taxonomy): domain Bacteria; phylum Verrucomicrobiota; class Kiritimatiellia; order RFP12; family UBA1067; genus M55B167. Next base: position 7,284 of record JBAYXX010000080.1, read on the forward strand.
ATCAGCCTGAGGTCTTCGGTTATCAGGATGTGCTTAACGCTGATGACGAGGTGGAAGAGCAGGAGTGGCGCATGTTGAGCGCGCCCACGCGCTTAACGCTCCATGAAGCTGGTGAACATGCGCATGGGCTTGGCGGTCTGTTCGTGGCAGCCCATCTGGACCGCGCGGTTTTCAGCGTTACCTCGCAGTTGGGAACCCTGGCGGGCGACGAGGGCTTTGACGCAGTGGAGCTAAGCCAGCATGCCGCAGTCGAGGTGTGGCGGTCGAGGTGCCTTGGACTGCCAGTGCTACGCAACTCGGACGCACACTATCTGGACGATATTGGACTTTCTTACAACAGTGCTAAGCTCGCTGATTTCTCGGTGGCCGCATTGAAAGAAGCGCTGACCGCTGGCCTAGTGCGGCATGTGCGGGGTAAGCGCTAAAGTGCGAAAATGATGCCAGTTGCCGGTAGTTGGTGATGTTTCCTGACAGATTCGGTTTACGAAGCACTATCGTCGAGTAGAGATGACGTGGTTTTATCGGCAGTTTTGATCTTCTACTTGCTTTTTGCATAAAATATCATACTCAACTCTGTTTTTAATCGACTTTAGCGGCAAAATATTCAATTATATAGGACTTTCGGAGAATTTAGTTTATCTGTGAAGCCTCACAGGTAGGCTTATAATGTTTTATGTCGTTAATGATATGCGAAATTTGACACATATAGAAGGCGGAGTAACTGCCGCCGCTGGGTTTAAGGCCGCAGGGGTTGAGGCAACTGTCAAGTATGCCAGTCGTAAAGACATGGCACTGCTGGTTGCAGATGAGCCCTGTGCCGTGGCTGCGCTTTATACCTCCAATAAAGTGGCGGCAGCGCCAGTGGTGATTGACCGTGAGCGGAGCGCGTCGGGCGTGGCGCAGGCGGTTGTGATCAACAGCGGAAATGCCAATGCCTGCACTGGTTTACTGGGATTGCAGGATGCGCGTGAAATGGGCCGTTTGACCGCCGCCGCGCTGGGAATTGATCAGTCACTGGTACTGGTTTGTTCCACCGGAGTGATTGGCGTACACCTGCCGATGGATAAAATTGCGACGGGAGTCAAGAAGGCCGCCGCCGCGCTCAGCCATGACGGAGGTCACAATGCCGCGTGTGCCATCATGACCACCGACACCGTAAAAAAAGAGGTTGCAATTGAGCTGGAGATTGATGACAAGCGGATTGTGATTGGCGGGATGGCCAAGGGTTCCGGTATGATTGAACCGAATATGGCCACCATGCTCGCTTTTATCACAACCGATGCAGTCATCGCCTATGGCGCCCTGGATATGGCTCTTCGCGCTGCGGTTGAGATCAGTTTCAATCGGATTGTGGTTGATGGAGATCAAAGCACTAACGACACTGTGATCGCAATGGCTTCAGCCAAGGCCGGCAACCGGAGTTTGAGTCAGGAGCACCCCGGGTGGGAGCGGTTTGTTGACGCGCTTAAAACTCTGTGCGTGGAGCTTGCTAAAAAAATTGTGATGGATGGCGAAGGTGCCACCAAATTTGTGACAGTCAAAGTCTCTGGTGCCGCGACCGCCGCTGACGCGCAACTCGTTGCCCGCGCCGTTGCGAAGTCGCCGTTGGTTAAAACCTCCTGGTTTGGCGTTGATCCAAATTGGGGACGCGTGATTGCCGCGGCGGGCTACTCAGGCGCCGCTGTTGAAGAGCAGCATGTGCAGATCAGCATCGGCGGCATTGTCGCCTATGACCAGGGCCGAGTCGCGCAGACGGGTGAGCTGGATGCGATGCGGCGTGCAATGAAAGCGCGCTTTTTTGAGGTGGAGATTAACTTGAATTTGGGTCAGGGATGCGATACAGTCTTCACATGTGACCTCTCCCATGACTATGTCTCAATCAATGCGGAGTACACCACGTAACGTAGGGGCAGGGTTTATCTCTGCCCAGTGCGCAGGGTTTATCTCTGCCCAATTGAAAGAAGGTTTATGGAAGAGGTAATCAGAAAAGCGGATGTGCTGATAGAGGCGCTCCCCTACATACAGGACTTCAAAGGTGCCGTGGTGTTGGTCAAAGTGGGCGGCAGTGTCATGGAGTCCGCAGAGAATCTGGAGGGGTTGCTGACCGACATTGTGTTTATGAACGCGGTTGGCATGAAGGTGGTTCTGGTGCATGGAGGCGGAAAGGCCATTTCGCGCGGCATGCGGAGTGCTGGTGTTGTCTCAGAGTTTATGGACGGCCTGCGCGTGACCGACAGTGCGAGCATGAAGGTGGTTGAAAATATTATCAAGCATGAGGTGAATGCCAGTGTGGTCGCACTGCTTCAGAAGCATAACGCAGCGGCCTGCGCACTGCATGGCGATGAGATTTTTACGGTCGAAAAAATGACTGCCCCCATGTCTGAGACCGGTGGTACGCGTGACTGGGGGTATGTGGGTTTGCCGGTCAAGGTGGAGACCCGAAAAGTTTTTCAGATGCTTGACGCGGGGATGATTCCCGTGGTGACTCCGTTGGGACGATGCGCCCATGGAGAGATGTATAATATAAATGCTGACACAGCCGCCGCTGCGCTGGCCAAAGCAATGAAGGTGCGCAAGTTGGCCTTTGTTTCCGATGTGCCTGGCCTGCTGATGGATGTTCGTGACCAGAAGACGCTTTTAAAAACAGTGCGTGTCAGCTCGCTTCTAAGGTTGAAGGAGAGCGGAGTTGTAGGAGGGGGCATGCTGCCGAAAATGGACAGTTGTGTCGAGGCGATCAGATCCGGTGTCGTAAAAGTACACCTTGTTGATGGACGGATGTCGCACTCTCTTTTATTGGAAATTTTCACAAAACAAGGTGTAGGAACGGAGATTGTAGCAGATGAGTAAAAGCACAGATATAGCCGAGTTATTTAACCAGTATGTTATGAAAACATATGCGCCTTCAGCCACATTGATTAGTGGACATGGGTGCAAAGTGCGCAACCCTGATGGAATGACCTACCTTGATTTTTCGGCGGGAATTTCCGTTTTGAACGTCGGGCACTGTCATCCAAAGGTCGTTGCGGCCATCCAAGAGCAGGCCGCGACTTTGATGCACTGTTCCAACCTTTATTACAATGCCAATCAAGCCCTGCTGGCGCAGCGTCTCTCCAAGCTTTCGCTGAATGGCAAGTGCTTTTTCGCGAATTCCGGCGCGGAGGCGAACGAGGCGATGATCAAACTGGCCCGTCTCTGGGGTAATGAGAAGGGTAAATTTGAGATCATCACCATGCAGAATTCGTTCCACGGCCGTACACTGGCGACAGCCGCAGCAACTGGCCAGAGCAAGGTTCAGGACGGTTTTGATCCACTGCCGGTCGGCTTTGTACATGCTGAATTTAATAATCTGGACTCTGTCAAGGCTGCCATCAATGAGCGTACTGTCGCCATTATGGTCGAGGCGGTTCAGGGCGAGGGTGGTGTTTTTCCCGCTGAAGAGAGCTTTATGGTCGGCATCCGTAAGCTGTGTGACCAGAAAGGACTGCTGATGCTCTGCGATGAGATCCAGTGCGGCATGGGGCGTACTGGCAAGTGGTTTGGCTGGCAGCACTATCCGGTCAAACCGGATGCGTTCACTTTGGCTAAGTCGCTGGGTGGCGGTTTCCCGATTGGCGCCTTGGTGGCCACGGCTGATCTGGCGGATAAATTCACCCCCGGTAAACACGCTTCCACCTTTGGCGGCAACCCGTTGGCTTGTGCCGCCGCGCTGGCTGTGATTGAAGCTATCGAGGAGGAGTCCATGCTCAAGAGCGCAGAGGCGCACGGCAAGTTATTGATGGTTGGCTTGAATGGATTTGTTGATGAGTTTACACAGGTGCAGGCAGTCCGTGGCTTGGGAATGATGATTGGAATGGTAGTCGAGGGCTCGGCCAAAGAGGTGGTGGATGTCTGCCGTGACATGGGGCTGCTGTGCTGCACCGCCGGTGAGCATGTGGTCCGTCTGCTGCCCCCTCTGAATACGAGTGAGAGCGACCTCGAAGAGGCCATGGAGATGATCGGCGATGCACTGGAGCAGCTTTTCGGCGACGAGGAAGAGTAGGGGCAACATCTATGTTGCCCACACCCGCAACATCTATGTTGCCCGCACCCGTAGGGGCAACATCCATGTTGCCCGCAAATCTGGAGTAATAGTATGAATTTAACTGATTTAAAAGGGTTGACCGTTGGCGCCTGTGTTTCAGGCGGGCTTGACAGTCGGACGATTTCAAAGGTGATGGTCGAGGCTGGTGTCAAGGTCGTCGCCTTTGCCGCGGATCTGGGACAGCCGGACGAGATCGATATCGATGACATCAAAAAACGCATGGCCCCCTGCGGCGTTGATACCTTTATTGTTGACTTGAAAGTTCCGATGGCAGAGGCTTGCTTTGAGGTGATTAAAACTCAGGCCATGTATGATGGTGGCTACTGGAATTCAACCGGCATCGCGCGCGCTGTTACAGTGCGTGGGCTGATCAAAGAGATGCGTCGCCACAACTGCGCGGTTCTGGTGCATGGTGCCACGGGACGCGGGAATGACCAGATGCGCTTTGAGCGTTATACAAATGTGCTGGCCCCTGAGATGCGCGTTTACGCGCCTTGGCGGGATGCGGAGTTGTTGAAACTCTTTCCCGGACGTACGGAGATGGTTGACTATCTGGCGCAGCACGGGATTCAGGCGTTTGTGGGCTCCAAGAAAAAATACTCCACCGACTCCAATCTGGCCGGCCTCTCGCATGAGGCCGAGGATCTGGAGAGCATGGAAACCTCAATGCTGATTGTGGATCCCACCATGGGGGTCTGGCCAGCGGATGCGCCGGATGCGGTTGAGAAGTTTACTGTCCGCTTCAATCAGGGTATGGCAGTGCAGATCAACGGCGAGGATGTCACGCCGCTGCAGGCCATGGTTGCGGCCAATACCATTGGCGGACGCAATGGGATTGGCATGAAACACGCCCTGGAGAACCGGGTTATCGGCACCAAGAGCCGCGGTGTCTATGAGGCCCCCGGCATGGAGCTGCTGGCAACCTGCCTGCGCTATGTCTATCAGGCAACCTTGGATCGTCGCTCAGGTCTGCTGTTTGGTCAGCTCTCCAAGCTGATCGCCGACCAGATTTATGATGGCCGCTATTTTGACCCAGTCACTCAGGCAGCCCGCGCCGCGATTGATGTTTTTGCGCGCCATGCCAGCGGTACAGTTGAAGTCGCCCTTTATAAAGGCAATATCTTCTTCAACGCGCTGACCGATTGCGCTGCCTCCATTTACAATGAGGCCGACTCTTCGATGGAGGCCAGCGATGGACTCAATCCGGTCAGCTCGCAGGGCTTTGCCGAGATTCAGAGTGTTGAGGCGCGCATGCTGGCTGCCGCAGGCCAGATCCGCAGTTAGCCTATGGAGTGCCTTCTTAATTTTCGATTTTCGTATGCACGTTTTTTATCTCTCACAGAGGCACAGAGTTCTCAGAGCAGTAATATACTGCTACTCTCTGTGTTCTCTGTGCCTCTGTGAGAAATATTTATTGGAGAAGTAATATTTAGTTTCGACTATGTTACGCCAGGTTGGCTACCCTAACCCCAAACCCCAAACCCCCAAACCCCCAAACAAAATATGGCAAATTTAGAGACAACTTATTTAGGACTTAAACTCAAAAATCCGTTGATCATCTCCAGCTCGCCGCTGACCTTTACGCCGGAGAGCGTTGCTGAGCTGGAGCAGGCCGGCGCTGCCGCTGTGGTTGTGAAATCGATCTTTGAGGAGCAGATTCGCGCTGACATCGGCAATATGTATGATGTGCTCGAAGGTGACACCAGCGGGTTTGCCATGGAGTATCTGTGTGCAGATCTGCCCGCGCGTTTGGGCCCGGAAAAGTATCTCAAAAACATCAAGGCCATGCGTGAGAGGGTGTCGATTCCTGTCATCAGCTCAGTCAACTGCGCCACCTCCACTGTTTGGGTGGATTATGCCCGCAAGATCGAGGATGCCGGCGCGGATGCGATTGAGCTAAACCTCTATCACATGCCGACTGATATCAAGAAAAGCTCGAATGAAGTTGAAGACGCGCATGTCAAGATCATGCAGGCCGTCAACGACGCGGTGGCCTTGCCAGTCACGGTCAAGCTCAGCCGCCATTACACCGCCCTCTTTCACTTTGCTCGCCATTTAGCTCAAGCCGGTGCGTCAGGTGTTGTGCTGTTCAACCGCTTCCTGCACGCTGATATCAACCTGGATGATGAGTCTGTCTTTTACAAGCCTAACTATTCCACCCCCTCGGTTTTTCCCTCTCAACTGCGCTGGGCCGCAGTTTTGCGTGATTGGGTCAAATGCGACATTGCGATCAGCGGCGGCATCCACTCTGGTGACGAGCTGACCAAGGCTCTGCTTGTGGGGGCCAACGCCGGTTATTGCTGCTCAGTGTTACTCAAGAACCACAGCCTGACTCCTATTCAGCAGATTTTAGATCGCCTGAGCCAGTGGATGGACTCCAAGGGCTACCCTGATATCGCCTCGTTCCGTGGGAAACTGCGCGAGACAGATCTGCACGACGGCCATGGCTTTGAGCGCGCTCAATACATCAAAGCCGCCACCGAAATCGTTTGATTCAGCAGCTTAGTACACAAAGTTTCGCCTGCCGCGCTGCGCGAAAGTTTGCAAGAGTTGTCTTATGTGTAGTAGCCGCTCTATGAGCGGCATTTGAGCGTTATGCCGCTCATAGAGCGGCTCTGGAGTTTGGTGCCGCTCATAGAGAGCGGCTACTACACTTGCGCCGCGAAAAAGCGATGGGGTAACTCGAAGATCAGCCGGATCGGAGCCGGAGCCAGTATGTAATGCCATCGAGTTACCAGGTCACCAAGTCACCAGGTCAAAAAACAGCTTTCAGCCTGGACTGCGGAGCAACTTGCAAGAGATAAGCTGGAGGTCGGAGATCATTTCCGTACGCCCCTCGATTCCGACCCCGACCCCGAAGGGCTCCTCTCAGCCCTTCCCTAAACCCTGAACCCCTAACCCCTAACCCCTAACCCCTCCAACTCCCTAACCCCTAACCCCTCCAACTCCCTAACCCCTAACCCCTCCAACTCCCTAACCCCTAACCCCTAGCAATGTTTGACGCACACGCACACTTACAGGATCCCCGGTTCACGGGAAGGCTCGCCTCGGTTATGGAGCGAGCCATTGGGGCCCAAGTCACTGGAATCTGCTGTTGCGCCACTGCCCCAGCGGACTGGCAGGCGGTCAAGGCCGTGGCCGCTGATTATACCAGCGCCAGGCTTGTGGTTTTACCCGCCTATGGTATCCATCCTTGGTATGTTGAAGGGCTCCCCGATAATTGGCCGGAGTTATTGGAGTACTACCTGGATCAAAATGTGTGCGCGCCAGTGGGGGAGATTGGCGTGGACGGAATTCGCAAATCGATCTCACGAGAGCTTCAGCGGCGTGTTTTGACAATCCAGCTTGAGTTAGCGGTGCGCTTAGGCCGACCCGTTGTGCTGCATGGGGCACGCGCTTGGGGTGATCTGGTTGAGTGTGTTCAACCCTTTGCCAGCCGCCTGCCGGCAGTGATTGTGCATGGATTCTCTAGCTCATCGGAGATCATGCGGCGCTTTGTTGCAATGGGGGCGTATCTTTCCTTTGCCGGTTCTGTGTGCAATCCAAAAGCTGCCACTGTCAGGGGTGCCGCGGTTCAGGTGCCCATTGGGCAGCTTATGATCGAAACCGATGCTCCAGATCTTTTTCCTACGGGCGGCACTCCCGCTGCCATGGATGAAAATAACCGACCAATCAATCAGCCCTCCAACCTCAAGCTGATCTGTGACGAGATTGCCGAGCTGCGTCATATTGCATCAGATGTGATCGCCGACATCACCGCCTCCAATGCCCGCGCCGCATTTTTATCCTGATCCCAGTCCTAATCAACTAAAGCAGCTTTCCGCCGCCTGTCATGCTACGCACAGGCAGACAACCAGATGAGCTTACGCCTGTGTCGCACGATAACGGAAGCACTCAACTGTGTGATCGTTTACCATGCCCACTGATTGCATCAACGCATAACAGATGGTGGACCCTATAAAGGTAAAGCCCGCCCTCTTTAAAGCTTTGGCCATGGCATCCGACTCCGGGGTGGTCACTGGTATCTCATCCGTGGATCTCCATTTATTCTAAATTGTTTTGCCGCCAACAAAAGACCAGAGAAACGCGTCAAGCGATCCATGCTCTGCCTGAATTTTCAGCACGCGCTTAGCGTTGTTGATCGCAGATTTGATCTTAAGGCGGTTACGTATGATGCCTGCATCATTAACCAGCCTCTCTATATCTTTGTCATTATACGCAGCAACGGTTTCAATCTCAAAGTTATCGAAGGCCTGGCGGTAATGCTCGCGTCGTTTAAGAATGGTGATCCAGTTTAAGCCTGTCTGTGCACCTTCAAGCACAATCTTTTCATACAGCAACCGGTCATCATGAATCGGAACACCCCACTCTTCATCATGATATTGCCGATAGAGGGGATCCTCTCCGCACCATTTGCATCGTATTTTAGTTCCATCTGCTGGCTTCATTTTCTTGACCTGTCGTTCATTGTCTTGTCATTCATTTTCTGACCCTAATTCTCTCTTGATATAAATTCACACCACCAGCAGGCGACTTAATGCAGCTGACAATATTCTAAACGCCATCTCCGCGCCCGAATTTTTAGTTAACGAATAAAATTAGTCCAGACCTTAGACGCTGCTTCAGTAGCCGGAATCTGCTCTTTTCCATGATCAATAATCTTCATAATCCACGCCATGTTTTTACCCAGCACCGACATAATCTGCTGACCCTCCTGATCCTGCTCCATATCCCCGCTTTGCAAGCCGTGGGCCACAGTCCAATAGTTAGAAGCAGGCATAATCATCTCTGCATAGCTGATGGATTTATTGAGAGCATCAATTGTCGGAATACCGCCGGAACGCCTTACCGCGGCGACCGAAGCGCCGACTTTGTGGCGGAACAGCCCTCCGTTGGATGAGGCAACAAAAAAGCTCGTTCAGAACAATATTCAGAGCAAAGGCGGTATTTCCGTTTTTATGTGGGCTTCCGTTAAATGCAATTACTTTCATGTCTTTTCCCTTTTGTTGTGGTAATTGAAATTTGACCATTCTCTGCACCCTTCATGAATCGGGCAGAGTGATTTCTTAACTCACGAACCGAAAAGACATTCATTTTTTTCATAGAACCCTCTCTTAGTGTACACATAACGTAACACAACGTTGCTACGCAGTCAATCTGACTTTATCGACCAGATCCTCGCAATCCAGACGCAGCAGCCGACCCAGAAACACCTTGAAGGAGTCGCGCTTCATCAGCCTCTCGCCCGCTTAAACGCCTGGGCATCCACCGCATAGCGGCGGATATACTGTGTTGCTTTCAGTATGTCCGCCGCTATGCGGTGGACGCCCACTTTTCATATCCTATTTTCTCGAGTAGGAAGGGGAACTTCAACGACATAGTCATCGTTGCTCCCCGACCCCTCTCAGAACCGGACAAGCGGCTTTCCCACATCCGGCTCCTCGGTCAATCATTCAGAGAGCCTCCGCTCTACGGCAAGGATTAAGGTCTTTACGGATTTTCACGGTCGGCCAGTCATGCAGTGCTAACACCTGCCTGAACTGTACCCATGTATATGCCTTTCGCTGGCTCTTTCGGTTGAGCCACTTGAAAAGACTTCTCGTTGCGAAATAAAGGTAGTCGTTACATCGTTCAGCGTTATCCGTTATGGCGTAATAGTTCATGTGCCCGACAATGCGCCTGCGCGCCTGCCGAATCATCTCTCCTTTTCTTACTACTCCACGAACCTTCCTTGCCCACTCGCTGAATTTGCGCAGGCTCATCCCCAGTTTCTTTCGACTGGTGTAGCGCTTGACCTTGAAGTACCCTTCCTTTGTCTTCCCGCAGTAATGCGTAAATCCTAGAAAGGTGAAATCAGATGGTTTAACACCTCTGGCCTTTGCGTTTTCACGGGCAAAGCGTCCGACTCAATGCAATGTGTCTTTTCTTCGGCCAATTCAACAATCTTATCTTCCTGTTGCCTTTTTGGCTTTCAGCGCATCGTAGCAAGCTCTCAAGTTATCAACATCACATATGTGATGATAAAGAGCGGTGAAAACCAGCTCCTTTTCCTTGAGTGCCTTTTCTCCTATCCGTGTCAGGTCAGTTGCCATATCTGTTCGTTCCTTGCATAACGCTCATGTTTCTCCTTTCACAGACGATTAACCGTGGGGGGCTTCACTACACGGGGATTAGCCGTTTTATCGCTAGACCATTGCGGTTCACCGCCCCCCATCGCTTGCAGCGCGGCCATTCACTGCCCTCTTTTAACATTGGTCAGTGTACTCGGGTACTTCCATTGCGGTTTATTCCCCAAGAGCCGTTACGCCACTCGCCTGGTTAATTGCCAATCGTTGTCCCACTCGATGCTGTCTTAGACCCCGGGGTGTCGGTTTACACTCGTCATTCTCGTGTTTACCGCTTGGCCTGCACTCAGGTAAAAGAGGTCGGCACAATCCCAAATTTCATCTTTTCTCGGAGCTATGTTTCAGATTCAGGGCTACACCCTTCACCTCGTAGAACTCGTTTCCTTTCTTGTTCGGCTCTATGTCCGATTTAGTCTTTCCACTACCGGGTGGTTGACTAGACCTTACCCGGAGAGGCTTATTTAACTTCCGTTAAACTCCTCTTCGATTGGCAACCATTGCCAGGTTACCTTACCTCTAAGATTTTTTACCTCAAAAACAGCGTAGCTCTTGCGAAGACGAGCATCTGTAGGTCCGGTTTCCAACCGGACATCTCCGATTAGAAATCGGACCTACGTTGTTCCCGCACAAAAGGCACGATCACTTCGCGCACGCACTCACGCACTCGCGCACTTCTTCACACCGCCTTCAGCCAGCTTAACGTCCGATGCACCCGCAAATAAACATCCTGCACAACTTATCACCCAGCTCATGCTGACGTTTCTTTAATGTGTCAAAATTTAGTTTTGTACGAAAATGCCGCTCCAAGAATGAAAATTTTTTTGGGGGTTTGCTCCTGCTGACTAACTGGTTTGACTTTCTTGCGAAGGGGTAATGTGTAGTTTTGCTTTCCACAATCAAGCTGTTTTCGTCCGTATGTAGCATCTCAAAACTGTTAGGGGGTGTATCACAAATCCCTGAGCAACCTTGTTCTGTTTAGAATTAGTTCTGATATTTTTTCTGTCATTTCTGCATGCGTAACTGCATCAGTAAACTCCATAGAGTAAAGAGAGCTGCAAACC
>JBAYXX010000081.1:0-18534 GCA_041673345.1 Kiritimatiellia bacterium
GCATCTTTGAACAAGAGCTGGACTCTCTATCACTGACACATATAGATGCGCTGCATCGTGATATAATTGATTGTATTTTGTTACAATGCCGTATAAATCTTTACTCTGTCAAAAAAGCAAAACTCGCGTATTTGCGCATTATTTGTTCTGTTTGCGCCAGGCGGTGGGTGTTATGCCGAAGGCGCGCTTGAAATGACCTGTAAAATGATGTGAAGCGCAGAACCCAAGATCAAAGGCAATTCTGGTTATGGATTGCTCTGTTGTTTTCAAAAGGTGTTGTGATTTCTCCATGCGGCATGTCATTTGGAATTGACAGGGAGGTAGACCGGTTATCTGTTTGAACTGTTTTATTAGAAGAGATGGGGAGAGACGCGCTTCTCTGGCAAGCTGGTCAATCGTGATAGTCTGTTCAGGGTTACTTTTTATAGAAGCCACGAGCTGTTTCACCAACAGGGGGTGGGTGATCTGGGTTTTGTGTTCAGAGGCATTGATAATTTCCATCAAAACAAAGGTACACATGTTGGTCAGCCCTACTGTCCGCCAGACTCCTTGTTTCTGTCCATGATATTTTAATAGCCCTTTAAAGGCATTTTTAACTGTATCGGTTTTGGCTATTATGTGGCATGAGAGTCCGGTCAGGCGATTCCAGATGTCGCTGGCTTCATCAAACGTCAGATGCAGGAAAGGTTTATTTTTGTTCGGAGCGCGAATCAGAAGCCAGTAAGTCATAGTACTTTTGGGTGCACTAGTCAGACAGTGGAGGTCCTCAGGCTGGTTGATGTAAAGATCGCCCGGCATGATTATATGCTCCTGCCCGTTGTTCTGCAGGGTGAGCGCCCCTCGCAGGCAGAGCCCGATCTCTAAACAATCCGTATGACGGTGAGCCGTTGCGGGTGCGACAGAACTAGCGTAGTTGCTGAAGCCTAGGGCGGGCACCTCCGGTAATCCAGCCTCCGCGAGATCAAAGACGCTTTGCTCCGGAGTTCGTCCGTAGGTAACTGCTAAATCATGATTGCGAAGTACAGTATTCTTAACTTTACTCATGTTTGAATAATAGATAATGTATTACAATTTGTAAAGCAGAAAACACAAGGAAATTATATTTCTTTTTTTATTGTTTTTTTTGCATCGCTAATGCGTTATCTTTATCTTGTTTTCGTGGAGTAAGAGCGTTGTTTGGAACGCGGGCGCGGACTGGCCTGAGAATGAGGTGACTAATGTCCGCGCCCGTTTGGGTCATACACGCCGCTCAATACCAAACAGATCATCGGAGCAATTATTTTAGGATAATGAGCATGCATCATCAGAGATTTTTAAAACTCGCTTCAATTCGTATTAGTTTTTTCTGTTATTTTATTTTCTGCTTTGTCCATGCAGAAGAGCTGGTTGCCAGCCCACAAGTGGCTTCGCTCCTTCGGCATGTAGACAAGCCAGCCATAGCGCCAGAGGATCAGCGCGCACGCGTGCAGCCCGCAATACCAGACGGATGGAAAGAAGTTCTTTTTGAAGAAACCGCGCCGATGCCTGTCGCGACACGAGAAGAAACAGCGCGTGGATTCATTTTGTTCCAGCGGCCAATTACACGCGCGGTACATCTGAACACACGGCCACTTCCACAGGAGCGTTGTACAGAACTGTCAGTTTTTGCCACGCCGGGCGAGTGGGAACCGACCTGCTTTACACTTTATCCACTGCGTGATTTAAAAAATATTCGCACGCAAGTCTCCGCTCTTCAGACTACGAACGGTCTCTCAATTCCCGTCTCCGCCGTTGATGTGCGTTTATTGACTTACTGGGACATCCGGTATCCTTTGTATTACTCGAAAGGCACCTATCGCCGTTTGCCTGAACTTTTGGAAAAAGTTACGGTGAATGATGCGACTGCGGGTGAGTGTCAGCGCTACTGGGTGCGGATTCATGTTCCGAAAGAGGCAGCACCTGGTATGTATAGCGCAACACTTACGCTCTGGTCGGACGCGTTTGAAAAAGCGCTGGCCATGCCAATTTCTGTTAGAGTGCTTCCGTTTACGCTGAAACAGGATCCTGCGAAACATTATTCAGCGTATTACGGCGGCTATTATCGGCTTTTCGATAATGTGAGGGAAGATCTCCGTGCAGTAGCGGCAACCAATGAATTTCAGGCTATGGTTGATTATGGCTTGAACACATTGCCAACATGTATTCTTGGGCAGGATCCTAATTCATACGAGTTTTACATGCCCAACCCTCAAAGGATCAACCAGATGATCTCTGTTGGATTAAAGGGGCCGTTTCCAGTTACACTTGGTATCGGTAGATTGTTTCGCAAGTATATGCCAGATACGAAGATACAAGGGCACTATGTCGTGGACAAGTTCCCGCCGGAGGCGTTTTATACGGAATTAACCGAACTGATAGAAAAATTTGTTGCAAACTCAAAAAACTACGAGTGGCCGGAGATGTTTTGTTGTCCAATGGACGAGGTGAATCCCTCTTCAGCACCCTTCGCGGCACGCGCTTATAAGGCGGTGCGCGCCGGTGGACTTTCCACGTATATCACCAAGGATCCTACGAGCTTTGACACAAATCATTATAGAGATCTGGATGCCGTGGACGCTTGGTGCTCCCAACCGTATTCAATGCCATATGAAAAAGTGGTCGCGGATCAGCGTTATCAATATTGGAGCTACCCTAATCATAATGCCGGGGAGATCAAAAACCGTGAAGTGATGTGTAAGGGTGGACGGATGACATATGGCTTTGGCTTCTGGCGTAGCGGCTACACAGTCCTGATCCCTTGGCATTGGCGTTGGATCATCCACTGGGAAGATCCGTTCAATTATTTACGCGGAAGTCGTTCGGGGTGCGGGCAGCGCATGACAGAGGAGGGCGAGATAATTCCCGCCGTATACTGGGAGTGTTTTCGTGAGGGTGTTGACGATAATCGCTACATCTACACGCTCCAGTCCGAAATTGTGAATCGGGAAGGGTCGACAGATGTTGCCTGCCAAGCTGTTCTTGTGAAAGCCAAGGCGTTTTTGCAGAAAACATGGGATGATATACGCGTGCAGGAAAAATATCTCAATACAGATATCATGCACGATAACGATTTTGACAATATCCGCTGGCGCATCGCGCAATTGATTCAAGAGCTTCGTCAGTTTCCTTTGGTTCGGGAAGCGGTGGCACCCTCTGTAATTGTTGCAGAGAGTGCTCGGAAAACCGCTCTTGGTAAAGCTGACCCGTTTCAGAGCCAGGAATTAAAGCGGCATATGGACATTCTTGATTTGGGCGATGAGCAGTTTAGCAAGTGGACGGCAGTAAACTCTGAAGCAAGTATGACTGTAACTCCTGCTGCCACACATCATGGCAAACTTGGCATGCGTTTTGTTGTGAATGTTGATCATAAAGTAGACGGTGAAGCTGCAAACGGGGTCTATCCAATCGGATGGCCACGTGTGCGCTTGGATTTCCTGGCAGGCAAAGTGGACCTTTCACAATATGATTATTTTACCTTTTGGATTCGTGTCGCCTCTAATCGCGATGAGGTGGCAGATGACATAACAAGGTTTGGGATGACCTTTGGTGATCGCGACAGTGGTGCAAAGTATGACAAATGCATAGATTTAGGTGGCGAACAAGGAAGATGGATGCCGATCCGAATCTCTCTCGCTGACTATATCCGCGAGAGCGGCGCAACTGCGCAGCGATGGATGAATTTACGGTTTTTCCATTTTTATATTGCAGAGGCTTGGTACGCGCATGGCAACAAGCTGATTTTTGATATTGATCAGATTTCTCTGGTGAAATTCAAAACCCCGATACTGCACACCGTCAATGCTCCTGAGTATCTACGTGCATCATCGTCAGTGATGACGCTGGATTGTGAATTATTCGGGGCCAGATCACTACAAGCTGAAATGTATACACTGCGGGTAGCTGCTCTGGATGCCAAGGGCCAAGTTGTTGCCATAGTGAAAGCTGACCCTGCGTTAGGAACACAAGTTGTTTTACCGACAGAGTCACTGCGCCAAGGCGAGTACACCCTTCAGGTGGATTTGCTTAAAGGAGAGGGCGACTCTAAAAAACGTGTTTCATCTGTGAAAAAAACACTTATTGTTTTATCTGAGAAGCTGTCAACATTACAGTAACGCCTTTTTGATATCGAGTGTTGAGACGGCTTATCTTTTCAGGAGAATTGTGGCGATGCGGGGTTATTTAAGACGTGAAGGTTGGAGCAAGCCGTGGCAGCGATCAATGCGAAGATCAAGCCGGACGTGGTCGTCATTACAGGCGATATCATCGACAACGGGGACGACATTGCAGCACTGAAGCAAGGCGCAGAAATCATCCGCAGGCTGAAATGTCCGGTCATCATCGCTAAAGGCGATCACGACATTGCCCGAAAACCAGATAACAGAGGTGCTTGGGAATCTGCGTTTGGGGAACTTGACGGCTCCTCCGATGTACGCGGATTTGCTTTTTTTTACATTCCTTTTGAGTCTAACAAAGAGACGTTTAAAAGGCTGGAACATGGGATCAAAGCAGCTCTAGGGAAAAAGCAACCGCTTTTTCTATGCGAGCATCGGATGCTCTACCCATCGTGGCTAATGAGTGCGTTGTGCAAACGGTGGCATCGCACGGAGTTGTTGTCTCCTGACCGTGACACAATCATGGGGCTGCTTGGAAAAACCGCAACCCCATGGATTGTGCTGTGCGGGCATTCACATACGAACCATAAGGCGACCCACGGGAATGTAACCGAGTTTTGCACCTCCAGCCTAGCGGAATATCCGCACGAGCTCCGAATCCTAAAAATAAAGGAAGGGAAGGTATGGACAACGCTGGTACGCATGGACGAGCTGGGCAAACAGATGCGCCGCGAATGATCAGGGGAATTTTAATGCCAAACTCTGGCGTTATGAATGAGGCACCGACGGATACGAAAGGGTTTTGAACCATTCAAGATAAAAAAGACATTTTACTGATTACGGACTTTGACGGCACCTTGTACCGAGGCTCTTGTCCACTCTTATTCAGAGGGATTGCGAATGCCGACCTCATGTTGATGTTGTGTCTGCTCAATGTTTTCAAGGTAAAAAGATTTTTTCGCCTTCTGCTCGGCATGGTCAAGCTCCGGAGGCTTGAACGCAGATTGCGCCGTGAGTATAAGGCAGGGAAAACGACGCTCTCTGATGCTGATGAACAGCTGATTCAGTTTTTTGTGGTACATATTCTTGCGCATGGTAAAAAAACGGATATTGACCGAGCCGCCCGCGTGGTTTCCGGCCTGTGTTACAACTCGGCCTGGCGCTGTTTCAACACATTAAAGAGCCGATGCGATTTTGTCATTATCAGCAAATCATTCGAGTTCATATTGGCGAAAGTGCGCCAAAGAGCGGCGGAGTATGGGATTGAAATTGTTTGTTATGGCAATACGGTCGGAGAGGGTGACTTGATCCCGCAGCAAGGTTCGATACGGGTAAAAATGGATAAGCGTATCCGAGTGAAGGCCCTGCTCACAAGCAGACGCTATAAAAAAGCCATTATCATTGGGGACACGGAAGATGACATTGCCATGCGGGATGCGGCGATGGAGGTGCTTGGCAACTCAAATGTAGTGTTTATTTGCATGAACGCGAAAGACCAGAAGATTGTCGGTGCCGCTGATCAAGCCTCCATGTCTTGGCAGGCAGCGGGCGATTATCTCAAGCGTCGCTTTTCGTAAAATTTGTAAAGCAGAAAACACAATGAAATTATATTTATTTTTTCATTGTTTTTTTTGTGTCGTAAATGCGTTAATCTGATCTTGTTTTCGTGGAGAAAGAGCGTTGCATTGACTGCTGGTTGTCGTGCACCTAAAGCAACCCACGGATTTAACGCAAGAGGCGTTTTACTAAACAAGCATGAATAGTCGTGCTTAAAACAAAAGAGGGAACACAGATGAAACAAATAAAAAACAGAACAGCCTTTGTGGCTGTGGCGGTCTTTGTGGCCGTGAGCACGGCGTATGCTGTGCCGTTGGTCTCAGATGTGGTGATGACGCAACGCGCAGGTACGCGCATCGTGGATATCACATATAACCTGGCTGACGAGGCGGCCATTGTGACGCTAGGAATCGAGACCAATGGGGTCGCGATTTCGGACAGCGCAGTGACGCGGCTCTCCGGCGATGTATCCACCTTGATACAGCCCGGTGCGGGCAAGAGCATTGTTTGGAACGCGGGTGCGGACTGGCCTGAGAATGAGGTGACTAATGCCCGCGCCCGAGTGACGGCGTGGTCCGTGGACGCTCCGCCGCAGTACTGCGCGGTGGATGTGGTTGGAGGAACGGCTGCGGCGACCTACCCGGTCTATTATTATGTCAGTGCCGAGGCTGTTCCAGGTGGAGTAACAAACCACATTTATAAAACTGTCAGAATACTTATGCGAAAGTTGCCGCCAACAGGAGCAGAAGGCTTTATGATGGGTTCGCCCTCTAACGAGACGGGACGCACTCCCGCACGTGAGGAGTGGCATAACGTGGTACTGACCAAGGCGTTCTACGCAGGGGTCTATGAGGTGACCCAGAGTCAATGGGAGCAGGTAATGGGGGATCTACGCTCGTGGCCTTCCAAATGGAATAATAATGATTACAAGCTCACTCGCCCTGTGGAACAGGTGTCGTACGAAGACATCCGTGGCACGGCAGCGCAAGGTGGTGGAGGCTGGCCGACTAATGACAGCGTGTACACTTCGTCCTTTATTGGACGACTGCGGAGCAAGGCTGGGTTCGCGGGCTTCGACCTTCCGAGTGACGCGCAATGGGAGTATGCCTGCCGCGCGGATGCATCCGGGGCACTCAATGACGATACGGTTAACCTCACTAATACCGTCTCTGATGCGCAGCTGGGCGATCTGGGGCGTTACGCTTACAACGGTGGCAGGATCAACGGTACTACTGATCCCGGCGCGGGTTGTACTACGGAAAACGCCACGGCTTCCGTTGGGTCGTACGCGCCGAATGGATGGGGTTTGTATGATATGCATGGTAATGTGTGGGAGTGGTGCTTGGATTGGTTTGTTGAGGGTCTCGGCACATCATCGGTCTCAGATCCTGAAGGTGCTTTGACCGGTACGGAACGCGTGGAACGGGGTGGATGTTGGCAAAACACCTCTGTGTACTGTCGTTCGGCGTATCGTAGTAACCGCATCCCGGCGGGCCGGAGCGGAATTATTGGCTTCCGCCTTGTGAGAAACCTGCCACAGTAGGCGCGGCTACAACTCTCGCTCCAGTTTTATCCCAGTCAAGGGGGATGTGTGAGAGTGCGCTGGCGAGTGCATAAGGCGGTGGCCGCATTCGTCAGCGTCAGCGGGTGCCTTGATGAGTGGAAAGCGGAGATCAAAGTTACTCAGTTGGTATAACTCGCGACGGCAGCGGATGGCTTGAATCGCCGGCAGCCTCACCTTCGCAGGTGAGGCAAACGCCGCGCAAGGGCTTTTTTGAGTAGAACAAACAAGATTTGGAGACGATACAATGAAGGCAATGAAATGGATGAATAAAAATACGGTTACGCTAGTGGCGGCGTTGTTGTTGGCAGTGAGCAGCGGAGTGGCGGATGTGGTAGTCTATTCAGTCGGTACTGCAGTGGATACGCGCACTCAGTCGCGGATAGCAGCACAGGAAGACAAGCCCGTTGATAGCCGCAGTTATACGATCGACTGGTCAATAGCTGGTACGCTCAATACCAAAAAAATTATCGGTACGATTCTTGTAATAAGATAATTTTTTGCCAAAGTTTTTATCAAACCATCAAAATAAAGGGAGTTATGATAGCATCACGCAGAAATTTTCTTAAAGGGGTCTCGTTAGCAGGTGTGCCCTTTATCCTGCCGACTAAAATATGGGCGGCCGAGACGAAGCCAAATGATAAGCTGAGCATGGCTATGATTGGAATGGGTATTCAGGCCCGCGGGCTTCTGAACAACTTTCTTCATCAGGATCTTACCGTTGTCGCCATCTGTGATGTGGATAAAACACGCCGAGAAGATGGGGTAAAAAGAGTAGATTATTTTTACAAAAAACATGCGGATAAAGGCACCCCCGGGAATTGCCGTAGCTATAGCGATTTTCGTGAGGTGATTGCTCGCAAAGATATTGATATGGTCTGTGTTGCCACCCCGGATCACTGGCATGCTTATATCTGTATTGAGGCAATGAAATCCGGTAAGGATGTCTATTGCGAAAAACCTTTAACCTATACCATTAATGAAGCGGCTGCGGTCATGAACTCAGCTAAGAAATATAATCGCATCCTGCAGACAGGTGCTATGCAGCGTTCCGGTTTTGAATTCCGCACTGCAGCCGAAATAGTGCGGAATGGTGGCATTGGTAAAATCACCCATGTAGACTGCCACTTCGGAGGTCCCTCCCGTCCGCATTTTGATCCCAAGGAAGATATTCCAATGGAGCCAGGTTTGGATTTTGACATGTGGTGTGGTGGCGCGCCGCTTGTGAAGTATAATGATCAGTTGGCACCACGTGGTGTGCATTCTTTTTATCCGATGGTCTGGCGTATGGATGACCTCTTTGGTTCCGGCTTCTGCGGTGACTGGGGAGCACATCATTTGGATATAGCTCAGTGGGGACTCGGAATGGATCACAGCGGCCCAGTTAAAGTTTATAAGGCGGAGCCTAGCGATAAGGAAAAAGCCAATGTCGAATATGGTGGCCGTGCTCAATCCGGTGTTGTTCTTGAGTTTGGCAATGGAATTAAATTAACACACAAACCTTTTTCAACTTTCGGCACAGTTTTTCACGGAACAGAGGGTGTTATTTCAGTTAACCGCGGCAAATTTGAGATGAAACACGGCAGCAAGCTGATCTCTAAATTTACGAAAAAAGAGGATGGCGGCTCTCTTGACGGTGCAGTGACAAAAGCCCGCAGGGCTTTCCTGACCGAAAACACATACAAGACAGAGCTTTACAAGACCAAGGGTGGTCATCCAGCTGACTTTGTCAGCAGTGTGATGTCGCGTAAAAAAGCATGTTCCAATGAGGACGTTGGTGCGCGCTCCGCGATTCTTTGTCTGCTCTGCAATATCTCATATGTGCGGGATGCAGGCTTTGATTGGGATCCGGTTCAGAACACCTTTGCAAATGGCACTGGCAATATAAATTGGCTGACTCGCGAGGGTGGTTATCGCGACAAATTCTTCCGATAGTAGATGTTGTCTTCGGATTTGCAAAATATGAGATACAATGAAATAAATTCTAATTTCTATTGTTGTTTTCATTATTAATGCAGTAACTTAATTTTGTTTTTATTGAGGAAGAGTGTTGCAAAAAAAATTGTCCTGCTTGCGGGGCGGTGAGTGATGGGACGCTACTGGATTTTTAAACATAAAAAAGGGAGAGTATATTATGAAAAAACTAGGATTGTTCATAGGAACATTGTGCGGTGCGCTTTTTTTTGCCGGGGCGCAGGATACGCCGCCAGAAATCCACGGCGCACCGGTGCAGCAGACGCGGGCGGAGATTGTTTGGACCAAGGCGATCTGCAAACAGCCTGGCAGGTACATTGGCTGGCCCTCGGTTTGTCTACGCAAGAACGGTGAGTTGTTGGCGGTTTTTTCCGGAGATCGCGACGGGCATATTTGCCCGTTCGGTAAGGTGCAGATGGTCAGAAGTACGGATCTGGGGCAGAGCTGGAGTGCGGCGCAAACCATCTGTAATACGCAGCTGGATGATCGTGATGCGGGGATACTCGAGTTGCCGGACGGCGATCTAGTAGTTACATGGTTCACCTCGGTGGCTTACATGGGTAGTATCAGGGATCGAAGCAAGCTTGCGGTAGGTTCTCCGAAGTTCTATTGGTGGCTGCATGACGATAAGCTCCCAATGTCAGTCAAAGAGGAGTGGCTTGGGCACTATACGGCCCGATCCGTGGATGGCGGTAAGACCTGGGAGAAACCGGTGCGGACCTATGGTTCGGCCCACCACGGTCCTGCTCTGCTTAAGGATGGACGACTTCTGATGGTTGGGCGGCGCTGGATGGGCGATGGCACCTCGGCCATTTGGAAGGACGTGCAGCATGAACTACCGGTCGAAGAGTCACTTGACCAGGGACGCTCATGGCAGCGTATCGCCTTGATCGAGCCGACACCGCCGGATGAGATCGGTCAGTTCCATGAGCCGCATCTCGTGGAGACGGATGATGGACGCATTGTGGCACAGTTCCGCTACCACGCCAAGCCAGCGCAAGGCCAGAGTAGACGTGATGAGTCGCAGTGTATGCTGCGCCAGGCTGAGAGCCGCGACGGCGGCAGGACCTGGACGCGCATGGTGCCAACAAAAATTCAAGGTTATCCGCCGCACCTAATTAAGTTGAGCACCGGTAAAATTGTGACAGTTTATGGGCGCCGGCTGGGACCGGGTTTCGGTGAGTACGCATGTATCAGCGATGACCATGGGCGCACATGGGATGTGGCCAATGAGATCAAACTGGCCGGCCATTTCAATGACGACCTTGGCTACCCTGCTTCAACAGAGCTGCCTGATGGCAGCATCCTGACAGTTTATTACCAGGCCGAGAAACAGGGCGAAAAGACATGCCTGATGGCGACAAAATGGATATTGAAGTAAAAGCAAATACTTAAAACGGAAGTAAAGTAGTGCAAGCATCCTGCTTGCAGAAAAAAAGAAAGAGAATAATATTATTATGCAGAGTATGCGCCCAAGTAAAACGCTGGCTAAACTACGTGCGGGAGAGATCGCGAATTGTTTTAAACTTAACTTAGCAGATGCGCGCGCCGTTGAAATTGCCGCAATGACAGGCTTTGACTGTCTGTGGCTGGACATGGAACACGTTGCCAACGACCTGTCAGTGATCGAGCGGGGAGTTTGGGCTGCCAAGGCACATGACACCGATGTGCTGGTGCGCGTAGCCCGCGGCAGTTACAGCGACCACATCCGTCCATTGGAGTTGGATGCCGCCGGGATCATGGTGCCGCATGTGATGAGCCTGGCAGATGCGCAGGCAGTGGTGCGCATGACCCGCTTTCATCCGATCGGACGACGCCCGGTAGATGGCGGCAATGCGGATGGCGCTTACTGCAACATCGACTTCTTGAAATACCTGAAGCAGGCAAACGAGCAGCGCTTCGTGATTGTACAGATCGAAGACCCTGAGCCGCTGGCTGAATTGGATGCCATTGCCGCGTTGCCGGGAATTGATATGCTTTTCTTTGGACCAGGCGATTTTAGCCATGGGATCGGTGCGCCGGGTCAGTGGGAGCACCCGCAACTCTTGGATGCGCGCCAGCGCGTTGCCGAGGCAGCCCTGGCCCACGGCAAATTTGCCGGCACTGTGGCTTCACCAGCCAACCTCAATCAGCTGATCGCATTGGGCTACCGCTTCCTGGCTATGGGCGCGGATGTCCTAGGGCTAGCGCAATATTGCAAGTCCATCATGGCTGAATACACTAAAGCAGCTAGTCGTTGAAACCAAATGAGTTTGTGTGATGTGCGGGAGGTCGTCGCCCTCACTGAGAAATTAGCGGTTAATAGCCCGCTGCTACAGTAACAAACGCTACGCGTTTGGAGAAATGAAGGTAACTTTACCTCAAAAATTAAAGTGCAAACGTTTTGATTCCTGTGTCCAGGTGAGCACCTCCCTGGGAGCGCCGACGTCCCCGTCGGCATGGCTGAGAACAAAGCCGACGAGGACGTCGGCGCTCCCAGGACAGCCAACGCCGTTCTTAGTACGGTTTGCGATAACGGCGACGATGCTGGTGGACGAGCCTCCGCATGATCCCAATCGTTCACCCACATCGTCGCACAGCATCGTCAACCGATGTCGCTCATAGAGCGGACTACTACACATGCGCTGCACTGCGGAATGCAAGGGTTGTCACTCAGCTCGTGAAAGCTCGCGCTTGGGTGGTTGGGTTACTTTGAGCGACAGTGGTTTGCCCTTCTCGTTTCTGCCCCAGATGGCCGATGAGACGCCCTGCACGTATTGCGGTTCTTGCGTCAAGGCCAGTTTCAAGACGCTATCGGTACAGGTGATGTTCGAGTCGGCCTCGTGCAGGGCTGGGTAGGCGATCTGGTAGATACGGAGCAGGTCGTCCACAGTTCCCTTAAAGCCCCAGGAAATCTCGGGCTCGACGGTTATCTGGTAACAGGGAAGCGCAAGTTTCCTCTGCTTCCGAATAGCGAACACGGCCATCGATATGCGCTGCGGCGACCAGCGGAAACGTGTAGTCGCGAACCAGTTGGCCCTGCTCGTGCAATGAAATTACATTTATTTTTTTGTTGTATGTCGTAAACTAACTTCATGCTACTCTGTAAATACATACGTTAGAAGTGTAAATCAGCAGAAATGCAACAAAATGATAATTCTTGTTTTGTGCACGATTTAAAGGTAAATATTTGGTAAGTTTAATGCCAGATAAAGAAATCAGATCTTCGGGCGCGGAGTGAGAAGTATGCGAATGAAAAGCCGGTACCGTTGGGGTGGGCAGCAATGTAGGTCCGATTTCCAATCGGACATGTCCGGTTAGAAACCGGACCTACTGGAGCTCGGCTGCGCTGTCGGTGGACGATGGCGGCGACGATGCTGGTGGACGATTTTATGCACGATACCAATCGTGCACCAGCATCGTCGGGCAGCATCGTCGGCCGCAGCGGTAGGGCGTGGGCCGTGACCGCGCCCCACGAACGACCTTGCAATGCAAATGCAAACTTTGTCGTTAACTTTGTCGTTAACTTCGTCGGAGTGGAATGAACTCGTTGCGTTGTTTTTGAGGTGAAAAATCTTAGAGGTGAAAAATAAGCGTCCACCGCATAGCGGCGGACATACTGAAAGCAACACAGTATATCCGCCGCTATGCGGTGGATGATTGCGAAGTATATCCGCCGCTATGCGGTGGATGATTGCGAAGTATATCCGCCGCTATGCGGTGGATGATTGCGAAGTATATCCGCAATAAGGTCCGACAGACAACTCTTTGCAAAGAACAATTAATTGTTTTTTCTAGTCGCTTAAGCGACTAACAGCCGGAGCATCCTATGAAACGCTACTGAAATCATGCTAATGATGTAATAAGCGCTAAAAAACCTCAATTATTCATCCTGTGATCATTTCTTAAATATCTCAATTATGTTAATCTTGTAATCATGACTAAAAAATCTCAATTATTAATCGTTGCAATGGTGCTGGCGGGGTTACCTGCGGCATGGGGCGGGCCTCCGGTGGAGATCGAATGGTCAGAGACATTTTCTTTGCCACCACAGATTGAGGATCAGGCGGCTCTTGGAGTGGGAACCCCTTTTTACGGGGAACATAAAGGGGTTGCATTGCTGGCTGGAGGTTCTAACTTTCCGGAAGAGCCGTTGCTGAAAGGCGGCAAAAAACGCTATTACTCCGACGTATATGCTTTGACTACGGGCAGTACGAATTGGATGCATGCTGGTCATCTGTCGCAGAGGGTGGCGGCAGGCATGTCAGCCACCACGCCACACGGTGTGGTGTGTGTAGGTGGTAGCGTTGACGACAAGGTCACAGCCCGCGCATTTTTACTGAGCTGGAATGTGTCTGAAAATCGTGTTGTCGAAACACCGCTGCCTGATTTTCCCGGTCCGGTGCAGCTGGGCAGAGCAGCTGCGCGAGGCAATCTTGTGTATGTGGCAGGAGGTGCCGGAGCTGAAACCTTGGCCAGTGATGTCTGGATGCTGGACTTGGATGCGCAGGTAGCGGGATGGCAGCCGTTGGCACCGCTACCCGCCCCTAAAGGACGAACACAGGCCCAGGTGTTTATTCAAAATGGTGACCAGAAACGGACCTTTTTATATGTAGTCGGTGGGTATGCTAAACACTCTGATGGCGGAGTTCAGTCATTGATCGATGGCTATGCTTTTGATCTTTCGCAGCCACCAGCATCAGGGGTTTGGCAGCCGATCTCGCCTGCAGTTCCTAAGGGCAGCGATGCACCCGCATGGCCGTTGATTGGAGCATGCTGTGTAACAAGCGGTGATCAGCATGTACTCTTTTTCGGGGGGCCTGATGCTAAATATTTTGACGATAACCAGCGTAAGATGGCCACACTGACCGGTGAGGCTCGTGAGCGACAGCGGATCAAATATCAATCTGTGTTGCCGACAACCTGGAATCGCCAGGTGTTGGTATATCATACTGTCACTGATCGATGGTTTACATTGGGCGAGGTTCCTTTTCCCGCGACGGCCGCTGGATCCGCGATCAAGCGTTCCGACAATACCATTTTGCTTGCCTCTGGAGAAATTCAACCTGGTATCCGTACCCCTCTGTGTGTAGCTGGAAAATTTGTTTTACGGCGTAAATTTCATCCGCTCAACTGGGCGGTGATGGGGGTATATTTCTCTGGGTTGGCTGGCATGGGCTGGTGGTTTATGCGCAAGAAAAAGAGTGCTGACGACTATTTCAAAGGGGGTGGTCACATCCCCTGGTGGGCGGCTGGGATCAGTATTTTTGCGGCCATGTTCAGTTCAATCTCTTTTCTTGCGGTTCCGGCATTGGCCTATATGTCGGATTGGCGTTATGCCCCCAAGGTGCTGTGCATTGTGTTCATACCTCCGCTGGTGATTGGCTGTTATCTGCCTTTTTTCCGGAAGCTCAACCTTACCAGTGCCTATGAATACTTGGAAATGCGTTTCAATCTTGCGTGTCGGCTGTTTGCCAGCCTGGCCTTTAACCTTTTCATGGTGGCGCGTGTGGCGGTGGTGGCCTACCTTCCGGCGTTGGCAGTGTCGGCGGCGACTGGTATGGATGTGAATCTCTGCATTGTCGGTGTGTGTTTAGTGACCATCCTCTATTGCACCTTCGGGGGGATTGAAGCGGTGATCTGGAGTGATGTTGTGCAGTGCGCTGTTTTGGCAGGGGGCGCTGTGCTGATTTTTGCGTTGCTGGTTGCCGGAACAGATGGCGGTATGGCAGGCATGTTCCGCATGGCGGGTGATGCGAATAAACTGAATATGATTGATACTGCGCTGGATTTCTCGCAACCGGTGATCTGGGTTGTGCTGATCGGTGGGCTGGCTGAAGTTTTCATCACCTATACCAGCGATCAATGTGTGATCCAGCGCTATATGACAACAAAGGATGTCCAGGCCGCTGGGCGCAGTTTGTGGCTCAATGTTCCGCTGGGCTTTTTTACGGGATTTGTGTTTTTCAGCATTGGTACGGCCCTGTACACCTTCTACCGAAGTAATCCGGAGTGTTTGTCGGTAACCATGCCCAAACCCGATTCAATCCTGCCGATGTATATGGCTAATGATATGCCGATGGGAATGTCGGGGCTGGTAATGGCGGGACTGTTTGCCGCGACAATCTCAACGCTGGCAGCCAATCTTAACTCATCCGCTACAGCGATCACCAGTGATTTTTATGTGCGGTTGCGGAAAGGGGCCTCTGATCGCTCTCAGGTGCGGTGTGCGCAGATCTTTACGGTGCTGATGGGGCTGGCCGGCATGGCGGGGGCGTTGACGCTTGCCAATATAGATATTCGTGCGGTCTATGATGAGTTTTTGAAATTTATCGGCATTCTGACAAGCGGCTTGGCGTGTCTTTTTTTACTGGGAATTTTTGCGCGTCGCGTGGGGGCGACCGCTGCTTTGGCCGGGCTGGTGACCAATTACGTGGTCTGCATTGGATTGGATCGCATCTCCCTGACATGGAAACCGCATCTCCTGCTTTACGGCGCCATTGGCATTGTAACCTGTGTTGTGACGGCTCTGTTGGTGAGCACTGTGTTCCCCAATCGCAAGCAGGGAATCGATGGACTGATCTGGCGGGGCGAGAAGGAGAAGTTCTAGAGTTCTAAAGTTCTAGAGTTCTAGAGTTCTAGAGTTCTAAAGCAGCTAGCCGCCGCCTGTCTGCGTGCGACGCACAGGCAGGCAACCAAATGGGTTTGTGTAATATGCGAGAGGTCTACGCGCTCACTGAACAGTTAGTGGTTAGAAGCCCGCTGCTTTAGTAATAAACGCTACGCGTTTGGGAAAACAAAGGTAATTGTTCAAAACTGGCCAGAGAACAAAGAACACGCTTTAGCGTGTCCGCCGTATTCGCGAAGCGCGAAGATGAAAGGTTGTTTCAAAGCGGGTTGTTGCGAAGTGACTCTAAAGGTGATAATGGAGTAGTGCAAGCATCCTGCTTGCAGAAGAAATTTTATCTATATTGGAGTGAGTAAAGCGTAGAATCATGTACTTTGAATCCGAAAGGTTGATAGTTAGTGGTTGTTTAAAACACTGTTTTAAATGCTTCCACTAAATAACTTATGAAGATGACTATCTGAACTTCTTGTTTTTTGCGACAGGAGTTGAAAGAATAGCAACTACAGTGCAATAGGATTCGTGGCAAGCGGTATATAGGATGAGATTATGAAAGCTTTAGTAAAAGATCCCACCGTAATCAGGCTGGGAGTGATAGGCATGACCGAGGGCAACGGTCACCCTTACTCATGGAGCGCGATTATCAATGGATATGATCGTGAGCGGATGACAAAGGAGTGCCCCTTTGCCGGGATACCCCTGTATTTGAATGCCCGCGACTCAAAGGATTTCGGGATTGCGGGTGCGAAAGTGACGCACGTTTTCTGCAACGACCGCCGCGGCGCGGAGCATGTGGCGGCACTCTCGTTAGTGCCGCATGTAGTTGACACGCCCGAGGCAATGATTGGTGAGGTCGACGCTGTTCTGATTGCAACCGATATTGGTAACGAGCATGTAGCTCGCGCGCGTTCGTTTGTCGAGGCAGGTGTGCCAGTTTTCATCGACAAACCCCTGTGCGATAACACGAAAGATCTTTCGATTTTTGAACGCTGGGTGGCAAAGGGTGCGTCTATACTCTCCTCAAGTTCCACGCGTTTTGCGGCAGAGTATGCGCCTTACCAGTATCCGAATGCGCCGCTCGGTGAGTGGCGCTTTGTCGTTATGCCGATGGCAAAGAAGTGGGAGACCTACGGTATCCACGCCTTGGAAGCGGTCTACAGTATAACAGGGCTGGGGTATCTCT
This sequence comes from Kiritimatiellia bacterium, assembly GCA_041673345.1. Lineage (GTDB taxonomy): Bacteria > Verrucomicrobiota > Kiritimatiellia > RFP12 > UBA1067 > M55B167. The sequence goes on from JBAYXX010000081.1 coordinate 17,010, forward strand.
CGGTGCGCAACACAGGCACAGCAGACCGCAACATTGTGCATCTAAAACACCGGAGCGGAGCGGATGTGATCATCGCCTGCGGCAAGGGTATTGTTTATGGCGGTGCCATGACTCTGTGCGGTTCCAGGGGCAATGCCACTGTGACCACTCAGGATACCTTTGCGAGTTTTAAGTCGCAGCTGGTTGAGTTTGTTGATTATCTGAAGACCGGGGTAAGGCCATATCCCTTCAGTCATACCGGGGAGCTGATGCGGTTGGTGATCGGTGGTATTGAGAGCCGTGAACAAGGTGGCATCGAAGTTGAAGTTTAAAGTAGCGCAAGCATCCTGCTTGCGATGAAATTTCATCTAGAAAGTAGCGCAAGCATCCTGATAAATTATCTCTCACAGAGTCGCAGAGGACACAGAGAGAAAAGGTATACACTCTGAGAACTCTGTGCCTCTGTGAGAGATAAAAAACGTGCATAAAAACACTAAATTGAATGATGGTAGTACAGCCGGGACGGCTGTGCTGCTTTCCCACACTTCCAAATAACTGAGGAGAGAACATGAACGTATTGGATAGTTTTTCATTAAAAGGTAAAGTTGCGCTATTGACCGGTGGTGCGGGGTTGTACGGACGTCAAATGGCCGAGGCATTGGTGGAGGCTGAGGCTGTTACGTATATTGCCTCGAGGAACCTGGAGGAGTTGGAGAAGGTGGCCGAGGCATTACGTGCCGAGGGCGGCGACATCACCGCAATGCCGCTCGACCTGGAGGATGAGTCATCTATCCAGGCGCTGGTTGCTGAGATCATCTTGCGCTCAGGGCGATTGGATGTGCTGGTCAACAATGCGGTCACGCGCTGTGCGTGTGCTGATTGGGATCAGCCTATGGAGATCTTTGACCGAAGTCTGCGGATTAATGCGTCATCGCTCTTTGCCTTAACCCGTTTGGCGGGCGAGGAGATGAAGCAGCAGGGGGGTGGTTCAGTCATTAATATCGGCTCGTATATGGGGTTGCTCGGTCCTGATCCGCTCAACTATGTTGGCACAGATATGATGCAACATCCATCTCCGATCTATTTCTATGAAAAGGGAGGCATGGTGAATTTTACGCGGTTTGCAGCGAGTGTACTGGGGCCTCATAATATCCGCGTCAATGCGATTCATCCAGGCGGTTTTTTCAACCACCAGCCTGAGGCCTTTGTCGGGAACTACTGCGCAAACACAATGTTGGGTCGCATGGCAAATGGGAGCGACTTAAAAGGCATACTCGTGTTTCTGGCCTCCGATGCGTCGAGCTATCTGACTGGCACCAATATTCCGGTTGATGGCGGTTACACAGCTAAATAGGGGGTAGGGAGCTGGAGGGAGTTGAAGGGAGCTGGAGGGGTTAGGGAAGAAGATTACGGCAAAGACGCTAAGCATTATCAACATACGGCCCATACGGCCCATACGGCCCATACCGCCCATACCGCCCATACGGCCCATACGGCCCATACCGCCCATACGGCCCATACCGCCCCGACGGCCCAAACCGACCAT
>JBAYXX010000082.1:0-18484 GCA_041673345.1 Kiritimatiellia bacterium
CGCGAATCAACCTTCAAAAAAGTCACCGAGCGAAGCGAGGTTACCCTTGAAATATACAGGGCTGTAACTTCGCGAATCATCCTTCAAAAAAGTCACCGAGCGAAGCGAGGTTACCCTTGAAAATTAGAAATAGCTGTAGCCAACTCCACTCAGATGCCAGCCGTTGGCGGGTACCTGAACAGTTACCTTAAAAAGAGGGAAATGCAAATGAAGTGTATGATGAACAGGACAGTCTTTGCAGCTGCGACGGTCATTTTGACTGCGGGCGTAGCGTATGCCGTGCCGGCAGTGGGAAATGTGGTGATGACGCAACGTGCAGGTTCGCGCATTATGGACATCACGTACGATCTGGCTGATGAGGCGGCGATTGTGACGCTGGGAATCGAGACCAACGGCGTGGCGATACCGGACAGCGCTGTGACGCGCCTGACTGGCGATGTGTGCAAGGTAGTTGAGGAGGGAAGTCGTTCCATCGTTTGGAACGCGGGCGTGGACTGGCCCGAGAACCTGACAAGTGCCGCTAAGGCGAAGGTGACTGCGTGGTCCACCAACGCGCCGCCTCAGGTCATGGTGATCGACCTGACTGGCGGGGCCTTGACCAATAGCTACCCGGTGACCTACTATGTGAGCGTAGAAGCACTGCCATACGGTGGGGTGACGAATACGATTTATAAAAGTTCGTACTTGGTGATGCGCAAAATCTTAAACGGCGCATTTTCCATGGGTGACGGGAAGGCGCCTGTTCCTGTCACGTTGACGCAAGACTTCTACGCGGGCGTGTTCCAAGTGACGCAGGGGCAGTGGTTTAATGTGATGGGTGGTGACCGACCAGCCAAGTACATTGACGTGGCGAGTCGGGCATTTCGCCCGATGGAGATGGTGTCGTACCATGATATTCGCGAGAATCCCGCTACTAACGAGCCGATCAATCCTAACTGGCCGCAGTCTAACCAAGTTGGGTCGGATTCTTTTATGGGACAACTGCGGAGTAAAACCGGAATTTCAGGGTTCGACCTGCCGACTGAGGCGCAGTGGGAGTACGCCTGCCGCGCAGGAACTTATACCTATTATAACGACAATCTGGGGACACCTGGAAACATTGAATCTAATGCGCAGATGAATGTGCTGGGGCGTTATTCGCTCAATGGTGGCAAGGTGTGGAACGGTACGGCGTGGGTTAATCCCGAAGCGGGTTGCGACCCATCGTACGGCACGGCTATTGTCGGCTCGTACTTTCCAAATAAATGGGATTTGTACGATATGCATGGTAACGTGTGGGAGTGGTGTTTGGACTGGCCGGGTACGCTGGTTGCAGCTACAAACCCCAAAGGTGCGGAGTCGGATTCTAAACGGGAACTTCGGGGCGGGAGCTGGGACTACAACGCGTCGTTCTGTCGTTCGGTGGCCCGTGACAGTCGCCTTCCGGCATCCCGGTATTACGGCTACGGCTTCCGTCTCGTGAGGAACCTGCCATAGCCGGGCACCCTGGTACGGAGGGGTTTGCGCCGGGGATATTAGTAATGTCAATTTAATTACCGTATCAAAAGATGAAAAAATGTCGTATCAGGCATCACGTCGGAATTTTCTTAAACTTTCAACGCTGGCCGGGTATGGTGCGGCAGGGGCTGTTCGGTGAGCTGCTGCATGGAGTTCGATTAGTCCTTTGAGCGAAGTGTCGGTGGTAAAACGCAGCCAATCGGTCGATGTGCCGGACTTCACTCGTGGGGTTTGGGAGCATACGCCGCCAATAGGAATCGTCTCCTGAACATATTCTGCGCGTATTCCATAAAGTTGAATCGCATCCGCCTAATCGCGACCGCCGCGATCTGGTGAAATGGTTTAATGCGTTGTGGGATGACCCGGATATTGTTGTGGATGTCAAAGAGGAGGTTCTCGCTTATCTGGCGCAGGTGTATGAGAATCATGCTCCCGAATTCATCTATTTTAAGACTCTCTATCACATCTTTGAATATTTTTTCAGCAGGGCACCCAGTATTGATGAGTCAAAACCGGATAGATGAAGATAGAGAGGTTGTGCTTTTACAGTGACATCTCCATCTTTAAGGGTGAGTGGGTTTCCCATGATATTAAAAGCCCGCAGGTGTTTTTCAGGTTGACCGAGCAGAGATGACAGCGAGATAGTTGACTGCTTGTCGTCCTCTCTCCACAGCACTGCCACAGTTTCATCTCCTCGCTCGAAAAGGCACACCACAAGATTATCGTCAATAACAATGCGTTCAACGGATTGCGAGCCATCAAGAAAATAGGCGGCAACCGCGTATGCGGCGGCATGCGGCTTTAGTTGTCCATCATATTCAAACCAGGAGTAACGATCCGGTCGGATGCTGCTGGTTGTCTCCCAGGGCGACCAGTACCAGAATATCTTCTCGGTACCTGCCACAAGGATATTGGCAATGGCGCGGACACCGGTGATAGCAGCGGACTCAGCCGAAAAAATCGGTGCTCCAGGTTTACGTGAGTACGGATCATCAACAGCATCAACAAGCATTGAATGCCACGAATACGTATAGCCCCCCATTCCCTCTGTCATCCACACCTTTTTACCGCCAGCCTGCAACCCCAGCACTTCGCGTACTGCCATTCCTCTCTCGTACGCATTGGTTCCATCGGGGGTATAGCAGTGGTAGCTGATTAAATCGCAGGCTTGCATGGTTCCGCCTGCCAAAGCATGGCGATTGAAAGCTGTTGCTGCCGCGTGGGTACAAAAACCAAGTATCTCGCAATCAGGGTTACCACGTTTCGCAGCTGTATAAGCCGCTTTAGCCAAAGCGGAATATTTTGTTCCATCGTAAATACCGAAGCCATATGGTTCGTTCCAGATCTCCCAGATGTTGACTCTTCCTCTGTAATGTCGGGTGACATTCTCAACATAGTTGCCCCATGCCGTCAGGTCCGGAGGATAGAACCACCCTCCCCGAGCTGATTTGTTGTCAGGCTTAAGCAGCCATCCGGGTGTGCGCCCCAGAACACCCAGCACTTCGACACCGCTCTTACGGGCAAAATCTATTTTACTATCTGCCCAAATCCACTTCCCTGGTTCAGGTTCGGCTTGGTCCCAGGAAAGACAGAAATCAACATCGTGCATACGCACCCAGCATGCCCCCAGCTGTTTGGCAATGCCAAGCTCCCAGGGCTCAAGCTTTACATGCTGTCCAAAGCGGGAAGCCGCGCTGCCGGATGGGTAACGAACCGGAGGCACAACAGTAAGAGTAATCTCATCTTCAATCTCCTTGTTTTCATCAATGTACAAGCGCAGGCGTTGCGCGCCTCTTGTTTTATAATCTTCACTGCGGTTGATTACGGTTACACCCGCAGAAAACGAGTTAGGTTTAAACACAACACTGTGCACCTGCCTTCCTTCGAAATCGAAAGTCTTGACTTCAAGTCTTGCAGTGATTGCTTTAGTGGTATGATTGACCACATGCACCTTGTATTGCACAGGCTGGTTCCAGAGAGAGAGCCCCGAGGACTCAAAGGGCAGCAGTGCGGCTTCAAGCGAACGCCGGGCAGCATAAGGCGAGGCTGCTGGGCCCTCTTCAAACTGCACACTGTCGACAAGAATGCTTCCAGCGGTGGCACCGCTCGCACTGATTGTTACTCCGTATGCATTCTCAGGTCCTGCTCTGGTTACGCCGCTAACTTGAATACGCTGCCACACGCCGGGATTGATGACCTTGCTGATTGCAAGGTTATGCGGACCACTATCCTGAGGCACAAACCCATTCTCAAATCCGATCGTAACCGTTGCACCGGGCACTGTTGATCGGAGCCAAGCCGAGAGCGTATGTGTCTGATTAATGCGTATGGGACAGAACTTGCCAGTTAGCCTTAATCTTTCACCTGCGGCATAGTCCAACCTTAGAGATGATTTCCCATGATACGCTAATGTTGAATCAACCATACGCATTTGTTCAGGCGGAGTTGGGCCGGGAATACTCCAACCGCCAGAGAGTCCCAGTTCAAAGCTGCTGTTTTGCAGGAGATTGCCTTTGATAAATGGATATTTATCGGTTGCACTGGCTGAGACTGAATTCTGCTCGCGTTTCATCAACACACTAACAGCCTTTGGTGGCCAATCTGTTACATCATAACAGGCCATATCGTCAATCAGAATGGAATCCCCAGAGCTTTTGGCATTAACACGAAACCGGAAGCGCTCCAGAGAGGTATCAGGGAGTAGTTGCAACAGCAAAGCGCATTTACCCCAGGTGCTGGCGTATGGGTCAGGGTCTACGATCTGCAGCAGCTTGCAGGCCCCGCTCCATTCGGGAGTAAAACTCTGCCATGTTAAATATGCACCACTTAGTTGACCATCTAAGCTGGGTGACTTCACCCGATACACAAAGGCGATCTTCTTTGGCGGTTGCGCCGCTTTAATTGGGGGTATCTTCAACCACAGAGCATAAGCGTTATGCGTATTACTGCGTTTGATGTATAGTGCATATTTACCGCTATACGCATTAGTTGACAACTCAAAAGTTGCTTTGCTTTGCGAATCTATGGCAGAGCAACGAAAACCAGGTGGCTGCCCCTGGACAAACTCTTCCTCAAAACCGCCGTTAGTCAGCAGGTTTGGCGTTAAAGTGGTCAGTTGCTCAGTACTTGATCCCATGGAAGCCATGACAATTGTTATTACAAAGAGTATTAAAGATTGAATCATATGATTATGATTATACAGATACGGATGAAATGGGTCAACGCCGGTTTCGCAGTCGATAGGTGTTGCCATGCAACTCGGAGTTGGTGTCGGAGTCGGCATCGGGATCGTTTTTTTGCGGTTTTCGATTCCGATTCCGATAGCGACCCCGACCCCGGGCAATAGGTCAGCTTTGTCGTAAATTTTGTCGGAGAGAGCGTCTGTTGGGTTGCAATACGAGCCGCAGCTGTAGGGCGGCGGGCCGTGACCGAGGCTACAGTGTTTCGTAAAAACGTAGGTCCGATTTCCAATCGGACATGTCCGGTTGGAAACCGGACCTACTGGAGTTCAGCCGCGCCTCCGGTTGACTATGGCGGCGACGATGTTGGTTGACGATTTTAAGGGGCGGAGTTTTTAATCGTAATCCGCTATCGCATGCCGCGCCGAACGACTGGAAGGCGGGTCGCACAGCATCGTCGGCGAGCATCGAGTGTAGTAGCCGCTCTATGAGCGGCATGTGTCGCTCATAGAGCGACTACTACACCAACCTATGTGTCGCTCATAGAGCGACTACTACACCAACCTATGTGTCGCTCATAGAGCGACTACTACACCAACCTATGTGTCGCTCATAGAGCGACTACTACACTAACCGCCTATAAACGTTCGAAAAACAACTTTTTGGCTTGTGCTAATATTCAACTGTTCCATGTGGCTTTTCCTTTCTCCAGTTTTTGGAAGGATTTTTGTTGAGGGGTATTGTTGCATGGGACATTTTTTTGTCCAATGTGTTGTCGCATTTCATATTACAATTTAGCACCGTGCGCAATCTTGCCCTTTGAATATGGGTCTGATAATATTATAAGATAACAACTAGAGGAGGGAGCATGATTAACAAAAATATCCAATTGGTTTTCTTTTCACCTACCGGCACCACCGAGACGGTGACCCGGGCTGTGGTCAAAGGCATTGGCTGCACTGTGGGTCGAACGTTGGATCTCACGCGCAGCGCGCCTGAGGCGGACATCAGGTTCATAGCCGAAGATGTGGTGATTGTAGGCGCGCCTGTTTACGGCGGACGCCTGCCAACACTGGCAGTCGAACGCTTGAAAGCTATCAGCGGCCAAAACACGCCGGTTATTCCAATCGTGGTCTATGGCAACCGAGCCTATGAAGATGCGTTGCTGGAGCTGAGTGACTTGTGCGAGGCACAAGGGTTCCGCACCATTGCAGCAGGGGCCTTCATAGGCCAGCACTCTTTTTCTTCAACCGCGCTGCCCATTGCAGTCGGCCGCCCTGATGTTGCGGATCTGCAATTCGCAGAGCAATTCGGTGGCCAAATCGCCAAACTGCTCCGCGCCTGCGAATCGATCTTCCGGTTGGAAGCTCCAGTGCTGCCAGGCAATCGACCCTATAAGCCGGCCATGGGGCCAACAAGGCCAGTTGCAACAGAGGTTGACCTGCGCCTATGCACACTCTGCGGCAAGTGCGTGGCTGTCTGCCCGGCCAACGCAGTTCATATGACCGATGGCGGGCCTGTAACTGAAAGCTGTCTTTGGTGTTTGGCTTGTTTACACAACTGCCCCATAGGCGCCCGCGCGGTTGTCCTGCCTAAAGTCATTGAGGTTGCGCAACGACTCTACGCCACATGTCAGGTACGCAAGCAACCCGAGACTTTTTTGGCGAATCATTATGATTCCGCGTAGCGCTTTAGATTGATTTGAGCGCCGCAGTTATGCTATCTTGAAATCATTCAAGACTTAAATCTTTGAAAGGACCCTAATTATGTCTGAAAAAAAAACGCGGTGCCGTATTGACTCCACCTCTTCTGATTCTATTGCTGCCATCGTCAGCCCGCGCTGCGGCCACAGTGTGGCAGAGCTCAAGCTGTCGTTTCTGGACAACCTTTTGTGCGCCATGGGACGCATGCCGCGCGTTGCAACCTGCAATGACAGCTATACCGCTCTGGCTCTGACTGTGCGTGACCGTGTGCTCAAGCAGGGGGTCAAGACCATGGAGGTGTATGCGGAGCAGGATGCGCGGATTGTCGCTTATCTCTCCGCTGAATTTCTGCCTGGCCCGCATCTGGCGAACAATCTGCACAACCTTGGCCTTACAAAAAACACTAAACAGGCACTGAAGGAGCTAGGTCTCAGCCTCTCTGTTCTGGTTGAACAGGAGGAGGAACCAGGGCTTGGCAATGGCGGCCTGGGGCGGCTGGCCTCCTGTTATCTGGACTCTCTGGCCACACTCGAAATCCCCGCAGTTGGTTACGGCATCCGCTATGAATTCGGGATCTTCGACCAGACCATCAAGGATGGCTGGCAGGTGGAGATCACTGACAAGTGGCTGCGCTACGGCAATCCCTGGGAGATCGTGCGACCAGAGATCGCTTATAATGTAAAGTTCGGCGGCAGCACACAGCGAGTGACCGATGCTCAGGGGCGCGACTCTGTGCGTTGGCATCCTCAAAGTGTTGTCAAGGGGGTGGCGTATGACACCCCTATACTCGGATACCGTGTGGGAACCTGCAACTATCTGCGCCTCTGGAAGGCGGAAGCAGTTGAATCCTTTGATTTTGCCGCCTTTAATTACGGCGACTATTACCGGGCCGTGGAGAGCAAAATGCACTCAGAGAATATCACTAAAGTGCTCTATCCCAATGACGAGGCGATTCAAGGCAAGACCCTCCGGTTGCAGCAGCAATTCTTTTTCGTCACCTGCTCACTGCAGGATATGATGCGCGCGCACACGCTCATGGGGCGTCCTATGAGTGCCTTCCATGAGGGTTGGGCAATTCAGCTCAATGACACTCACCCTTCGCTAGCCGTGGCTGAGCTGATGCGGCTACTGGTTGATGTGCATCGCATGGCGTGGGACCAGGCTTGGGAGGTTACGCGGCGCACCTTTGCTTACACCAACCACACACTGCTGCCGGAAGCTCTGGAGCGGTGGCCAGTAGCATTGCTCGGCGAGCTGCTGCCGCGCCATCTGGAGATTATCTATGAGATCAACGAGCACTTCCTAAACGAGGTGCGGCTGGCCTTCCCAGGCGACGAAGCCCGGGTGGCGCGCATGTCGCTGGTGGATGAAAGCGGTGAGCGTTTTATCCGCATGGCTCATCTGGCAACGGTTGGCAGCCACTGCGTCAACGGCGTTGCGCGCCTGCACTCTGAGTTACTCCGCGAGACTGTCATGCACGACTTCTTTGAGATGTGGCCGGGAAAATTTATCAATATCACCAATGGGGTGACACCCCGTCGCTTTTTAGCTGTGAGCAACCAACAGTTGGCCGCGCTCATCAGCAGCCGCATTGGGGAGGGCTGGCTGTGTGATCTGTATCAGCTCCGGAAGCTTGAGCCACTGGCGGATGACGCAGAGTTCCAGCAAGCCTGGCGCAGGGTAAAAATTGCAGACAAACGTGACCTGGCAGCGTTGATTGAGCAGCGTACCAAGATTGTTGTGAATCCGGATTCGCTCTTCGACATACTGGTCAAGCGCTTGCATGAATACAAGCGCCAGCACTTGAGTGTCCTGTATATCCTCACGCTCTACCTGCGGCTCAAGCGCGATCCGCAGGCCAAGGTTCCGGCCCGCACCTTTATTTTCGGGGGTAAGGCCGCGCCGGGCTACGCCATGGCCAAGCTGATCATCAAGCTGATCCACTCCGTGGCGGAGATAGTCAACAATGACCCTGAGATTGCAGGACGACTCAAGGTTGTTTTCTTCCCGGATTTCAACGTGAAAAATGCGCAGCACATCTACCCTGCCGCTGACCTTTCGGAGCAGATTTCCACTGCCGGCAAGGAGGCCTCTGGCACGGGCAACATGAAGTTTGCAATGAACGGCGCGCTCACCATTGGCACCCTGGACGGCGCGAATGTGGAGATCCGCGAAGAGGTCGGTGAGGAAAACTTTTTTCTTTTCGGTCTCACAGCACCAGAGGTCGCAGAGCGCAAAGCGCGCGGTTATCAGCCGTACGGGTTTTACCAAAATAACGCGGCACTCAAGGAGGTGCTGGACTTCATAGGTTCAGGCGCGCTGGCGGGAGGTGATGTATCACTCTTCCGTCCGCTGGTCGACAACCTGCTGTACAAGGACCCTTACTTACTGCTCGCGGATTATCAGAGCTATGTGGAGTGCCAGGAGCGCGTCAGTCAGCTTTGGAACACGCCCCCAGAGTGGACACGCGCCTCAATCCTTAACGTTGCCCGTACTGGCAAATTCTCTTCTGACCGTTCCATACGCGACTACTGCGAGCATGTGTGGCATGTGAAGCCGCTGATTGTGGATTAAGGATTCAGGATTCAGGATTCAGAATTCAGGAGTTGCTAGTGCGAGCCGTAAGCTGCCAGGTGACTCTCCACAGACAAGCCCCCCGCGGTCACGGCCCGCGGCTACAGTGCTGCGCAAGCTTGAAGGGATGCGCCAGCCGAATGATAGGCAAGCCCGCCGCGCAGCGAGCTGCGATAAAACGATGGAGTAACTCGAAGGTCCGTTGAATCGGAGTCCGGGTTAGTAAGCAATGCACTGAGTCACCTGGTCACCAAGTCACTAGGTCAAAAAACAGCTTGCAGCTTGGACTGCGGAGCAGCTTGCAAGAGACAAGCCGGAGGTCGGAGATCATTTTTGTACGCCCTTCGATTTTGAAATGCAAGCCGTCATGCAATCCTTGTCATTCGGTGTAGTAGCCGCTCTATGAGCGGCATCGGTTGACGCTAGGATCGACGATTTTTAAGGGCCGTGACTGCGAAATTACGCGCTTCCCTGCTTTTTTGCTGGATGGCATCCATTATAAGTGCTAATTTGCATCCACTATTGAGGTTCTTTCCAAAAAAGGGTTTACTATGAAAAAGAAAGCTGTTGTCATACCAAAGAAAGCTGTTGCCGTCCGGGGAAAATCCGCCTACGCTGAGGCTGGAGTGGATATTGATTCAAAGATGAACGGGATTCAAAGCATTAAAAAGATGGTGGCTGGCACTCAGACACCTGGGGTGATTGGCGGAATTGGCAGCTTTGGCGGCCTTTTTGAGTCGCCAGGCAAGGACCACATACTGGTTTCCAGTGCCGATGGGGTGGGAACCAAGCTGAAGGTGGCCAGTCTGGCTGGGAAACACGACACCGTTGGGCAGGATTTGGTCAACCACTGTGTGAACGACATCCTGGTGCAGGGGGCGAAACCGCTTTTTTTCATGGATTATATGGGAACCGCGCGGTTTGACGCAGAGATCTTCCATGACGTGATTAAAGGGCTCTGTATTGCTTGTAAGCAGAACGGATGCGCCCTGCTGGGGGGCGAAACCGCTGAGCTGCCCGGTCTCTACCCTCCTGGAGAGTACGATCTTGTGGGCACCATTGTTGGCTCAGTTAAAAAGAGCCAGATCATCACCGGTGAGAAGATCCAGCCCGGTGATGTGATGATCGGGCTGCCCTCCGGCGGGTTGCAGACCAATGGTTTTTCGCTGGCCCGCAAGGTCTTCTTTGAGACCTGCGGCCTTGCGCCGCATGATAACTTCCCCGGCTCCAAAAAGATAGTAGCTGAGGTATTGCTGGCCGTGCACAAGAGCTTTTTAAAACCAATCAGCGCGCTGATGGATGCCAAGATCCCGATTCCCGGCATGGCGCACATCACAGGCGGCGGATTTTATGATAATATCCCGCGGGTTCTGCCACAGAGTTGCGGAGCCACCATCGACCGCTCCACCTGGACTACACCGCCGGTATTTGAGTTTATCCAGCGCGAGGGTAAGGTCGACGCAGACGAAATGTACCGTGTCTTTAATATGGGAATCGGTTATGTGATCATACTGCGCGAAAAGAATGTGACCGAAGCCATGCAGATTTTGAAGAAAATGCGTCAGGCACCAGTTGTAATCGGCGAGATTACCAAGGGCAAAAATACGGTTACGTGTATTAATTGATAGCTGCTTTAGCTCTGCAGCACGGTGATTACAATTGCTCCTAAGATGTCATCAACCGTGCAGCCACGGGAGAGATCATTCACTGGTTTGGCAAGTCCTTGCAGGAGCGGGCCAATCGCAGCGGCGCCGGCCAGTCGCTGCACCAGCTTGTAGCTGATGTTGGCTGCTTGAAGGTCAGGGAAGATCAGAATGTTGGCATCACCTTGAATAGCACCGTTTTGGTTTTTTGAGGCACTTACAGAGGGCACCAGCGCGGCATCAGCCTGCAGTTCGCCATCCACAATCGCATCAATGTTAATTTCGCGGAAGCGGGTTTTTGTCATGGCCGCTGCCGCGCTGACCTTATCGACCAGCTCATGCTTGGCGCTGCCTTTGGTGGAGAAGCTCAGAAACGCGAGCCGCGGGGTTTTGCCAATCAAATGGCGGTATGAATCTGCGGTGGCCTGGGCAATATCGACCAATTGTTCAGCAGTCGGGCAGGGGTTGACAGCGCAATCGGCGAACAGCAGCACGGTGTCACCGGAGTCTGTGGGCTGCCTCAGCTCTATCATAAAAAAGGCGGATGCCAGTTTAATTCCCGGCGCGGTGCCGATGCAGTGAAACGCGCTCCGCAGCATATCGCCGGTGGAGGCGATTGAGCCAGCCACCAGCCCCTGCGCCAGATTTTGGCTCACCATCATGCCGCCAAAGTAGAGGCGTTCATTTTTTAGGGTGTTGAGCGCCTGCTCATGTGAGAGTCCTTTTGCCTTGCGTTTTTCATAAAACGCCGCTGCCAGTTGGGGCAGCAATTCCGAGGTTGCGGGGTCAATTGAGGTGATGCTGGCCGAGGCCAGCGTGACACCGGCTTCAGCTTCCGCGGCGCTGATTTCCGCAGGCGTTCCCAGCACCAGAGGCTTGGCGATATTATTTTGGGCGGCTTTGACCGCCGCTGCGATTACGCGCGGGTCCTGGCCTTCCGGCAGTACAATGCTCTGGACCTTGGCCTGCGCTTTGGAAATCATAATATCCAGAATGCTCATTAATTAAAAATCCTTATTTGTTTATTTTAAAGTGTGTTGTTCACCAACAGAGAGTAGGTTTCGCGGGCGATCATTAACTCCTCATTGGTGGGAATGACGATCGCTGGAGTCTTTGAGTCCTCCGAGGAAACAACCGCCTGAACCCCGAAACACGCTTGATTTCTCTGCACGTCAAGATTGCATCCAATGGCAGCTAGACGCGCAATGATTGACTGTCGTCCAGCCGCGCTGTTTTCACCGATTCCGCCGGTGAAGATAATCGCGTCGGCGCCACCTAAGAGAGTGTAGTATCCTCCAATGTAGAGCGCGGCACGGTGCCCAAACATATTGATAGCGTTAATGGCCGCGGCTTTGCCCTGCTCGGCGGCATGCACGGTGTCGCGCATATCGCCGTTGTAGTTGAGGCCGTTAACCGCCCTCAGACCGCTCTGTGAATTCAGCGCCTCATCAATTTCATCGATGCTGTGGCCTTTGCGCGCCAGAAAAAAGATCAACGCTGGGTCAATGTCCCCGCAGCGGGTTCCCATGATCAGGCCAGGCAGGGGTGTGAGCCCCATGGTTGTGTCCAGAACCTGTCCCTTTTGGATGGCGGCAATCGAGGCGCCATTGCCCAAGTGGCAGGTGATCAGATTGAGTTCTTGCAAAGGTTTTTGAAGATAGGCGGCTGCGGCATATGCCACAAATTTATGGGATGTGCCATGAAAGCCATATTTGCGCACCCCGTAATTTTCGTAGTACTCCATGGGAACAGCGTACATATAGGCGTGCTTGGGCATGCTTTGGTGGAAAGCGGTGTCGAAAACCGCCACATTCGGGGTGCCTGGGAAAACGGTCTCACAGGCAATAATGCCATCCAGATTGGCGGGATTATGCAGGGGGGCGAGATCAGAACAGGTTTTAATACTGTCTTTGACATCCTCGGTGATTAAAACTGAGCTTTTGAACTCTTCGCCGCCATGCACCACGCGGTGGCCGATGGCTTGAACCTCTGAGAGGGTCTCCACTACGCCGCGATCTTTGTCGCTCAGCATTCTACAGACCACCGCGAGAGCCTTGCCATGGTTCTCGGCTGTGACCAACTGTTCGATTTTGGCTTCATTGTCACGCGTGTAAACCAGGTTGGCTTTGTTGCCGATGCGCTCAACCATCCCTTTAGCCAGCATGGTCTCATCACGCATACTGAACAGCATGAATTTCAGCGATGAGCTCCCGGAGTTAATAATTAAAATCTTGTCGTATTTTTGTTGGGGCATAATAAGCTTTCTCTTGTTTGTTTGTTTTGATCAAACAAATTTATCTGTTTGCAGCAATCAAACAACATGTTAAGATACGGTTAATTGAGTTTAATGTAGCTATTGCAGTTTGTTGCAAAAAAACATTTAATATTATGCTCTTGTTTAGGTTTGTTATCAAGGGCAAAAGAGAGTTAAACACGAACGCCATGAACAGAGCGGAATAATGCGGAGACCATATTGCGATCTGCGGTAATGAAGTAAATAAAGTAAAGGATGAATTGATGACGAAACTTTTTGGCACCGACGGCATTAGAGGCCAAGCTAATGTATACCCGGTCAATGCGGAGCTTGCATTGAAATTGGGCAAGGCGCTTGGCACCCAATTGAAAGCCCGTGGCTATGGCAGCGCGCGCGCGGTGATCGGCAAGGACACCCGCCTCTCGGGGTATATGCTGGAGACCGCACTGACCAGCGGCCTTGTCTCCGCTGGCGTGGATGTCTTTCTGGTGGGCCCGGTTCCAACCCCGGCGGTCGCGCATCTGACCAGATCACTCGCGGCGGATGTGGGCGTGATGCTGACCGCCTCGCATAATCCCTTTGATGACAACGGCATCAAGCTTTTCAATCCGCAGGGGTACAAGCTGGAAAACGCGGAAGAGGAGGAGTTGACTCGCCTCATTCTGGAGGGTGAGTTGAAGACCGATCATGTCCGCAGCGACCAGCTTGGGCGCGCCTACCGGCTGAGCGATGCCCGTGGCCGCTATATCGAATTTGCCAAAAGCACCATCAGCAGCGCCAAGCTGAACGAGTACAAGATTGTTCTGGATTGCGCCAATGGAGCGGCCTACAATCTAGCTCCTTGGATCTTCCGCGAGCTGGGGGCCTCAGTAGTCAAGATCGGCATCGCGCCCGACGGACTGAACATCAACACCAACTGCGGTGCCGAGCACCCGGAGGTGGTGGCCCAGATGGTTAAGGATACTAAAGCCGATATTGGAATTGCGCTGGACGGCGATGCCGACCGCGTGGTTTTCGCCGATGAAAATGGTGCCATTATGGATGGAGACCACATCCTGGCTGCTTGCGCCATTGCCTTTAAGAAGGCGAACAAGCTGACCAATAACACGCTGGTGGTGACGAGCATGAGCAACCTCGGGTTGCATGAAGCCATGCGGGAACACGGCATTGATGTGGAGGTCACCGATGTGGGCGACCGCTATGTGATTGAGGGTATGCGCAAGAGCGGCCACGCCCTGGGCGGTGAGCAGTCGGGTCACCTTATCTTCCATGAGTATGCCACCACTGGTGATGGCATTATCAGCGCCCTGCAGGTTTTACGCTTGATGAAAACCGCTGGCAAAACGCTCTCCGAGCTGGCCAACTGCATGCCAAAATATCCCCAGAAGTTGATCAGTTTCACCGTTAAGAACAAGAAAGCCATCGACGACGTGCCTGTATTGCGCGATGCCATTGACAGCTGTGAGGCGGACCTCAAAGATCGCGGACGGGTGATTGTACGCTATTCGGGAACCGAACCGAAGATCAGAGTGATGGTTGAAGCCAAAGAATCGCAGCTGGTTGACAGGTGGATTGAAACACTTTCTAATGCGGTAAAAGAAGGGTGGGACTTATGATGCTGATCAAAAAAATGCTGGCTAACAAGGGCGTGAAATTGATCACACCTGAGACAATCACAATTGATTCGGATGTCAAGCCGGAGAGCTTCGCGCCTGGAACAGTGATCCATCCCGGCTGCCGGTTACGCGGAGAGCGACTCTCCATCGGCCAGGAGTGTGTGATCGGGGCGGAAGCACCGGCGACACTGGACAACTGTCAGTTGGGCGAGAGGGTTCGCCTGGCAGGCGGTTACTTTGAAAAATCCACTTTTTTGAATGATTTTAAAGCGGGCAGTAGTACGCATGTGCGGCCTGGCTGTCTCTTTGAAGAGGGCTCATCAATCGCCCACTGTGTGGGGGTCAAGCAGACTCTCTTTCTGCCATGGGTCACAGCAGGCAGTCAGATTAATCTCTGTGACTGTTTGGTGGCTGGTGGCATCAGCCGCACGAACCACTCGGAGATTGGCTCCTCTTATGTTCATTTTAATTTCACCCCTTATCAGGATAAGGCCACCCCCTCGATGATCGGTGACATTCCGCGCGGAGTGCTGCTCAACCAGCCGTCGATATTTCTGGGCGGCCAGGGAGGCATGGTTGGCCCCAGTTCGATTGCTTTCGGCACGGTGATCCCTGCTGGACAGATCTGGCGCGGCGACCACTGCAAGCCCAATCAGATTGTGCTGCGCAAGAGTGTTAATTACAATGTGTCGCTGCCATTTGATGCTGAGCGATATAAAGGCATTGGCCGTGTGATCAGCAGCAACCTGCGCTACATTGGCAACCTGGTGGCGCTGGATCAGTGGTACCGAGTGGTGCGGAGCTGCTTTATGCTGGATGATCCCTGGCAGCAGCGATGTTTCAATGGGGCGCGGCAGAGATTGCGAGAGATGTTTACTGAGCGGTTGAAGCAGATGAACAGGCTGGCGTTGAATATCGAAAAATCTCTCGCCCTCCCCTGCGGAAACCCCTTCCGCGATGAACACCGTGAATTTTTAAAGCGTTGGGAGAGCGGACGAGAACAACTCGAGGCACTGACCAATTCAGCGGAGACCATCGCCATCCAGGAGAAGGTACAGGCCATCGTGGCAACTCTGAGAGCCGACAAGGGAAAGGGATACATCGCGGCTATCCAAGGGCTTGCTCCAGAGCCGGCTGAGGATCTCACAGCCTGGCTTGACTCCTACGTGCAAACGGTTATGTCGGTGCTGGACGACAGCTAGGCATTTAGGTTTTCAGGCTGTAAAAAAAAGTAGCACAGGCGTCTCGCCTGTGTTGGGCACGTAATTCACAGCCGAAATGGCTGTGCCACTTTCTCGCCCTCCCAAATAAGCCCGCCATATGTGTACAAAAGCGGGAGGGCGAGGCTCCCGCCGAGCCTAGCAACATAGCACACTGAAGACAAAAAAAGAGAGACAAGAATGCAAAAAATTAAATCACCATGAAAACTGAATTGAAGATAGAAAGAATGCCTGAACAGACATTGCTGTTCGGGAATTCCGAAATCAACAGCATCTCAATCGATGAAAGTGCGGCGCAACTCAGAGTTTCCTCGGCGACAATACGCAACTGGCTGAAAACTGGGTATCTGAGCTCTGTCGGCAAGGGAAAAATTGATTTAGAATCACTAGACAACTTTACCCGAGAACACGCAGGCAAACAGAGATTAACCAGTCGCGCCAATAAATCACAAAAGGACACACATGATCACTCCGCAGTCGCTAACCGTTTCATCAGCAGAATAGTTGACAACCTTGTTGATCTTCAAAACCTCGGAACCGAATACCAGACCGCGCTCTCAGATTCCCACAGGAACACGGAAGGCATCTACTACACCCCTGAACCAATCATTATAGATATGTTCAGAAAACCTGCGGAAGACGTATCATCAAAGATCTTTTGTGATCCATGTTGTGGATCAGGAAACTTCATTGCCAGAGCGCTTGAAGTAGGGTTTAAGCCAGAAAACATAGTGGGGTACGATATAGATCCGGTTGCCATTGAGTTAACAAAACATCGGATCAAAGTACTCAGCGGATACAACTCGCAGACAATTCACAATGAAAACTTTCTCGATCAGGCCATCCATCTGCATGGAATGTATGATTATATATTCACCAATCCACCATGGGGAAAGAAACTCTCCAAAGACCAAAAGGATTCCTATGCTTCGATATTCCATGCAGGCAAGAGTAATGACACCTGCTCACTCTTCCTCTTCGCATGCCTGAGGGCACTCAAGAGCGGTGGACGTCTGGGACTGCTGCTTCCAGAGGCATTCTTCAATATCTCTGCTTATGAGAAAGCCCGCAGAGTCGCTCTAGATCTGATGATTGAGAGGTTGATAGATTACGAGAAGCCGTTTGCAGGGCTCTTGACAAGAGCACAGGCGATTGTTCTAACTGCCACAAGAGCGAAGAACGACTCACATCAAATATCATGCGAATTCGGTAGAAAAATAAACACACGCGCAATCGGAGTCTTCAAAAATAATTCAAAAGCAATTTTAAACTTGTACTGCGATTCAGATGCCGCAACAATCATTGATCACGCATTCACTATTTCACACATAACCTTTAAGGGCAGAGCAAGATGGGGATTAGGTGTCGTAACCGGGAACAACAAGAAGTTCGTTAGAGATACGAGCAAGCAAGGATATGTTCCGGTTTTCAAAGGATCTGACATTACCCCTCATGGGCTGAAGGAGCCCAGTTGCTTTATCCCCTCTGATTTCTCGCTTTACCAACAAGTTGCGCCAACCGACCTTTACGAAGCACCCGAAAAGCTGATTTACAGGTTCATCTCTTCAGAGTTGTGTTTCTTTGCGGATTCGGAACAGAGGTTCATTCTGAACAGTGCAAACATGAGCCTCCCGGACAATAAATTTCCCATCTCCTGTCAGCAGCTCGCATCACTCTTAAACAGCCAATTCATAAATTGGCTCTTCCGCAATATATTCAATACTCACAAGATACTGCGTGGCGACTTGGAGACACTGCCTCTCCACGTGAGCTACTTTGATCTTCATCAGGAGTTTAGGGAAAACACATATTTGAATTACTTAGGAATCGAAAAGGAGCCAAATGGATCTTATAGACTTAAAAAAACAAAAATGAATGATAGCAACACAAAGGAGAAAATATGATTTTTCATAGAATAGACAAGTATCAGGAGCAAGGGCTTTTGATCCTTCGGATAGGTATTGGCACGATGTTCATGTGTCATGGTATTCCAAAATTGCTGGGCGGTCCAGAGGCATGGACCAAGCTCGGCGGCGCATTGTCAGCCATGGGCGTGAGCTTTGCGCCCACGTTCATGGGCTTTATGGCTGCCATCTCTGAATCGGGCGGTGGGTTGCTGCTGATCCTGGGACTTCTGACGCGTCCAGCATGCTTTCTCCTGCTCAGCACAATGACCGTGGCGACCGCAATGCATGTCAAGCAAGGCGATCCCTTTACGGTGTATTCTCACGCCCTGGAGGCTGCCATTCTGTTCTTCAGCCTGCTGTTCATTGGTCCTGGCAAACTGTCGCTGGACGAGAAATTATCTCATTGGAGGTTGTCAGTATTCTTAAGTTGTCTGGTAACCGTTCACGGGATATAAACTACCCAACATTTAGTTCAGTTGCGAGTTTACGAGTTAACTGGAACTGTTCTGCATCCTTTGGCAAACCTCTGGTTGCGTCCTCACGCCTGTCTTTAAAAATTAAGTCAATTGCTTGTGACAAACTATTGAGTGCTTCATCTTTTGTTTGCCCTTGTCCATTGGCCCCAGGAATTTCTGGTGAATATGCAAAAAACCACTCTTCGTCTTTTTCAATTATTGCTGTGAATTCATTGCGCATAATATCTCTCCATTTAATGTGTAAAGATTATCATGGAGCTTGCTTTAAAGCAATGCTGTATTAATTCAGAACGTGCAGATGACAATTTTGCGATTAGCAAATATTGTCCATCTGTCTTGTTCTGATCTATTGATAACTGTTTTTTCTGTGTAGGACTCTGCCTATCTCGACAACATCGTTGTCCACATCAAACAA
>JBAYXX010000083.1:0-18378 GCA_041673345.1 Kiritimatiellia bacterium
CCGCGCACCGCGGGTGCGAAAAAACGATGGGGTAACTCGGCGGTCAAACGCATCGGAGTCGGGGTCGGGGTCGGAATCGGGGTCGACCTCGTACGCTTTTCGATACCGATACCGATACCGACCCCGATACCGAGTTACAGGCACGAAACTGTGACAAAATGGCCGAGTTACAGGCAAGCAGTAATGCGACAACAAATTAATAATTCTGACTTCTGACAGCCCACCATGATTAACCACCTTTATATACATATCCCCTTTTGTCGCAGCAAGTGCCATTATTGTGGCTTTTACTCTGAAACTTCTCTGTCCGGACAGCGCATCAATGGCTACCCGGAGTTGGTCGCCCGGGAACTCGCACTCTGGGGAGAACAGTGCTCCGAGGTGAGCAATATGCGGCCGCGATCCATTTACATCGGCGGTGGCACCCCCTCGCTACTGGGCGCAGGCGGATTCAACGCACTGGCCGATGCGCTCAGAAAATCAATAGATCTGGGCCAGCTGAGCGAGTGGAGCGTGGAGCTCAACCCGTCATCAGCATCATTTGAACTTTTGGAGACAATGCGCGCCGCAGGTGTCAACCGATTGACCTTTGGGGTGCAGAGTTTTAACCAGGAAGTACTAACGCTGATCAACCGAACGCACACACCCTTGCAGGCAATCGAGAGCGTTCAACGCGCCCGCCAAGCTGGCTTCCAAAACATCGGACTTGATCTGGTTGCCGCCCTGCCAGGTGTTTCTCCAAAACTCTGGCAGCAAGAGCTGCAGCAGAGCATTGAGTTGGCCCCCACGCATATCTCAGTCTACAACCTCTCAATTGAACCCGCCACTCGGCTGGCCGCAATGATCGCTGAAGGGCTGCCAACGCCCGACGAAGATCAGCAGATGGAAGCTCTTGCCATGGCTGAGGAGACTTTGACACGACAGGGATACACCCGCTATGAGATCTCCAACTACGCGCTCAATGGCTACGAATGCCAGCACAACCTCGGGATTTGGCGCGGCAATGATTATCTAGGATTGGGTCCCGCCGCAGCCTCACGCATCAACAACCACCGTATGGAGAATAACTCGGATCTGGAGGCATACGAGCAGCATCTCAGCCATTTTTCTCCGCCTCCTCGCAACACAGAGCTATTAACAGCAGAGGACGATGGCGTTGAACGCTCTCTCTTTGCTCTGAGGCTCCATGAGGGATTCAGCCCTGCGGAGTGTGGTACGCACTTTTCCGTCCCAGCTGCGAAAGTGTATCAATGGGAGCAGAGCCTGAAAAACCTTGCATATACCGGAGCCGTTGAGCAGGGTGGCAAAGCATGGCGACTAACCCGGCGCGGGCGTGAAATCTGCGACCACGTAATCCGGGAACTATGCTAAATGCATAGCATTTTCGATACCGACACCGATAGCGAAGCCGACTTTCACTAGTTCCGGTTTCCAACAGGACATGTCCGATTGGAAATCGGACCTACGTTTTTGCGAAACACTGTAGCCGCGGGCCGTGACTGCGGTTGGCGCGTTTATAACCTATAACCAAGTGTTTCGGCTCGTGAAGTACAACAACACTTGCGACTCGTGCTGCGCTAAACTTTCGCTTCGCCGGCGCGGTCACGGCCCGCACCCTACAGCTGCTACTCGTATTACATGCTTTAGTTTTTTTTGACTCACGGGTTGACATCCGCCACAAATAACGGCATTATATTTATTCTTTATCAAAATAAAAGAAAGTTTTTAACAAATAATACCCAATTTTGAAAACAAGGAAGAGTGACTATGGCTCGTATATACAATTTTTGCGCTGGTCCGGCGGTTTTACCACTGGAAGCATTACAGGAAGCACAAACCGATCTGGTTGACTATAAAGGTTCGGGTATGTCGGTGATGGAGATGTCACACCGCGGCAAAGAGTATGATGCCATTCACAATGAGGCCATCGCCAACTGCAAGGAGCTGCTCGGACTAGGTGACGATTACGCAGTGCTCTTTCTTCAGGGTGGTGCCAGCATGCAGTTCGCTATGATTCCGATCAACTTTCTCGGAAAGAGCCAGAGCGCGGATTATATCAATGCCGGCGCCTGGGGAGCAAAGGCCATTAAGGAGGCGGGGCTGATTGGTAATGTGAACGTGGCCGCCGACTGCCAAAAAGATATTCCCACACGCATGCCTGAGCTGGCTGAGTGTAGCTGGACCAACGGCGCTGCGTACGCGCACATCACCACCAACGAGACGATCTCTGGCGCCCAAATGAAAGAGATGCCTAAGGTTGAGGCACCCCTGATTGCCGATATGTCATCCGACATTCTTTCCTGTCCCCGCGACTATTCGCAATTCGCCATGTTCTATGCTGGCGCACAAAAAAACCTCGGTCCTTCAGGACTGGCTCTGGTTGCAATTAAAAAAGAATTTGCTGCACGGGGCAATGTTGGGCTGCCTTCTATGCTGCGTTACCAGTCGCATATAGAAGAGAACTCGCTGCTTAACACCCCCCCCTGCTTTGGAATCTACATGCTGTGCTTGACCACCCGCCTGCTCAAGAAAAAAGGGCTGGAAAAGGTGTATGCAGAGAACAGAGAAAAAGCCGCGCTGATTTATAATACGCTGAATGCCTCTCAATTCTATCGCGGCACAGCCAAACGTGAGTTCCGCTCGAATATGAACATCACCTTCCGTCTGCCCTCTGTGGAACTGGAGACCCTGTTTATTAAACAGGCCTCTGAGGCTGGCATGAAGCAACTCAAGGGGCATCGCTCGTTCGGCGGTATCCGCGCTTCCATCTACAACGCCTTCCCTGTCGCGGGTGTCCAATGTCTGGTGGATTTCATGCGCGACTTTGAACAGCGCAACGGTTAGAACCAAGGTCGCATATTGAACCTATTATGATATCCCGTATTCCCGCTTAACTATCTCCGTCATCCAATACAACAATTCCTAATCGGAGTTTTAGTGTAGTAGTCGCTCTGTGAGCGACACATGCCGCTCACAGAGCGGCTACTACAGCTGACGCACTTACCTCGTCACTTTAGTTGCTATTCTCTCAACTCCTGTCGTAAAAAACAAGAAGTTCAGACAGTCGTCGTCATAAGTTGTTGAGTGAAAAAGTAGCACAGCCGTCTCGGCTGTGAGTTACGTGCCAAACACAGGCGGGACGCCTGTGCTACTTTTTTATAGCCTTCATTGCAACTTCTCAATGAGAGCGAAGACCTTTCACAAATCACACAAACTCAGCCGGTTGCGGCGACTAGCTGCTTTAGAACTGAGGAATCTTTGTCTCAGCACAGTTGCGGCATCACTCCCGTAGGCCGGTTGAGTTGCACCTACGCAACTCTATTCTTATCCTGTAATCCACTTAACTCTTTGTTAATCAAGTTATTATGCTTTAATTAAAACCCTTTTTTCTCTTGGCACGGCTATTGCATATACAATGATACTAGGAAAAATAAGTTTAAAAAACAAGTTAGCAACCAACAGATGAAAGGGGTTATATTATGCCTAGAGGAGATAGAACAGGTCCTGCGGGAGCAGGTGCGATGACTGGACGCGGTGCAGGATTCTGCACTGGAAACAATACTCCCGGTTTCATGAGTGAAGCTTTCGGAATGGGGATGCGCGGCGGCGCAGGTCGCGGTCGCGGTTTTTATGGTATGGGTGGCGGACGCGGCAATCGTCGCGGCAACTTTGGCGCAGGCTGGGGTGCTTGGGGCAATGGCGCAGTTGAGGCACCGGCAGTCAATGCAAAAGATGTGCTGGAGAACCGCGCCAAGGCTTTGGAGCGCGAGCTGGAAGCCGTTAAAGAACGCCTGAGCTCAATTGATGGCTAGCTCCGCGCTGTGTGCGGAGCTAGAAGTTCTAAAGTTTAGAGATAGCACTGATGGCCGTTAACTACAGCAAAACAGATGCCGCTCATAGAGCGGCTACTACAGCAAAGCGGATGCCGCTCATAGAGCGGCTACTACAGCAAAACAGACGATTCTCGCGCTGAATAACTTTTAGAAAAAACGATTAATTGTTTTACGCCCCGTATAGGGGTTGAAATGGGAGGATAATTATGAAGATAGCTTTTACAACCGATGGTGTCGATCTCACTGGCGAAATCGACACCCGTTTTGGACGTGCGCCGAAATTTTTGATATTTGACACAAAGAGCCGCGCCTTTGAGGTGGTGGATAACACACAGAACTTGAATGCCGCGCAAGGAGCAGGCATTCAATCCGCTGAGACCATTGTCAAGCTGGGCGCGAATGCGGTGGTAACCGGCCATTGCGGCCCGAAAGCATACCGAGCACTGAACGCGGCGGGGGTTAAGATTTATAACACCGAAATCAAGAACATCGAAGTAGCATTACAAGCCGTGGAGAGCGGTGCGCTCACGCCAGCAGCCGATGCGGATGTGGAAGGGCATTGGTAAACAGGAAACACAAAATTACCAGCATCCTGTGGGATGCTGGTGTTTAGGTTTTTAGGCTGCAGGCGTTTAGTGTTCTGCAAATAAGGGCTTTTTAACTGTATTATGAAATTATTTCTCGACTGTATACCATGTCTGCTGCGGCAGACACTCGACTCCTCGCGGGCTGTCACAGATGACCCCGCAATTCATGAAAAAATATTACGTGAGGTTTTAGCGTGGTGTGCCACGGTGGATCTATCCGAGTCATCGCCTGTGATTGCCAGCCGCATCCACCGCCGGTTACGTGAGCTGAGCGGAGTGGACGATCCGTATGCTGAGGCCAAAGCCGCTCAGAACCAGATGGCGCTGAAGTTGATGCCGCAGGTGGAGCAGGCACTGGCAGAGGCCGATGATCCGCTGGAGCTCAGCGTACGGTTGGCGATTGCAGGCAATATCATTGATCTCGGGGTCAAAGGGAGTATTGAAAAAGCGGATGTACACGAATCAATCCGCAAGGCACTTGAGTCTGGCGTTGATGGTGATTTCGAAGAGTTTCGCGCAGCAGTGGAGCGTGCGGAAAGTATCCTTTACCTAGCAGACAACGCCGGTGAGATTGTTTTCGACCGCCTGCTGCTTGAGCGTTTGCCGCGGGAGAAGATCACGCTGGCTGTACGCGGTTATCCAGTGATCAATGATGTGACCATGGCCGATGCCATTCAGTGCAAGATCACCGAGCTGGTGAAGGTAGTCGACAATGGCTCCGATGCGCCGGGAACAGTACTGTCGGAGTGCAGTGCCGAGTTTAGAGAGATTTTTGCGGCTGCGGATTTGATCATCTCCAAAGGGCAGGGCAACTTTGAGACGCTCAATGAGGTTGAGGCCAATATATTTTTTCTCTTCAAGGTGAAGTGTCCGATGGTGGCAGAGCAGAGCGGCATGAAGATCGGCTCACAGGTATTGATGCACCAGTCGCGCCAACAGCGCCTAGACGCTCTTCCCTTAACTGAGAGTAGCAGTATATTACTCTGATAAATCTGTGCCTCTGTGAGAGATTAAAAATAAAAATACAGGAATTTATTATGAAAATTGCAATTGCATCAGGCAAGGGTGGCACCGGTAAAACAACACTTGCAGTCAACCTCGCCTTTGCTGCCGGTGAACATGCGCAACTAGTTGACTGTGATGTTGAGGAGCCGAACAGCCACCTCTTTGTCAAAGCCAAGCGAGTGGCGGAGGAGGTGGTCACACTGCCTGTGCCGCTGATCAACGCTGATCTCTGCATTCGCTGCGGCAAATGCGCGCGTTTCTGCGAGTTCAGCGCGCTGGCGGCGCTGGGAAGTATACCAATGGTCTTTCCTGAGATGTGTCACGGTTGCGGCGGTTGCATGCGGATCTGCGAGCAGGGCGCGATCAGCGAGGTGAAACGGCGCATCGGGACAGTCGAATCTTTCAGCTCTAACGGCATCACCCTAATTCACGGATGTCTGGATATCGGTGTTGCCATGGCACCACCGCTGATCAATGCGGTCAAAAAGCGCATCAACGCCAAAGGCCTTGTAATTTTAGATGCTCCGCCGGGAACCACCTGCCCCGCAGTGGCCACGGTCAAAGGTGCTGATTACGTTGTTTTGGTCACTGAACCAACCCCCTTTGGTCTGAACGACTTGAAACTAGCGGTCGCTATGACGCGCGCACTGGGAGTTCCTTTCGGCGTGGTGATCAACCGTGCCGGAGTTGGCGATGACAAGGTACAGCGTTACTGTGAAGAGAAGAGTATTCCCCTGCTCTATGAGATCCCTGATGATCGGCGGGTTGCGGAGGCCTACTCGCGTGGGGAGCTGATCATCGATGCTGTGCCGGGGTATCGCGAAATATTTGTGGAAATCCTAGACAAAATATCTGAGGCGGCTGCGGACGGAAAGGCGGAGTTATGAAAGAACTGGTAATTATAAGTGGGAAAGGCGGAACAGGCAAGACCAGTGTCACAGCTTCCTTTGCCGTGCTGGCGGCCAGAGCTGTACTGGCAGATTGCGATGTGGATGCAGCGGACCTTCATTTGGTGCTGCACCCAACGAATGTCCAGCGCAATGTTTTCAAAAGTGGGCACGAAGCAATCATCAACCCAAAAGGTTGCATTGGCTGCGGCTTGTGTGATGAGTACTGCCGCTTCGACGCCTTGACCAGCACAGTGGATGCGGATGGCAAAAAAATATATGCTGTTGATCCGATTTCCTGTGAGGGGTGCGGGGTCTGTGTCGCGTTCTGCCCAACGCAGGCGATTGATTTTCCGGAGCGGGTCTGCGGTGAGTGGATGATATCGGAGACACGCGTTGGGCCGATGGTACATGCGAAGCTGGGCGTTGCAGCGGAAAACTCAGGGCGGTTGGTTTCGCTGGTGCGCAAAGAGTCCGTCCGGATCGCCGAAGAGAGCGGACGCACGCTGGTGATTGTAGATGGTCCTCCAGGTATTGGATGCCCAGTTATCGCCTCGCTGACCGGCGCAGCGCAAGTACTGGTGGTCACAGAGCCGACAGTTTCCGGCGAGCATGATCTACGCCGTGTACTTAAGCTCACCAATCACTTTGACATCCCGGCTTGCGTATGTGTTAACAAGTGGGATTTGAACGAAGAGATGACGCAGCAAATCGAAAAGCTATCCATAGAGTTGGGAGCGAAAATTGCCGGGCGCATCCGTTATGACCAGGGCGTGACCATGGCTCAAGTGCAGGGCAAAGCGGTGGTCGAGACCGACACCCCCAGCGCAACGGATATAAAAGCTGTCTGGGATTCACTTGCCCTTTAAAGAGAGATCCTTTATGCATGACGATACCACAGAGATTGCCATTATTGTCAACAACATCGCTGGTTGCCCAGGTTTGATTTCAGAGCACGGTTTCTCAATGTATATCAAAACTGGCCCGCAGCGAATCATCTTTGATACAGGCCAGGAGAGCTATGTTTTTGCCAACAACGCGCGTAAGCTGGGGATAGACATGCGCTCAATCAAAACCGTTGTTTTAAGTCACGGACATTATGATCACACGGGCGGTATGCCGGGGGTGGTAGCAGCTTGCGGCACATTTGATCTTTATGCGCATCCTGAAGTCATGAGTACCCGCTACAGTGTCCGTCCCGAACGCGTAAAATCCAACGGAATCCCCCTTGAAGCGCACGCCGCAATCCAGAGTTTACCGGCCCGTTCGCTCCACTGGTCAGCAAAGAGTGTCAATCTGACAAACAATGTCGGCCTCACCGGCTACATCCCACGTGAAACCAATTATGAGGACAGCGGCGGACCCTTCTTTTTTGATCAAGACGGGGATCAGCTCGACCCCATTAACGATGACCAGGCGTTGTGGATCAAAACTGAAAAGGGCTTAATTATCTGCACTGGTTGCTGTCACGCCGGCATTATCAACACCTTGCGCCATGTGCAGAGGCTCAGTGGCTGCGAGAAGATACGTGCAGTGATTGGCGGCCTGCACTTGGTGAATGCCAGTGCGGAACGGATTACAAAGACAATGGTCGCGCTGAATGAATTCCAGCTTGAACTAATTGTGCCCTGCCACTGCACCGGAGCAACGGCAACAGAGTTAATTCAGAATCAGTTTAAAGAGCGCGCTACTTCCTGCGCAGCTGGCAGGCGGTTCTGCTTCTAAAACTAAAGTAGCCCGGATGCGCAGCCGACCTCCGCGCCAGCGCGGACCTGGGCTTTTAAACGAAGGACAAGACAAACAGCTGTGAATTCCACGACCAACACAGGCGGGACGCCTGTGCTACTTTTTACACATCGATGCTATGCCACCTTCTACCACTCCATTCTGGATGAAATTCCATCTGCAAGCAAGATGCTCGCACTACTTTTTTATAACCTTCGAGAGCGTGAATTCACATCTATACGTTTTGCCGGCTGGCAGCTGATGCTCAGGCCAGGGTCTGGCCCCCCAGCTGTTCTCGCCCGCCAGCCCCATCTGCCCGTAATCAATCTGAATTGCCCAGTTGCCACAGGGGTTCAACTGCCAGGGATGTTTGGGGCGCGCCAACTCCTGAACCGTGTACGGCAGTACGCTGAAGTTGATTTTCGGAGCTCCCGCCACCCGGATTCCCGCACCCTGGCGGTCGGTGAAGGTCACCCAGAATGTGTCCGTGCGGTTGCCGGTCTCCTGAGGTTTGACATAAGGAAAGAAAAGCTCACCCGCCGGCAAGGTGTATAGCCCGAAAAAAGCGCTTTGTTTGCGGTCTGAGTAGCTTTCTCCCGGACCGCGGCCCAGCCATGTCACCTGATCCAGTGCAGGCGAGATCTGCATTTTCATCCCCACCCGTGGCACGCTTGATAGGTCCCGCCCCTCAGTGGTCAGCTCCAGTGCCACCTTGATCAGCCCATCCGCATAAAAGGTATAATTCAAAGAGCCGCTGCTCTGCCCGGCACTCGGCAGCGCAAAGCTGATTTGGATCTGCTGGCTGCCATCCGGAGTGTCTTTGAGCAGCGCATCACGGACAACCCGCTCCGCAGCGGCCCCCTCCCAACAGCCGTGGCGTTGCGGCATCTGGCTGCCGCGGTCATTATCAGTCGGCGCACGCCAGAACTCCGGCTCGAGCGGTGTCATCAATTGCTCCACGCCATCCACCTGCCAGGAGATCAATGCGCCGTTAACTTTACTCACAATTGCCGTGTAATTGGCACCCGTGGCCACGATCATATCACCCCTCTCCTCCAGCGTTGCTCCGGGCACTGATACCCCAGTGCGCCCGCTTGCGGGAGCTTCCAACGGAAACAGCACCTGATCGCTGCTGACACTGAAGCCTTTGGGCGCCCAGGCGCACTCACGGCGCAGCACAAAATCAAACTTCCACCCAGCGACTCTGGGTTGAACAACCCCCAGCCGTATCAGATCAACTGGCAGAGTGACCTCCAACTGGCAGCGCGGCAATAAATCCAATCCACCCAGCGAGCCACGGGAGATAATCTTGCCATCCTCCTCATACCGCCATAAGCACTCATACTCTTTGAGATTTGTGAAAAAGAAAGCATTCTTCACCAGAAAACGCCCCTTCCTCAAATCAATGGGCTCCACAAACGCGCACTGATAGCAATAACGCACCTCCGCCGCCTGCGGCGTGACCCGGCGATCAGCCTGAATCAAGCCATTGCAGCAGAGGTTGCCATCATTGGGGTAGTCTCCAAAGTCGCCGCCATAGGCCCAGAAGTAATCCGGCTCGCCATGCCGCAGATTCACGGGCGGGATCGGCTGACGCAACCCCTGATCAACAAAATCCCAGACAAAAGCCCCCTGCAGATTGGCGTAGCGGTTGATCACCTCCCAGTAATCGTAAACATTGCCCGAGGAGTTGCCCATGGCATGTGAGTATTCGCAGAGGATCGCAGGAACCGTTTTGGAGGGATCTTGGCCGTAGGCTTCCAGCGCCGCGACTGGCATATACATCTGATCCTCGATGTCGGCTGGCCCGTTGCCCTGATTCAGAATCATCCGCCCAGGATCGCGCGCACGAATCAGGTTGTAGGCCTGCTCAAAGAAATCGGAGTCAACGTTATTCTCATTGCCCAAAGACCACATTACAATCGAAGGGTGATTCTTATCGCGTTCAACCATCCCCAGCTCACGATCCAGCGCGGCAGCTCGAAACGCTGGATCAATCACAGGGTTACGCACATTGCCTGCCAGCCCATGAGTTTCAAGATTGGCCTCATCTATCACATACAGGCCATACTCATCGCAGAGATCATACCACCGCGGATCATTGGGGTAGTGACTGCACCGCACAGCGTTGATGTTCAGCCGTTTCATCAGCCGCACATC
Source organism: Kiritimatiellia bacterium (assembly GCA_041673345.1). Taxonomy (GTDB): domain Bacteria; phylum Verrucomicrobiota; class Kiritimatiellia; order RFP12; family UBA1067; genus M55B167. The sequence continues at coordinate 10,198 of JBAYXX010000083.1, forward strand.
TTCCACCATGCTGGCATACGGAACTGCGTAGCCATAATCAGGATCCATCTCATGACGGTTCACCCCTTTAAAGAATACCGCCTGCCCATTCACAAGGATCTGACTGTTCACCAGCTCGACAGCGCGAAAACCGACCTTTTGCGGAATGGATTCAACCACACGCCCCCTTTTATCTTTGAGTGTCAATATCAGCTTGTAAAGATTCGGGCCCTCCGCAGACCACAACCGCGGCGCATCGACCCCGATGTTCAGCTCCACCCGCTCATTCAACAGGGATGCCGCATCCCGCGCGATGCGCCCGCCTTTAAAATTATGCGGATACAACTCCGCCTCCACGCTCATATCGGATTCTGCACCTTGAATCTCTGCTGTTACCTTTAAGTTCCAGCGTCCTGCGTAGTCATTGGTTGCCACTGGCAGCGTACACACAAAGTAATCTTTAATATGCGACTGCGGTACCGCCCAGAGATAAATCGGACGATACAGCCCTGACAGCCGCCAGAAACCCTGATCCTCCATGTAGGAGCCGTCACTGATACGGTAAACCGCTGCTGCCAGCAGATTCTCGCCTTGAATCAAGCAGGAGGTAATGTCAAAGGTCGCACCCTGACGACCATCTTCGGCATAGCCCACGCGCTGGCCGTTGACCCACACGTACATCGCGGATGCGAATCCGTCAAACCGCAGATAAACCCTGCGGCCAATCCACGCTTTCGGCAGAACAAAAGATCGACGATAGGAGCTGACCGCATTCCGCTCTTTAAAGGTAGTGTACTTTTTATCCGGCTCCCCCATCACATAGGGCGGATCAACCTTAAAGTAATAGCCGATATTCTTATAGAGCGGGGTTCCATACCCTTGCAGCTCAACACAACCTGGCACGTTGATCTCATCCCAACGCTCGGCCGAATACCAATTTTGACAAAAATCTCGCTTGCGCTTCTCAGGGTGCTCCACCCAGTCAAACTTCCAACTGCCATCCAGCGACATAAACCATGGTGAACTCTCGCGGCTCTTTGCCTTGCGCGCCTGCCGGACGCTGTCATAGATCATCATGGTCGCGGTGGACGGCTCTGTCCCCACTCGGAAAACACGCGGGTTCTCCCATTCCGTCAGACTTTCATAGGTAGCCGGATTATACACCGCCTGCGGTTTGACCCCGTTGCCTTTGAAAACAAAGGCTGTGTCCAGCCAACAGCCCACAGTGTCAGCGTCACCCTCAACCACCAGTCTGACCAGCGCGAAGCCCTTTAAATCAAGGTCAAAACTCCGCGGCGTCGCTCCCATGGCCACGCCGCCGCTGGCCCACAGAACATTTGTATCGCCATAAATTTTAAACATCGCGCCGCCCGGACTGGTATCAACCACCCCTGCCGCGCCCTGCAGCCGAGCGGCAGCGCCGCGCAGAAAACAGAGATCCGAGCCAGCCAACGCTGTGATTCCCTTAGGATAGACCTTGCCTGCAATCTTAATCTCAGGGCCTTCCAGCGTTCGACCCACTGCAATCGAATCACCGACAGCCTTCATGCCGAGAAGATCAAGCCGTGTGATCAAAATATCATCCGCCACCAGCGGGCAGACTAACGGGAAAAAAACAACCACTGCCACCAACCAAAAAATTTTCATAGCAACTCCAAAAAGGGGAAAACACATAAAACTGAATTAAGTATACTGTTTTGGAAAGAACAATTAATTGTTCTTTGCGCCTAAGCGACTAGAAGTCAGAAGTCAGCGGGCGCGCAGCGAAAAAACAATGGGGTAACTGCGACAAAATGGCAGGAAAAGGTGAGGATTGTGATTAAGATTGAGATTAGGATTGGCCCACCGACAACAACCTTGTTTGTCTTGCCCTTCGAGTAAGGGCCTAGGTCCGAGCTGGGCGCGGAGTGAAGAAGCTCTAAAATGAAAAGGTCGCGTCTCTGACGCGGGAGCAACGTAGGTCCGATTTCCAATCGGACATGTCCGGTTGGAAACCGGACCTACAAGAGGTCGGCTCCGCAGTCAGTATGTGGTGCCTCGCAACTCGGAGTCGGGGTCGAAATCAGCATCGGGGTCGATTCTATGCGGTTTTCAATACCGATACTGACCCTGGGCAATAGGCCAGCTTTATCGTGAACTTTGTCGTAAACTTTGTCGAAGAGAGCGTCTGTTCGGTTGCAATACGAGTCGCAGCTGCAGGGCCGCGGGCCGTGACAGCCGGGGGCTCGTTTGTGGAGAGCCACCTGAAAGCTTACCGCTCGCATTGCACTACACTATCTCTTTGCCGGCGCGTTCACGGCCCGCGCCCTACAGCTTCAATTCACCCTAGTCATGCTGGGAAAGGGTCGCCTGCCTGCGCATAGCGCACAGACAGGCGGCGAAAAACTGCTTTAGAACTCCTACCGCACCTGGATGATCATACCTTCCGGTGTCCGTACCAGCGTACCGTTCCACTCGCCTTCCATGTCCGGGAAGGTCAGCGCCAGATTGAAAGTGCCGTACCCCCAGTCGCTCCGTTTGACTTTCCAGCCGAAATATCCTGCCGCATCCGCCAATGCGTTAGTCTGCGTCATTCCGCCCTCCTTGGCGATCACCAGCTGGCTCTCCACCGCATCCGCAGTTGTCTTCTTCCAACCTGCATCATATGGGATCACCGCGTTTTTATTGAGTTTCGGCCAAGGAGTACCCTCAGAAGTAGAAATCACCCCTGTCTGCCCAAGCGTGCCCTGCACCACCGCCAGCCTTGAGGTCAGCGCTCCGACGACAGCGCTTTCGCTGTTGTGGAACGTCAGTGTCAGGTCATAAACATCCTCGTTTGACGGCGTGCTGGTTGAGAATGCCTGCCACAGATAGTTTGACGTGACCTCAACAAAATTCGTGGCGAACGTTGAGTTCATGCCGACAATCCCCAATTGCGCACTGGTCGCATTTGTGTCCCAGTGCCATTGCAAGGGAACCTCGTTGGTAAACACGGCTGTCCAGCGCCTGTTCTGACTCTGGGACGTGTTCACTAATACCGGGTCGGAAAGGGCGAAGGAACTCTTGGCTCCCATCATAACCACCGCTACAGTCAGAATCGCCGCCGCTCTAATTGCTTTCATGTTACTTCTCTCCTTTGTACTTTTGGGTGCGCAAGTGCGCGCCGAGTTTATTAAGTGTTTTGGGTGCGCAAGTGCGCGCCGAGTTTATTAAGTGACTTGTAGTTTAAAAGTAGCGCGAATTATATATAAGAACGACAGGAGAAGCAAGTACTTTTAAAATAATTTAACCTGTTTCAACCTCTTATTTGAACCAGCACTTGCCAGCAGACTTGAACATTTGTTATCGAGCTATGGCAAATTATTGAAAAGGCGAAACCCGAGGAATTAGTGCTGGGTATGCGGAGGGACTTGGCTGCCCCGGAACGCCGAACGGCAGTACGACGCGGCGCTGTTCCAGTCTCCGCCCCGTAACACGCGGTAAGAACCCGCATCCGGCCCCCGCGGATCGGTCGTCAGCGTCGTCCCAAGATGATCAACATACCAGTCCAAGCACCATTCCTCCTCATTGCCGTGCATGTCATACAGGCCCCACTCGTTAGGCAGGTATGACCCCACCGCCGCCGTGCGCGAACGAACCCCGGATATCGTTGTACGACACCTGTTCCACCGGGCGGGTGAGCGTGTAGTCGGTGTTATTAAAATGGGAGGGCCACTTCCCCATCACATGATACCACTGGCTCTGAGTTACCTCGTAGATCCCGGCGTAGAAAGCCTTTGTCAGTATCACGTCGTGCCAATCCTCGCGCAAGCTGATACGATCAAACTCGCCGTTGGTCTCGATCGAGAGTGTCATGATCGCCGCTTCACCGGTCAGATAATACGTGATGTCCACGATGCGTGTTCCCTCACGTTGCGTCATCACCACATCGGTTACCGACGGCATGGCATAAGCCGCGCCCACAGTCATGAAAACCGCCATAGTCACAAGAACTGCCTTATTTATCATATGCTTCATCTGTGTTCTCTCATATTTAAAGCGCAATTTTTTTAGGGCGCATAACTGCGAATCGGTGCAATAATCCACCGTATAACGGCGGATTTACTTGATTTGCAATATAAGTATGTCCTCCGCTATGCGGTGGACAACAATTATTTTGAAGGTTATCCGGTAATATGCACTGAGTCGCTGATGCGCCCAAGGCTTGCAAACAGCTAAATCTTCGCTTTTATGCCGCTCCATGTTCTGCTAATATTAACATCATGCGTAACTACAAAGAATTCCAAAGTATCTTACGAGAGTACGGCGAGTATCAGACAGTGGTTCCAGAGGGGGCAAAACCGCCCTCAGTCTCGCAGTTTAACTCTTTCCGCTATGCGCTCACGGTTATCGGCCTGTGTTCAAGGTGTATGATCCAGGAGGTTTTTGGCAAATTTGATTATGAGAAGTGGGCGGCCTACACCTTTTCAGCGGTTGTTTTCGCTGAGAAGATTCGTGGTCAGCTGATCATTGAGGGCTTCCAGGAGCGGGCCGCGTATGACGGGCCAGTTGTTTATGTCTCCAACCACATGAGCACACTGGAAACCATGCTGCTGCCTGTGACCCTGCTTTCATTCAATAAAATTGCGATTGTGCTCAAGGATACCTTGTCGGAAAATTTCCTTATGGGTGCGGCCTTTAAACGACTGGGGTGCATTGGTGTCACGCGCAAAAATGCGCGGCAGGATTTGCAGACCGTGCTGCAGGTCGGTGCGGAGCGGCTTAAGAGTGGACACTCGGTGCTCCTTTTCCCTGAAGGCACTCGCCAATCAGAGTTCACGGCGAAAAAATTCAACTCCTTGGGTGCCAAGCTGGCGTATCGCGCCGGGGTGCCGGTGGTGCCGATCGCGGTCAAGACCGACTTTCTTGGCACTGGCAAGATCATCCGCGATTTTGGAGAGGTCGATCCCTCCAAACCGATTCACATTGCCTGCGGAGCTTTGCTCTCACCTGAGCTGGGAGATAAGGAGATGCACGCTCGTTGCGTCGCGTTTGTCGGCGAAAAGCTTGCCTCCTGGTCCCAAGAGGGTTAGGCATCTCAATGAAGAGTACGCAAACCATTATTGATACAGTAAAAAACAATAAGTTTCGCTGGGCGGTGAGAGCGTTATTTCTTGTCGGGTTTACCATTATCATCTGGGGTGCCGATCATCTCCCATCTCTGCATCGGCTGGTGCCGGCTTGCAGCCCTTTTCTGACACTTATGGCTTTAGTAACTTGCGGTTGCTCGTTGTTACTGTTACCCGCTGCTCTGATACTTCTGGTTGTGATCTTTAAAAAACGATTTTTTTGCCGCTGGGTATGCCCGGCTGGCAGCTGTTTTGAGGCGGTTGGCAGCCAATTTACCAAAAGGGTCTGGGTGGCTAAAGTTCCTCCACTAGGGCTCTGGTTTTTGTTTATTGGGCTGGGCGCGGCTGTGATGGGTTTTCCGCTCTTTATTGTTCTGGATCCGCTGGCGATTTTCTCGGGCACCTTTGGCTGGGTGCGACATGACTTGACTCAGTGGGAAAAGATTGGAGCAATGGTTTTTCCGGCGATGGTGCTCATGGCGGCCGCTGCTCCCTGGCTGTGGTGTGGCCGCTTGTGTCCGCTGGGGGCACTGCAGGATGTTGTTTTCAGCCTGTTTAATTGGATCAAATTACGGGCATGCACTGCCGTCGAAGTTTCTGACCAGACCTCTCAGTCTTTTGACAGGAGCCGCAGAATTTTTATGGGGCTTGGAATCGGTGTTGGATACAGGTTGCTCCTGGATCCAATCCGGGCCGGTGGTGGAAGCCGCTTGATACGTCCTCCTGCAACAAAGGGAGAGGCGGGTTTCCTCGCACTTTGTGCAAGGTGCGGTGCCTGCGCACGCGCCTGTCCGGAGCAGATTATAAAATCGAGCGGGACAGAAGGCGGATTTGCGGGTTTACTGGCTCCAAAGATTGATTTTAAAAACGGGGAGTGCTCGCCCTCCTGTATCCAGTGTGGACAGGTTTGCCCTAGCGGGGCGATTCCTGCATTTACGGTTGAAAACAAATATGAGCGGCCGATGGGAGTGGCGGTAGTTGATAATCAAACCTGTCGGCTGGCTTTACATAAAGAGTGTGGGGTGTGCCTGAATGTCTGTCAATACCAGGCTTTGGATCTGGAGTGGGATCCTGTGGAGATGATCAGTACGCTGGTTGTAGATGGAGGGCTGTGCACCGGCTGTGGTTCCTGCCAGTATGTTTGTCCGGTTGATCCGGTTGCCATTGTTATTAAACCGCTGTGAGGTAATTATGAAACAGAAGAGGAGTGAATCGATACTTAAAAACGTACTGGAGTTTCTTCAACGCGGTATGTGGCAGATGTCGTTACATAATAAATCCTGGATATCCAGGAGTTTGGTCAAACTCCTGCAGGTGCTGACTTTGGTGACAGATGGCTTTCGGCGTAATCAGTGCGCGCTGCATGCCTCTTCGCTGACGCTCTTCTCGCTGATTTCGATTGTACCAGTGCTGGTGCTAATGTTGGCGCTAGCCCGCACCTTGGGCAATGCGGATGTGATCCGAGCCCAGATCGATAGTAGGATTGATGTGCTGGTGCATGGCCTTGAGCAAAGTGCTGTCAAAGAGGTCGTTGCACATGAGCAGGAGCCAGCTCAAGAGCAAGAACAAAAACAGGAACAAGAACAGGTGAAAATCTCTAGCCAACCAGAGTTTGTCTCCGCATTCACCCATCAATTTCGGGAGGTGGTTGATCAGATCTTTGAACAGGTCAACACAATTAATTTCGGCAAGCTGGGCGGGATAGGAGGAATCCTGCTGATCTGGTCGGTGATCGGCGTGCTGGGCAAGGTTGAGGGCAGTTTCAATCAGATATGGGGCGTTAAAAAATCGCGCACCTTTGTGCGTAAGTTCGCCGATTACCTCTGCGCGATTGTGATCCTTCCCTGTCTGCTGGCAGCCGTTTCAACGGTCCCAGTGGTTCAGATGGTCAGCTCCGTGACGCAAAATTTACTGGGCAAGAGCGCATCCAGCAATGTCTCCCTTTTTTTGGACTCTCAGTTTTTAAAGATAGTGATCTCCAGTGTGGGCGGAACACTGGCCTTCTCTTTTCTGCTGGGCTTTATGCCAAATGCGCGTGTTAAAATGGTCCCCGCACTGCTGGGTGGCTTGGTGACGCTGATTTTGTTTGGTGTTTGGCTAAAGATCTGCACCATGTTGCAGGTCGGTATTGCACGATACAGCGCCCTGTACGGCGGCTTTGCAGTGCTGCCGATTTTGCTGCTGTGGGTTAATACCAGCTGGCAGATTATTCTGTTAGGCTCAGAGATTTCCTTCGCGCTCCAGAACCGCGATACCTATATGCTCGAACTCTTCGCCGACGAAGCCAGTATGCGGGCGCGGCTGCTGATGGCTATCACTCTTTGCGCCGAGAGCGTGCGTGCCTCACAACAGAAGGGTGGCGGTGCCTTTGATGCTGAGCGCTATGCACACGATAACGGAGTGCCGCACCGCTTTGTCTCTCAGATTCTGGGTGAGCTGGTCGAGCATCATATTATCGCAGAGGTGGCTGATCAGCCCGGTAAGTTCCTGCTCTGCCGCTGCAGCAGCAAGCTGAGTGCCGGAGAGGTTGTCGATGCCATGATGAACCACGGCGAATCCATCCAGACTCTGGGGTTGGAAGAGCTGAGCTGTTCGGTAACTGCGCTTGAAGAGCGCTGGCGCGCAGCCGAACAGCCGGTGCTGGAAACCCCTCTGGCTCAATTGTGTGTGGCTGAAACCTGAGAAATAGGGTATTCTATGGGGTTCAGGAGACAGGAGTCAGGAGTCAGGAGTCAGGAGTCAGGAGCCAGAAGTCAGCTAAATCGGAGTCGGAGGTCAGCCAGCAATACCACCAGGTCACCAGGTCACCAGGTCAAAAACACGGCTTATAGCCTGGGCTGCGGAGCAACTTGCAAGAGATAAGCCGGAGGTCGGAGATCATTTCCGTGCGCCCTTCGATACCGATTCCGATTCCGACCCCGACCCCGAGTTACAGGCACGAAACTGTGACAAAATGGCCGAGTTATAGGCAAGCCCGCCGCGCGGCGCGCCGCGAAAAAACGATGGGGTAACTCGACGGTCGGCTGCATCGGAGTCGGAGTCGGGGTCGGTATCGGAATCGGTATCGATTTTATGCGCTTTTCGATACCGATTCCGATTCCGACCCCGACCCCGA
>JBAYXX010000084.1:0-18308 GCA_041673345.1 Kiritimatiellia bacterium
CCACCAAGTGCTCTGGCAGGGATATACTGAGTTTCAGTTTATGTGTATGGGATTTGCGTTGCTGGAGGATACATGATATTGTCCAGTTATAAATTAAGGGTAAAGGGCAGGGCTAGCTGGGTCAGTGGCGGAGGCGTTTTTTCCAGCAAGCTGTTTTCTAATTGTCGACTAAGCAATAATTCAGGGGATTACGGGAGTGCGGCAGGTTTGTCAATACTGAATAACTGTCTCGTTATCAGTAATAAGACTGGTAACGCTGTATACTCCTGCACTCTTTATAACTGCCTAGTTATCAGTAACACAGCTGTTTACGCGGTCAGAGGCAGCAAGCTCTACAACTGCACGGTTGCAAATAATAGCGGATACGGACTTTATTACAAAAATACCTCTGCAACTAACTGCATTGTCTATTTCAACAAGCTCGGTAATTATGTGGTTTTAACCGACCCGATGGCTTATTGCTGCACAACGCCGCCTCAGACCAACTGGGCAACAGGCGACGGTAACATCACCAATGAACCATCATTTGTGAACACGGCGGCTGGTGATTTTCAGCTGAACCGCAACTCACCCTGCATCAACGCCGGGACGAACGGAGTCTGGACAGCAACTGGCTTTGATCTTGCCGGTAACCCGCGTATCGACAAAGCCAGCGGCCTTGTGGACATTGGCTGTTATGAATATCAGCTTCCCTACCGTGGCACAATTTTATTGCTCCAGTAGCAGCTCATAGCACAATTTAGCGAGGCGAAATACACTGTAATTGCGGGTGCGCTGAAGGGGTGGATTTAGTATACTGGCTGCTATGACTGACTGGATTGATGTTCAAAAGGATGAGCAGCATGTGGCCCGTGAGCGGGAAAAAGCGCGCGCCTTGCGTAAAAGTCTCTGGTGGCGGCAGCAACTGAGTCTGGGGATTTGCCACTACTGCGGGAAGCAGGTGGGCGGCGCGGCACTAACGCTGGATCATGTTGTGCCAGTGGCGCGGGGCGGGTGCAGTAAGCGAGGCAATGTGGTGCCAGCCTGTCTGGATTGCAATCAAAAGAAGGCCTGCCTGACACCAGCGGAGCAGATATTGGCTGACTTGGAGAAGCGGGGCAAGTTGTGAGCAAACGGATGATAGTGGTTGAGCCGCATGGTTTTTGCTCAGGCGTGGCGCGGGCGGTGGCAACCGCGGAACAGGTTCTAGAAAGTAATCCTGGCGTCCCGATTTTCTGCTTAAATGAGATTGTACACAATCAGCAGGTGGTTGAACGGCTGAAAGGACGCGGCATGATTTTTGTGCGTCGGGTTGAGGATGTTCCAGAGGGGGCGCTGCTGCTGCTCTCTGCGCATGGGGTTGCGCCAGAGGTCAAAGTACAAGCCGCCGCGCGCCGGTTAAGAGTGGTGGATGCTGTCTGCCCCTTTGTCTCCAAGGTGCATGCGGAGGTCAGGAATTTCGCGCGTGCGGGAGTGACGGTGATCTGTATCGGGCATCGTAGCCACGAAGAGGTGATCGGAGTGGTGGGTGAGGCGCCTGAGGTGGTGCGGGTGGTCGAGAACGCCGCTGAGGTGGAGTCCTTGGCGATTAACCCATCCGACGCCGGGGTTGGGGTTGTGACACAGACCACCCTTGGATCCAGCCAGGTGGATGAGGTGATGGCAGCCTTGCTAAGGCGGTGGCCGGATTTAAAGACTCCGCAGAGTACAGATGTCTGTTACGCCACGCGTAACCGCCAGAAGGCGGTGCAGATGCTGGCCGGATGCTGTCAGCGTGTGCTGGTTCTGGGCTCAGCCAACAGCTCCAACAGCCGGCGCCTGGTAGAGTGTTCGCAAGCCGAGGGCACGCCGAGCCTTTTAATCAGCGATTTGCGCGGCCTTGACGGGTTAAACTGGGATACAATTGAGTGTGTTGGAATAACCAGCGGCGCTTCCACACCCGAAGATTTTTTAAACAGCGCGGTTCAGAAGCTACGCGATGATCACGGTTTTGCTGAACCGGAGATTATGAGGGCGGTTGATGAGCAATCGCCTAGCTTCCGGCTGCCGAATTTATAAGGAGCATTCATGAACGTAAGTATTATTCTGTTGAACCTCATGCTGGCGCTGAGCCTCTGCGCCCAGACCAATCTTTTTAACGGCAAGGATCTGACCGGCTGGAAGAGAGCTGAGATCATTGACAACGGCGAGATCAAAGTACTGCCGGACGGTATTGTTGAATGCAATGTGGGCCGTCCGATCAGCGGCATTGCCTATACCAATGAGTTTCCCACCATGAACTACGAGCTCTCGCTGGAGGCAATGCGGGTCAAGGGCGACGACTTCTTTATTGCGCTCACCATCCCCGTTGAAAAGAGCTTCTGCACTGTGATCATCGGCGGCTGGGGCGGCGGGCTCTGCGGCATCTCCTCCTATGATGGCGGTGATGCCGCAAACAACCAATGGGCGGAAGGCGTGACCTTGAAAAATAACCGGTGGTATAAACTGGTTGTCAGGGTGACCACCTGCGTGCTGCAGATCTCCCTGGATCAGGATCTCTACACGGCACGGATAGAATTCGATGACAGCAGACGGTTCTCACTGCGCTCCGGCGACATGGATAAAACCATCCCGCTGGGGCTGGCAACCTATGAGACCAAGGCACACTGGCGTAACTTCACCATGACCCCCATCACCGAGCTGCGGACGGAAGACAAACCACATGCCGCGGAGTAGGGTTAGAGATTAGGGAGCTGAAGGAGTTAGGGTCGCTGCGCTTCATATTGAGACGTGGGCCGCCACAAATCATGAGCCTAAACACCACACCACGGGGCGAACGTGCCCATATCGCCTTATTCGGCTGCCGCAATGCAGGCAAGTCCTCGCTGATCAATGCCCTGACAGGCCAGCAGGTCTCGATTGTCTCGGAGGTCAAAGGCACCACTACCGACCCTGTTTACAAAGCGATGGAGCTGCTGCCGCTGGGTCCTGTCACCATCATCGACACCCCTGGTCTGGATGATACCGGCAAGCTGGGATCATTGCGTATCGAGCGCACACAAGCGGTCATCAACAGGGCCGACGTTGCCCTGCTGGTGGTGGATGCCCGGAATGCGTTCGGCCAGTTTGAAGAGCAGCTGGTGGCGCAGGTCAAGGAGCGGGGCATCCCCCTGCTGATTGCCATCAATAAAACCGATCTGGCTCAACCAACTGCGGAGACCCTGGCGCTGGCAGCCGAATTAGCCAACAATGAGCCCTATCTTGTTTCCACTGCAACCAGCGAGGGCATCGAAGCACTCAAACTGGCACTGGCTGAGTGTATGCCAGAGGCGAATGAACAATTGCGGATCGTGGGCGACCTGATCGCCCCCTGTGATCTAGTGGTGCTGGTGACACCGATTGACAAAGCCGCCCCCAAGGGACGGCTGATTCTCCCGCAGCAGCAGACGATCCGTGACATACTGGAGGCGGGCGCGATTGCCGTTGTCACCAAGGACTCTGAGCTGCGCGCGACGCTGGCTAAGCTGGGAACAAAACCAAAACTGATCATCACTGACTCGCAGGTCTTTGCTAAGGTGTCGGCTGAAACACCGGCGGATATTCCGCTGACATCTTTCTCGATTCTCTTCGCCCGTTATAAAGGCGACCTGGAATCTTTAGTGCGCGGTGCGCTCTCAATTGAAAGGCTGGTGGACGGCTCAAGAGTTTTAATCTCCGAGGGGTGTACCCATCACCGCCAGTCCGATGATATTGGAACAGTTAAGATCCCGCGCTGGATCAATCAGCACACCGGTAAAAAGATAATCTTTGAACACACCTGCGGAATGCAGTATCCCCAAGATCTCGCAACCTTTGATCTGATCGTCCACTGCGGTGGCTGCATGCTCAACCAGCGCGAGATGCTCTACCGGATTGAGCAGGCGCATCAGGCTGGCATCCCGATCGTCAACTACGGGGTGCTGATCGCCTACCTGCAGGGCATCCTCCCCCGCTGCCTGAGCCCCATTCCCGGAGCAAGGCTTTACCTGAATACACAAATAAAAGACAATTAATTGTTCTTTGCAAAAAGTTGTCTGAGGTTGGTGTAGTAGTCGCTCTATGAGCGACACAGGAGTTGGTGTAGTAGTCGCTCTATGAGCGACACAGGAGTTGGTGTAGTAGTCGCTCTATGAGCGACACAGGAGTTGGTGTACTTTAAAAATCGTCGACCATCATCATCGTCGCCGTTATCGTAAACCGAAGGCGCGGCTGACTTTCACTAGGTCCGGTTTCCAACCGGACATGTCCGATTGGAAATCGGACCTACGTTGCTCCCGCACCAGAGACGCGATCTTTTCACTTTAAAACTTCTCCACTCCGCGCCCAGTGCGTGGATGTCCATATTTGTCTAACGACTAGGATAAATGACGACTAAGAGCATATCCACTGGACAATTTCAGGCGATATGGTATAAACTTTCCTACTTTGAACTGGGCTTAGCGTATTTTCGCCTCTGGAAATTGAATTTATCTCTATTCATAAATTTATGAGATAACAGTATATTGAAATAAACATCCGCGAAGGCCCCACAAAAAAGGAATATGATTTTATGGAAATTGGAGTGAAAGAAGCCGCTGGTTTGTTGGACATGTCAGAGAAAACGATCTATCGTTGGGTTCGGGAACAGATATTACCTGTTTACCGGATTAACGATCAGTACCGGTTCAATCGTTCCGAGTTACTGGAGTGGGCTACCTCGCGCCGTATAAAGGTCTCGCCTGAAATATTCCAGGAGGCGCAGCATAGCAAGACCCCCCTGCCCACTCTTGTAGACGCTTTAAAAGTCGGTGGCATTTTTTACCGGGTGGGGGGCGGTGATAAACCGAGCGTGTTGCAGTCAATTGTTGATATTCTGAATCTCCCCGAGGAGGTTGACCGCGGCTTCCTGTATCAGGTTTTAATGGCGCGCGAGAGCCTAGGTTCAACCGGCATCGGTGATGGGATTGCCATTCCGCATGTCCGTAATCCAGTTGTCCTGCATGTCTCCAAGCCCAGCATGACCCTCTGCTTTCTGGAGCAGACGATCAATTTCGGGGCGATTGACGGCCAGCCTGTAGGCACGCTGTTCATGCTCATCAGTCCGACGGTTCGGGCTCATCTGCATATGTTGTCCCGTCTGAGCTTTATTCTGCAGAATAAAGATTTTAAAACAGCGCTTAAGGAGCAGGCTTCACGTGAAGATCTGATGAAAATGCTCTCCCTGGCCGAAGCAGCCCTGCCAGCCCTGAACAGTACTCCCCCTGAGGCCTCACCTGATCACAATTAACTTAGAGATCTCCGGTTTATCAACCCAAATGGATTTATAAATGTCGTTTGAATTTATTTTAATGGCCATTTGTCTCGCCGCCGCCAGCGGTCTGCCAGGATTGTGCATGCCGCTAAAGCAGCCTTGGGGGCAGCGCATCGCGGTTGGAATGATGTGCGTCAGTTCACTCCTGGGCCTCGCTGGCGCATTGTTGACCCTGGGGGCGGATTCATTTAAGAGCGTGATCTTTCCCTGGCCGGCGATCGGCAATGCCACGCTGGGGGTTGACTCCCTGAGCGCATTTTTTCTGGTTCCGATCTTTCTGATGGGCGGGCTTGGCTCCATCTATGGAATGGGTTATTGGCCGCAACTTCGCCATCTCAGAAACTGCCGCAAGCTTCAACTGTTCTGGGGATTGCTGGTGGCCGGGATGGCGATCCTGGTGGTCAGCCGAGATGCGATGGCTTTTTTGTTCGGCTGGGAGGTGATGGCGCTGGCGGCGTTTTTCCTGGTCACAACCGAAGAGCGGCAAGCTGAGAACCGCCGGGCAGGCTGGCTTTACTTTGTTTCCACGCATATCGGCACACTGACGCTGTTTGCTCTCTTTGCGCTGTGGCGCTGGACAACAGGCTCCTATGATTTTATACCTGTTGCCAGTGATGCAATCACACTGGGTGTCATGAACACTCTGTTCTTTTTGGCACTCCTGGGGTTTGGCGTCAAGGCTGGCGTGATGCCGCTTCATTTCTGGTTGCCTGGCGCCCACGCCAGTGCCCCGAGCCATGTCTCGGCCATACTATCGGGCGTGATGATCAAAATGGGGATTTATGGATTACTCCGGTTCCTCTCTCTATTGCCCAGTCCGCCGTATCTATGGGGTGCGTTGATTCTCATGCTGGGGGCGGTCAGCGGAGTGCTGGGCGTTGTTTTCGCGATTGCCCAGCATGACTTAAAAAGGCTGCTGGCCTATCACAGTATCGAAAATATCGGTATTATTTTGATGGGATTGGGGCTGGCCATGCTGGGCCGTTCTGCAGGTCAGCCGCGCTGGATTGTACTGGGCATGGCAGGCTGCCTGCTGCACACCTGGAACCATAGTTTGTTTAAGTCGCTGCTTTTTTTAAGTGCCGGATCAGTGATTCACAGTGTGCACACGCGCAACATAGATTCACTTGGCGGATTGGCCAAAGCCATGCCGTGGACATCGGCCATGTTTGCCGTTGGCGCGGTTGCTATCTGCGGGCTGCCACCCCTGAACGGATTTATCAGTGAGTTATTTATCTACGTTGGCCTGCTGAGCTCAGTCATCACGGGCAAATCTACGGCATCCGCGATTGCCGTGCCAATCCTTGCAGTGATCGGCGCGTTGGCGTTAGCCTGTTTCGTGAAGGTCTATGGCGCACTCTTCCTCGGCAACCCGCGCACAGCGGCGGCTGCTCATGCCCATGAATCTCCTTGGAGCATGCGGATGCCAATGGTGGTTCTGGCAGCTGGCTGCGCTCTGATTGGATTGGCGCCGCTGCTGCTGCCAGCAATCCTTGACAGCGCAATCTCAGATTGGCTCATAGGGACGGAAGCACCGGCAATCAGTATCAGTGCCGCCATACCCTTGAAAGCGCTCAGCTGGATCGCTGTGCTGTTAGTTACTCTGATTGTTGCGGCAACCCTTGTGATGCGCCACCTCTGTCAAAACGCGCGTTATGTCAACACCTGGGGTTGCGGCTTTACAGCTCCGACTGCACGAATTCAATACACCGCCTCATCGTTTGCCCAGATGATTGTGAACCTGTTCGGGTGGGTGCTGCATCCGCAGATGCATCCGCCGCGAATAGGGGGCTTATTTCCCAAGTCAGCAAAGATGCACACCTATGTGAATGATATCATCCTGGATCGGGTGCTTATGCCTGTCTCCTGGAACCTGGTGCGATGGTTTGGCTGGTTCCGGCGGTTTCAGCATGGAGTCACTCAGCAGTACCTGCTCTATATCCTGATCGCGGCGATTTTAATGATGTGTACTATGATACCTTTTAAGGAGTTAATGACGTGGTTCCTCGCACGCTGAGCAAAGGCAACGAATGCCGGCCAGCCCTGTGGATTAAGCCGCGGAGAAAAATTTTATGTTAAGTCTCTGGATGATAGTTGCGGCCATTGCCGTGTTGTGTTTTAGCGGCCTGCCCGCATGTCTTATGCCATCGCGCTCGGCGGCTGGGCAGCGGTTGGCAATGGTCTTGATGCTGCTCGGCAGCGTGATCGGGTTGAGCGGTGTCGCGCTGTCGTCCAGAGAGCTGATACCGCCGGCTCTCTCTCTGCCATGGTCTCTGCCGTGGGGGGAGTTTGCAATAGCAATCGATGCTGTCAGCACCTTTTTCCTGCTGCCAATTCTGATTGTGCCAGCGCTGGGCTCCATTTACGGGATGAGTTACTGGAAACAATCAGAGCATCCTGAGAATGGCCGGAGGCTTGTTTTGGCTTATGGCCTGCTGGCCGGATCAATGGCGTTAGTTGTGATTGCCCATGATGCGATTCTGTTTCTGCTCGCCTGGGAGGTGATGGCACTGGCAGCTTTCTTTGCGGCAACTGCCGAAGATGATAATCCAGAGGTGTGTCGGGCGGGCTGGGTTTATCTGATTGCCACCCATGTCGGAACATTATGCCTGATCGCAATGTTTGCCCTGTGGGGCCATGCGACAGGTTCGTTTGCCCTGAATTCAGCCCACGGCATACCAGCCGGAGCCGCCGGAACCATCTTTATCCTGTCGCTGATCGGATTCGGGTTCAAGGCCGGCATCATGCCGCTGCATATCTGGCTGCCGGGCGCCCATGCCAACGCGCCCAGCCATGTCTCAGCGGTGATGTCCGGGGTTATGCTCAAAATTGGGGTCTACGGCACTGTTCGTATCACCGCGCTGCTGCCAGTTACAGCGGAGTGGTGGGGCGGCACACTCCTGATTGTGGGCGCCGTCACTGGAGTAGCGGGAATTGCATTCGCGTTGGGCCAGAGTGATCTCAAACGGATATTGGCTTACAGCAGCATTGAGAATATCGGCATCATTATGATCGGGTTGGGCCTGGCACTGCTCGGGCGCGCACAACACCAGCCAGTATGGATCGCCCTGGGATTGGGCGGCGCACTGCTGCACCTCTGGAACCATAGCCTTTTCAAGTCGCTGCTCTTCTTTAACGCGGGAGCGATTATCCATGCCACGCGCACCCGCAATATAGATCAGATGGGCGGCCTGGCTAAACAGATGCCGCGCACCATGAGCCTGTTTGTCATCGGCGCGGTCGCAATCTGCGCCCTGCCGCCACTCAATGGCTTTGCCAGCGAATGGCTGATTTATAACGGCCTTTTTCAGACGCTCGGTATTGCAGGCGGAGCTGGGTTTCCGGTGGCAGCCATTGCGGCGGTGCCCCTGGCAATCATTGGCGCGCTGGCAATCGCTTGTTTTGTGAGGACATTAGGAGCGGTCTTTCTTGGTACCTGCCGCAGTGAGTTAAATGCTCATGCGCACGACCCCGCACCCAGCATGCTCTTTCCCATGATCGCGATGGCTCTGGGCTGCATCTGCCTCGGAGTGTTTCCCTTGATAGCGATTAAAGCGCTGGAAAAGGCTGCGCAGGCCTGGGCCTCTCTGCCTGCAACAAAGCTATCAATTAAGACCGCGGCTCCCTTAGAGTGGATTACCATGATGGGAGTGGCTCTACTTGTCTCTGTAGGGGTCATTGTGCTCAGCCTGCGAAAAACCCTGCGCACCCAGAGTGTCCGCTCGCTCGGCACATGGGATTGCGGTTATCTCCGACCCACCGCGCGGATACAATATACCGCCTCCTCTTTTGGTCAGATGCTGGTGAATCTGTTTAGCTTCATCCTCTGGCCCCGGAGCAGCCGGCCCGCCATGCGGCGCCCCTTTCCCGCCACAACAGAGTTTCAAAGTGTTGTCCCAGACACAGTTCTCGAGCGTTTGATCATGCCTCTGTTCAGCTTTGCCGGCAGATATATCCCTTGGCTTCGTGTTTTACAGCAAGGTCAGACCCAGCTTTACATCCTTTACATTTTGATCATTGTGGTCGTTTTGCTTATCTTTGGTTCGATGGGAGTTAAATAATGATTGATAAAATAATCCATATTCTTTTATTGCTGATTCTGCCGCCGTTGCTGCTCGGTGTCATTAACAGGACAAAAGCATGGTTTGCCGGTCGCAAAGGACCGCCTTTGCTGCAAGCCTATTACGATATTGTCAAGTTGATGCGCAGGGGCATGGTGATCAGCCGCACCACCACCTGGGTTTTTGTTGCCGGCCCTGTCATCACACTGGTTGCGGTTGCGCTGGCAGGCATGCTCATCCCTGTCAGCAGTTTTAACGCGCCGATCTCCTTCACTGGCGACCTGATTTTATTTGCCTATCTGTTAGGCTTGGCGCGGTTCTTCACAACCGCCGCCGCCCTGGATACCGGCTCTCCCTTCGAAGGAATGGGCGCCGCCCGCGAAGTCACCTTTGGGTGCCTCGCTGAGCCAGCACTGTTTTTCGCCTTTTTAGTGCTGGCGAAGATCTCAGGCGCTCTGAACCTGAACACTATGCTGCACAGCCCAGCCCTTGGATTCTCAGCCGCGCTGGCCGCGCCGCTGCTGCTGGTCTCAATCGGATTGTTCATTGTTCTGCTGGCCGAGAGCTGCCGGATTCCAGTGGATGACCCCAATACGCACCTTGAACTGACCATGATCCACGAGGTCATGGTCCTGGATCACAGCGGTCCTTTGTTAGGCATCATAATCTATTCGTCAGCACTCAAGCTCTACATCCTCGGCACACTTCTGCTGCATCTGATCACCCCGTTCGAAGCAGGAGTGGCCTGGCTGAACTGGCCGCTGTTCGTTCTGGAATTAGTAACCCTGGCGGTTGTGATCGGTGTCATTGAATCAGTCATGGCCCGACTGCGCATGTGCCATGTCCCTTATCTGCTGGTATCATCGCTGCTATTCTGCGGCTTCGGCTTTATCCTTTTAGTGAGGTATTATCAATGAACTATCTGCTTAGTACAGTTCTTGTCACTCTTCTGATGTTGAACCTGTTTGCTCTGGGGAGCAGCCGGATACTGACAGTGACCCGCGTTGTCGCTTTTCAAGGCATCCTGCTGGGCATCATTCCGCTGCTGATGCACCCGCATCTGACGCTCCCCGTGATAGTCATGGTCATTGTCACGATTACCATTAAGGGTGTCGTTATTCCGGCTGTCATCATCCACGCGCTGCGCGATGTTCAAATAAAACGCGAGGTCAAACCATTGATCGGCTTTCTACCCTCAATCATAGTTGGCTCAGTCGCGACCGCCTTTGCTCTCCTCTTTGCAAGGCAGCTCCCCCTGGCCGCGCAGCACTACTCCACGCTCTTAGTTCCAACCTCGATTGCAACGGTCCTGATCGGATTCATCATCCTGATCACCCGCTATAAGGCCATCAGCCAGGTGATCGGTTATCTGATGCTGGAGAACGGCATCTTTCTCTTTAGTATGTTGCTGGTTGAGGCAATGCCGCTGATCGTGGAACTGGGTGTGATGCTTGATCTGTTCGTCGGTATCTTTATCGCCTCTATCATTATCAATCATATCAATCAGTCGTTCTCCTCTATGGATACCCGCCTGCTGGTTTCACTTAAGGAATAATTTATGGCATATTTAATGATTTTTTTCCCGCTTGTAATGGCGCTAATTGCTCTGTTGATTCCCTCCAACCGCCTGCGGCCTTGGCTGCTGCCGCTGACAGCTGTGGGCTACTCAGCCCTGACAGCATTCGTGCTGACCCACCCTGCCCTGATGAAGAGCTCGCGCTGGCTGATCCTGGACCCACCCGGGCAGATCGTGCTGCTGGCAGTCGGAACCCTGTTTCTTTTCTGCGCTTTTTACACTGTGGGTTACCTTCAATACCGGCAAGAGCGCTCCAATCGCGTTTTCTGTGGTTGTCTACTGGGCTTTCTGGGAATTATGAGCATCATCGTCTGGTCGCACCATCTGGGTCTGATGTGGGTGGCGATTGAGGCCAGCACGCTTGTGACCGCACCGCTGATCTATTTCAACCACACCCAGCGCAGCATTGAGGCAACCTGGAAGTACTTGATAATCGGCTCAGTCGGCATTGCGCTGGCACTGCTGGGAACGTTTTTTCTCGCTTATGCCTCGCTGCAAGCCGGGCTCGAAACCTCCCTAACCCTAGAGGGGCTGCTGCAGAATGCCCCGCTGCTTTCCAAGCCCTGGCTGCGCGGGGCCTTTATTCTACTGCTGGTGGGTTATGGCACCAAGATGGGGCTGGCACCAATGCACACCTGGAAACCGGAGGTCTACGGCGAGGTGCCGGGCGTGGTCGGAGCAATCTTTGCCGGCGGTGTGACCAGCTGCGCGTTCCTGGCAATCCTGCGCATCTATCAGATATCCCTGGCCGCCGGAGAGTACGCATACATTTCGCGCTTACTGCTGATCATCGGGTTTTTCTCAATGATCGTAGCCGCTCTGTTTATGGTCAATCAACGCGATTTTAAACGTTTGCTGGCCTACTCCAGCGTTGAACACATGGGCATCCTAGCCATCGGACTTGGAATCGGCGGACCAGCTCTGTTCGGCACGTTGCTGCATGTGATCACCAACGGTTTAACCAAAGGGGTGCTGTTCCTCTCCTCAGGCAACATCCATCGCGCCTATGGCAGCAAAACCACTGATCTGGTCAGCGGCGCGATGCGCCTTCTGCCTTGGTCCGGCACGCTCTTTTTAGCCGGATTTATTGCCATTACTGGCTCGCCACCATTCGGCCCGTTTATCAGTGAGTTCTCTATCCTCACTGGCGCATTTACCAGCGGACGCTTTGTGACCGCCGCCCTCTTTCTTGTACTGCTGCTCCTGGTCTTTATCGGCATGGGCGCAACTGTGCTAAAGGTGGTTCAGGGGCGGGTGCCGGCAAATGTTGCCACCACCTCTTATCGCGATGGGTGGCTGACTGTTGCCCCTGTTGTGATCCTGATGGGCATGGTTCTGCTGATCGGCTTGTATATCCCCGCGCCGCTCAGCACCTTGATTAAGGACGCGGCGGGCTTTTTGGAGGGACGGCCATGAAGCGCGCTAATTCCTTCTTTGCTAACCTGACCAACGGCGAGTCGCTCCCGCTGAATCAGATTCCAATCCTTTCCTTCGACAGCTTTCGGCAAAGCCTGCTGGCGGGCGTTGCCGCCGGTCAACGGGTCTCAGCACTGTTCGCCGAGTCAACCGCGCAGCCGGATCTCACCCGCCTGTATGTTGTGATGGCCGATGACGAACAAAATCAGCTTTACGCAGCTCTGACCCACATCCAAGGGGATCACTTTCCCTCTCTGACACCGGATTGCCCACAGCTCCATTTGTTTGAACGCGAAATTGCCGAGCAGTTCGGCTTAAAACCAATCGGCCACCCCTGGCTCAAACCAGTGCGCTATCACCACTCCCAAACCGGACGAGATGCCTGGGAGCGCCCAACCGAGCAGCCCATTCTACCGGGGGTCTGCGATTTCTTCCGCGTTGAAGGTGACGAGGTGCATGAGGTGGCGGTCGGCCCAGTCCATGCCGGCATTATTGAGCCCGGCCACTTTCGCTTCCAGTGTCATGGCGAAAATGTCTTCCATCTGGAGATTGCCCTCGGATTTCAGCATCGCGGCGTGGAACAGGCGCTGGTAGGCGGGCCCAACAAACGCTCCATCCATTATGCCGAAACGCTTGCCGGAGATTCAACGGTTGCACATGCAACCGCTTACTGTCAGCTGCTCGAGGCCTTAGCACATTGCCAGAAAACCGCCCGCGCCCAGATGCTGCGCGGGGTAGCCCTTGAACTCGAGCGCCTGGCCAATCATGTCGGCGACCTCGGCGCACTCTCCGGCGACGTGGGCTTTCTGCCGACCGCCAGTTACTGCGGACGGATTCGCGGGGATTTTCTCAACATGTCCGCCCTGCTGTGTGGCAGCCGCTTCGGACGTGGGATGATCCGCCCCGGCGGAGTCGGGTTTGATATTGATGATCGTCGCGCCGCTGATCTGTTGCAGCGTCTGGATCAGGCGGAGAAGGATACCACCGTTGCCATCAACCTGCTCTGGGATACCCCCTCGGTTATGGCCCGTTTTGAGAACACCGGAGCCCTGCCGCAATCAATAGCCATTGAACTTGGTATTGTCGGACCAGCCGCCCGGGCTGCCGGGCTGCTGCGTGATGTCCGGCATAACCAGCCCGCCGGCATCTTCAGGTTCTCCTCAATCCCGGTTTCAACTGGCGACACCGGCGATGTATTCTCCCGCGCTTATGTTCGCTGGCTTGAGATTCAGCGCTCAATCAAATTTATCCGTGAGCAGATCGCAACCATCCCGGCGGGCCTGCCGCTGGTCCAAGTCAACGCGCTGGCCCCTGAAAGACTGGCCGTCACACTCAACGAAGGTTGGCGCGGTGAGGTTTGCCATGTTGCCATCACCGATAAACAGGGCCGCTTTAGCCGCTACAAGGTTGTTGATCCCTCGTTCCATAACTGGTATGCGCTGGCTTATGTCCTGCGCGATCAAGAGATCTCGGACTTTCCGCTTATTAACAAGAGTTTCAACCTATCCTATTGCGGACATGATTTATGATACCTTCAAGAATGATCTCTCACAGAGTCCTAGCGCAGCATAGCCGCAACCAATTCTTTATCTCTCACAGAGGCACAGAGTTCTCAGAGTTGTTTCAGAGTTTCCACCAGCAAAGACTCAAAGGCGTAAAGTTCGTGCTCGACGTTCCCAGTTTTCCACATTTTTCACCTCTAAGATTTTTCACCTTAAAATATTCTCTCAGTGCTGCGAAAAGTTCAGCTACTCTCTGTGTTCTCTGTGCCTCTGTGAGAGATAATAAACGTACAAAAAAAACACGAATATGAATGATAGTAGTACAGAGTTCTCGAAGTAGAGCAAGCATCCTGCTTGCTGCGGAGTTTAAACCGTAATGGAGTAAAAGAAAGTGGCGAGATGCCGATATTTTTAAAGTAGCACAGGCGTCCCGCCTGTGTTGGGCGCGTAATTCACAGCCGGGACGGCTGTGCTGCTTTTCCTCTACTCCTGAAAAACAAGACAACAGGATTAGCACTCTGAGAACTCTGTGCCTCTGTGAGAGATAAAAACATGAAAGAGTTGAGTGATTCGCACCACCTCAACCGATAAAGGACAACTATGCTTAAAATAATTCTCGCCCGCTTACAGCAGGGCCACCACACCATCAAATACCCGGATGGTCCACCGCCGCAATTGCCTGACCGATTGCGGGGATACCCCGTCATCAACGCCGACAAGTGCCGACAAGGCTGCCGTATCTGCGTGGAGCTCTGCCCAACCGGAGCGATCTCTGTCACGGAGCAGCACCCTGCCATTGACATGGGAAAATGCCTGTTCTGCGCCGATTGTGTCCCAGCCTGCCCTGAGCAGGCACTGACGTTTTCCGACGGCTATCAATTAGCCGCCCGTGAGCGTCAGGATCTGGTGATCGCCGGCGCCCAGGCGCTTCCCGCTCGTGATGATGCGCTGGATAAAGATTTACGGGAGCTCTTTGGACGCTCATTAAAGCTGCGTCAGGTCAGCGCTGGCGGATGTAATGCCTGCGAAGCCGACATCAATGTACTCAACACTCTGGCCTGGGATCTGAGTCGCTTTGGCATCCAGTTTGTCGCTTCGCCGCGTCATGCCGACGGCCTGCTGGTGACCGGACCTGTCACGCAGAACATGAAAGAGGCTCTGCTGAAAACCTACGCAGCGATCTCATCACCAAAAATCGTTATTGTTGTCGGTGCCTGCGCCATCTCCGGCGGACCCTACATCAACCATGCGGAAACCTGCGACGGGGTGGCCGACATCCTGCCGGTCAATCTGTATATCCCCGGCTGTCCGCCGCATCCCCTCACAATCCTCGATGGCCTCCTGCGTCTACTCGGACGAGGCTGACAGCGGTATCCCTCCAATCTTTAATCCTACTCCTTCAATGAAACCAGAACTCCTATCACCAGCCGGCTCTTATGATGCGGCTCTGGCCGCCTTCCAATACGGCGCCGATGCAATCTATGCTGGGCTGCCGCAGTTTTCCGCCCGTGCGGATGCGCGGAATATCTCAACCGACGAGCTGCGGCTGCTGGCAGCTTACGCCCGAACCTTCTCCCCTGCCAAGAAGATTTATATCACACTCAATACCCTGCTGCTGGACCATGAGCTGCCACGCGCCTTTGAGCTGCTCGACCAACTGCGCGAATTCCAGCCCGACGGTTTGATTGTGCAGGACCTCGGCGTTGCCCGGATGCTGAGAGATTTTTTTCCCGCCCTGCCGCTACACGCCAGCACCCAGTTTGCGGCACACAGCCTCGATGGTGTTCTGGCTCTCAAGGATCTCGGGTTTAAACGCGTTGTGCTGGCCCGCGAACTCTCACTGGCGGAGGTCGCGCGCATTGTTAAACACAGCGGTATTGAGATTGAGATATTTGTGCATGGCGCCCTCTGCTACAGCTACAGCGGTCTCTGCTTGTTTTCATCACAGACCACTGGACGCAGTGGTAACCGCGGCCGCTGCGCCTACTGCTGCCGCCACTCTTACAGCTGCGCAGACGAGTACGCTCACCCATTCTCTATGCGGGATCTGGCCCTGCTCCCCATTCTGGAGCAGGTGATTGCAACCGGGGCGCACTCACTCAAGGTTGAAGGGCGCATGAAAAACCCGCTCTACGTTGCCAGCGTCACAGATGCCTATCGACGAAAAATAGATTCAACTCTCTCCCCCGGCGAGGAGAAAACAGCTATAGCGGATATGCAGAGCGTTTTCAGCCGACCCTGGACACAGCTCTACGCTGAAAATATTGAGCAGATGCCCGAGTCAATCATCGATCCCACAACCGTTGGCCACCGCGGCACGCGGATTGGCCGCGTGATCTCGGTTTTCAAAGCCGAGGATGACCGCCGCTGGCTGCGCTTTAAAACATCGCGGGAGCTGGAGAAGCATGACGGCATACAGATCGATATCGCTGACAGCGAGCGCCCCTTCGGCTTCTCAATTAAAAGTATGCGCCGCCGCGGCGAACAACGCGAGCAGGTGGTGATCCCATCCGGCAGTGATGTGGAGATTGAAATCCTGGATGCCAGCCCGCCATTGATCAGTAAGAACGCCAAGGTCTATTGCTCCTCTTCGCAGGCGGTCCATAAAAAATACCGCGTGGCGAGCGTTCGCGCATCCGAGCTGAACTCAGGGAGCAAAATCGATATCACAGTCACGCTCAAACCAGATGAGTTGTTAATGCGGGCAAATATCCCTGGCGAAGAACCGCCGCTGGGCGCGGAGCATTGCGAGGCAGTCAAGCTGGAACCAGCCAAGAGCCCGGAGCGAACCACCGCCAGCGTGCGCAAGGGCTGTGACAGACTGGGCAACACGATCTGGTCACTCAACGAATTGACCCTGAACGACGCTGACCAGCTCTATCTCCCACCCGCGATTCTCAACCAAGCCCGACGCGAGCTGACCGACAAACTGGAGATGGCCCAGCTTCTCCGCCGCAAGGTGCGCGCCGCCGCGTTTGAACAGAGCCTGATCGCTGAGATTCCTCTGTCAGCATCGGAAACCCTGCTGCCGGAGTTCACCCTTAAAACCCGCATCGACACACTGCTCCCTGAAGTGGAGTATCTCCAGAAGTTTTCGCGAATTGTCATTAACATTGGTCACAGCTCACCAGTCAGCGCCATGGCGGCTTTGAAACAGTGGCAGGGGCTGATCACTGAAAACCAGTCACTGATGCTGGCAACACCGCTTATCTCGCGCGGAAAAGAGTGCGAAGGGCTGGAACAATGCGTTCACCACCTCATCGCGCAAAACTTTATTCTATGGGAGAGCGCCGATCTCGCTGGCTGCCAGCTCCTGAAGCGCCAGGGAATAATGCCGCTCTCGGCGGACTGGACGCTCTACTGCGTGAATCGCCTGGCGGCAGCGGAGCTGAAACGCCTGGGCTTTGCGTCCCATGTCATCTCGCCCGAGTTGATTGATCTCAATGCGCTTGCCCCTCTAACATCGGATGGCTGCCAGCGCGAATACCTGATCTTTCAACACACCCCGCTCTATATTTCCGCAACCGCTCCAGCACTGGACAATCGTCCTGACAAGCGCGCATTCGAACTGATTGACCGCAATCAGCGCAAGCTGACAACCTGCCAGCAAGGCCGGGAGTGGATCACCACCGCCCAGGAACCGATTGACCGCGAGGAAAAAATCGAAGAGGCCCTGAGTCACGGAATCTCCCGCTTCCGGGTTGACTGGTCGTGGAGCGACTACTACACGCTCCGCACTGCGAAATGCACCCGCGTTGCAAACTTTGTCGATACGCGCCGCGCTTTATAATGCAAACCATGTGCAAATCTTGCCGATCGGTGTAGTAGCCGCTCTATGAGCGGCATTGCATTTGCCGCCCGGTGTAGTAGCCGCTCTACGAGCGGCATTGCGCTGCGATTGCATTGTCGCTCATAGAGCGACTACTACACGCGTTGCACTGCGAAATGCACACGTCGCACTGCGAAATGCAAACCGCGTGCAAACTTTGCCCATCGGTGTAGTAGCCGCTCTATGAGCGGCATTGCGTTTGCCAATCGGTGTAGTAGCCGCTCTATGAGCGGCATTGCATTTGCCGATCGGTGTAGTAGCCGCTCTATGAGCGGCATTGCATTATAATTGCGCCGCACTTTGCATTATGTCGCTCATAGAGCGACTACTACACGCTCCGCGCTGCGAAATGCACCCGCGTTGCAAACTTTGTCGATACGCGCCGCGCTTTATAATGCAAACCGCGTGCAAACCTTGCCAATCGGTGTAGTAGCCGCTCTATGAGCGGCATTGCATTTGCCGCCCGGTGTAGTAGCCGCTCTATGAGCGGCATTGCATTGTGATTGCGCCGCACTTTGCATTATGTCGCTCATAGAGCGACTACTACACGCTCCGCGCTGCGAAATGCAAACCACATGCAAACCTGCACTGCACTTTGCATTATGTCGCTCATAGAGCGACTACTACACGCTCCGCG
>JBAYXX010000085.1:0-18138 GCA_041673345.1 Kiritimatiellia bacterium
AACAGGACGAAACAGTTATGCCTTGGATTTTAGCAGATACGTATGTGGGAGGAACCGGATGCGTTAATTGCGCTCGTCCGGGTCTGTGGGGGAGTCTCTCGGGTAACCGGGGGCTCTACCTGGAAGCAGCATTTACGCGTTATGCCGCTCATAGAAGGATCGACAAAGTTTGCGACAAAGTTCACGACAAAGATAAAAACACATGGAAAACACCCTGAATCATTTGAAGTTATAGGCAAGAAAGCGAGTTCTATGAAAGCAAAAAATGTTTTAATCACAGGTGCCTCAGGTTTACTGGGCCGCAGGATTTTCCGGTCATTCAAAGAGGTTAAAGTTTGGAAGGTCACGGGAACCGCGCACACTCGTCCCACGCCAGCTCTAGTGCGGGTGGATCTAGCGGACCTGGAGTGTCTCTCGGCTTTTCTGGACAAGGTTCAGCCAGAGATCATTATCCATTCGGCCGCAGAGCGCCGTCCGGATGTGAGCCAGCGCGATCCTGAGGGAACGCAGCGGCTCAATGTTGAAACAACCGCCAAAATCGCCGAGTGGGCGGCTGCGCATGGAGCCTTTCTGGTCTATATCTCCACCGACTATGTCTTTGACGGAACAACCCCGCCTTATTACATCGACTCGCTCCCCAACCCGCTCAACAGCTACGGCGAGAGCAAGCGTGCGGGCGAGGTCGCCGTGCTCTCAGCCTGTGAAGAGTACGCCATCCTGCGAGTCCCGATTCTGTACGGATTGGTCGAGTCGCTGGGAGAGTCCGCTGTCATGACAATTGCGCAAAACCTCTTAGATGCGGGCGAGAGCGGAACGGTCACTGAGGAAAACTGGGCAGTGCGTCACCCAACACTGACCGATGATGTCGCCGATATTCTCAGGCAGATGCTTTTTTACAGGGAGAAACATCCGACTTTCAAGGGGATCTTCCACTGGAGTGGCAATGAGGCCATGACTAAGTATGACATGGCCCTGATTTTTGCGAAATACCTGAATTTTGAGAAGGGCCGCATCCTCCCTGACCACCGTCCGCCAGCGGGCGCGCCGCGCCCCTGGAACAGCCAGCTTGACACATCGGCCCTGACCTCCATCGGCATTGAGAAATACACCCCGTTCCGCGAGGCTGTGCCGCAGATATTGAAGGGTGCGCTGTGAGTGAAACTTATTGACCGGGACACCCCCATGTTGTTGCCGCCTGATTTGCGGGATCGGGTTCCAGAAAACCACATAGTGCACAGAGATCTGATTCACACATAACACTTCGGTGCTCAAGGACAGACAGCTCTTTTTATTGCGTCAGGAAAGCCCGGTAGAAGCGCTGGGTCTCAGTTTCCGTTGCAGCGAAGTCGATATATGTCCAAGGACTGGCGGACGGAGTGTCGTTGGTGACCGTCATCCAGTTCGCAAGCAACAGGTCAGGGCAGGTTTGCAGAGTCAAAAGAAAATACGGCGTGGTCTGGAGGACAACCGTCGCCGAAATGCTGTTGGTTCTGAAGATAGCGGTGAATTCAGGAACCGCCGGAGTTGGCAGATCGCCACCGTCGCCATTGAAGACAACCCCGGCTTCAAATGCCAAAGCTCTCCCCTCCATTGTGCTACTGGTATCCATCGTGATGGCTTGATCGGCCAAAATGGTTCCTTTGAAGACGGCGAACGTTCCGATCGTCGCCGAAGTGCCTACCTGCCAGTAAACATTTCTGGCCTGTGCGCCGCCCGCCAAGATGACGTGAACCATACTACCCACCTGAAGGTCATATTTGATCTGGAAAATCCAGACATCATTGGGGCCACCCGTAAGCGTAACATCATCCCCTGTTATCAACGTCGTAGTCGTGAATTTATAGAGGCCCGGGATCAGGTTCAAACCGGCAAGATTTCCGGCGCCTGGATTTAGAAAGGTTCCCGTTGGAACAGGTGTCTTGTCTCTCGCTTCAATGTAAGCAAGGGTCAAGTCACCTTTGGCCGCCGTTAACAACACAGGGTCAACCACCACGTTCGGAGCTTGCGTACCAGTGGCATCGACCGCGTAGATAGTTCCGTTCACTTGAGGCGGCGGGATACCTATGGCAGATCCGGAGATCGGGCTTGCGCCGACATCCCCGTTAATGACCCCCTCTCCCATTGTTGTGATTGCCGCCCCTGCCAGAATCGTGAAACGGGCGGTTGATCTTAAGTTGATGGGCATGGGGCCTGCTGAGTTCAGCGTTTGAAAGTTCGCGGCCGGGCTGGCCCACACTTCGCCGTCCTGATTTTTTGCGAAAAAGCGATAGTTGTACATGCGGTTGGGCGTCAGACCGGCCACCTCAACGCTCAACGGCCCCGCCGTCTTAATTCCCAGACTTTTCGTGTGCGCCCAGTTCCCGAATACAGTCCCCCCGTCGGCCTCACCCCAGTACAGATACACCCGAGTTGCGAATGTGCCTGTCGAGGTCAGCGTCCCGCAGAGTGTCGCGCTGACTGCGAGTACATTCGATGCGCCGTTGGCATTGTCCACAGCAGGCACGGCAGCCCATATCCGGTGTGGTGTCATCGCGGCTACTGCAAGGGCAAAGTACAGGGAAATATGTTTCGTCCTGCTAAAAGGAGGTGCCTGTGCGTCCTTTGCAGGCATCAAGTATGTCATGGCCTTGATGGCATCTGTCATTGTCCGTGTTTTCATGTTTAATTCCTTGTCTGCGAGAGATAACTTTTTTACTGTGTCAGAAACGCCCGGTAGAAACGCTGGGTCTCAACCTCCGTCGCGGTGGTGTCGGTGTATGTCCAAGGGCTGGCAGATGGAGTGTCGTTGGTGACCGTCATCCAGTTCGCGAGCAGCAGGTCGGGGCAGGTTTGCAGGGTCAGTAGAAAATACGGCGTGGTCTGGAGGACAACCGTCGCCGAGACGCTGTTGGTTCTGAAGATAGCGGTGAATACAGGAGCCGTCGGAGTCGGCAGGCCGCCGCCATCACCATTAAAGACAACCCCGGCTTCAAATGCCAAAGCCCTCCCGTCCATTGTGCTGCTGGTATTCATCGTGATGGCTTGATCGGCCAGAATGGTTCCTTTGAAGACAGCGAACGTTCCAATTGTCGCCGAAGTACCCACCTGCCAGAAGATATTTCTGGTCTGCGCGCCGCCCGCTAGGATGACGTGAACCATGCTGCCCACCTGAAGATCAGCTGCAATCTGAAAAATCCAGACATCATTGGGACCACCCGTGAGGGTGACGTCACCACCTGTTATCAGTGCCGTACTCGTGAATTTATAGAGGCCCGGGATCAGGTTCAACCCTGCGAGATTTCCGGCACCGGGATTCAGGAAAGGCCCTACCGGTGTGGGTGTTTTGTCTCTCGCTTCGTTATAAGCAAGGGTCAAGTCCCCTTTAGCCTTCGTTAACAACACAGGGTCAATCACCACATTCGGAGCTTGCGTTCCGGCGGCATCGACCGCGAATATAGTTCCGTTCACTTGAGGTGGAGGAATGCCTATGGCAGCCCCGGTGATTGGGCTTGCGCCGATATCACCGTTAATGATTCCTCCGCCCGTCGTTGTGATTGCCGCCCCTGCCAGAATCGTGAAACGGGCGGTTGATCTTAAGTTGATGGGCATGGGGCCTGCCGAATTCAGCGTTTGAAAGTTCGCAGTCGGGCTGGCCCATACCTCGCCATCCTGGTTCTTTGCAAAGAACCGATAGTTGTACGTGCGGTTGGGCGTCAGACCGTCCACCTCAACGGTCAACGGCCCCGCCGTCTTAATTCCCAGGCTATTGGTGTGAGCCCAGCCTCCGAACACCGTCCCCCCGTCGGCCTCACCCCAGTACAGATACACCCGAGTTGCGTATGTGCCTGTCGAAGTCAGCGTCCCGCAAAGCGTCGCGCTGACCGAGAGCACATTCGATGCGCCGTTAGCATTATCCACAACAGGCAGGGCAGCCCATATCCGGTGTGGTGTCATCACGGCTATTGCAAAGACAAAGCACATGAGAATCTGTTTCGTCCTGCTAAAAGAAAGTGCCGTCGCGTCCTTTGCAGGCATCAGATATGTCATGGCTTTGATAGCGCCTGTCATTGTACGTGTTTTCATGTTTAATTCCTTTCGGTTTACCAGCCGCTTAAGCGACTTGTGTCATTGAAAAGACATTAACCTTTTGACTTGTTCTTCTCTATAAGGTGTAACCCTACCCTAGATCCGCGCCGGGCGCGGAGTTTAGAGTTCAGAGGTCGGTTTACGATAACGGCGACGATGCTGGTTGACGATTTCTCGCATGATCCAAATCGTCCACCAACATCGTCGCACAGCATCGTCGGCCGACACCGCTCTGCGAGCGGCATTTTGCAACAATCCCGTGAAAAGCGCGCCCTGGGGTGTAGGGTTGCTTCCAGCATGTCCGCCGTAGCCTTGGCGAAGGAGGATGAAGCAATTAGCGGACACTTGGTGTTTGTCCGACAAAGGCACGCCGTGGGATTTCATGATCTTTGCGTGGCTCATCCGTCGTCAGGCTTCGCACAAGCTACGCCCGGACAAGTCGTCCCGCAACCCGGCTTCGCCCGCGAGCGGGGCTACGCCGTGTTATGGCGGAACTACGCCGGACAGGTGCCGCCAACCCTACAGTTTCAACTGGATGAAACTTGCAAAGCGTAAACTTTGTCGCAAACTTTGTCGCCAGCTTTGTCGCAAACTTTGTCGTAAACTTTATCGGAGTGGAATAAACGCACTACGTTGTTTTTGAGGTGAAAAATCTTAGAGGTGAAAAATGGGATGTGGAAAGTGGGATGTAATTTCCGTCCACCGCATAGCGGCGGACATACTGAAAGCAACACAGTATATCCGCCGCTATGCGGTGGATGATTGCGCAACACAGTATATCCGCCGCTATGCGGTGGATGATTGAGCAACACAGTATATCCTCCGCTATGCGATGGATGATTGCGAAACAAGTCGCAAGAAGACCCAATAGACAACTTTTCGGAAAGAACAATTAGTTGTTCTTTTGCGCCCGTAAAGGGCTAAGAATTGTAGGAGTTTAGGTTTCAGGCTGTAGGCGTTTAGGGTTCCTAATCACAATCCTAATCGCAATCCTAATCAAACAATGGCTGCCTGTGGCTGGTCGAAAGAGATAAGGATTGAGATTAAGATTAAGACTAAGATTAGGATTGGCCCACCGACATGTTTTTAAGAACCAACATATTTGTCTTGCCCTTCGTTTAAGGGCCTGCGGTAGGGTTACACCCCATATACTAGATCCGTTGCATCGCATATTATGCACTTACGAAACAAGAAATATGTCCAAATTCAAAAGCATGGAATTTGAATGGACATAAAAACAATAGAAAGAAGTTAAAACTATGAAAAAATTTAATTATTTAACAGTCATAATGATGACGGTAATACTCTCAGGAATTACCGCTATGGGTGGTTATCCTGAACTGCCGATTGACCTTGGAAGCGCGGGTAATTTTGGAGTTCTGGCAAAGACAGGCATTAGTACTGTTCCAAAATCTAACGTGACAGGGGATATGGGCGTGAGTCCGATTGACTCAGCGGCTATAACCGGCTTTTCTCTTACATTGGACAGCACCTCCACCTTTTCAACATCTATTCAAGTGACGGGGAAAGTCTATGCCTCCGACTATTCGACACCGACTCCTTCTATCCTGATTACAGCGATCAGCGATATGGGAACCGCTTACGCCGATGCCGCTGGACGACAATCACCTGATTCTACTGAACTCGGCGGCGGTGATATCAGCGGGAAGACGCTCCTTCCCGGCCTCTACAAATGGGGTACCTCGGTTTCAATCAATACGGACGTAACGCTCGCGGGCGGCCCTGAAGATGTCTGGATCTTCCAGATCGCAGGGAATCTCACGATGGCCAGCGCAAAGTCTGTCATTTTGAGCGGCGGCGCACAGGCTAGGAATATCTTCTGGCAGGTCGCTGGCGGTGTGGGTGTGGATATTGGAACTACATCGCACTTTGAAGGAATCATACTCGCACAGGCGGGGATCAACATGCAAACCGGCGCATCAATGAACGGCAGACTATTAGCTCAGACGGCGGTCACCTTGCAGTCCAACGCAGTCACAGAACCCACAGACTCGACCGGAGCGCTAGTGCTACGCTCGGCGGATGAGGTTTCCGGTTTGTACACATACACTCCGGGGCAATTCATCAACTTCGCAATAAAATCAATAACAGCCCCCAAGCAAGGCAGCAATCAGTTTTATCGCATTTGGTCGGACACTGCTCTGACCATCACAGAGTTCACGGTCACAAATGGCAATGTGGCAGTGACCTATGAATAGGCATAGAAAAAATATGATTTTTAAGGTTGACAATTTTTACCACTCCATTGCTAATTTGTAATGGTTAAAAACTAACAATAATAAGCATCTCCAACGGGATGCTCATGGAAGGAAGAAAAAATGACAACGCACACAACACGAAATGTGTTTTTAACAGCGGCCATCGTGGCCTGCATCGGCACTGGCGTGACGGCCAGTACCGTGTCGTGGGGTACAGCGGGAACCTTCGCGGTTCTTGGTAACCAATCGGTGACCAGCGCTGGCGCGACCACCATTGACGGTGACCTCGGGGTAAGCCCGGGAACGTCCATCACAGGCTCTCCCACTGTGACTGGAACGATCCACATAAACAATGCGACCGCTACTCAGGCCCAAGCCGATGCTAACACAGCCTACAACCTCCTTATAGGCCTTGCTGTCACGCAGACCTTGGCCAGCCAGCTCGGCGGTACTACACTAACACCAGGTGTCTACAAGTTTACTTCAGAGGCTGATTTGACTGGAGACCTGACCCTCAGTGGCCAAGGCGAATATATCTTCCAGATCGGCAGCACGTTAATAACAGCCGCAAACTCGAAGGTTAAGCTGACTAACGGCGCGGTCTGGGAGGATGTGTTCTTCGCGGTTGGCTCTTCGGCCACTCTCGGCGCAGACACAGATTTCTTCGGAAACATAATCGCCCACACGAGCGACACGCTTGGTGCCAACGCCAGCGTCAACGGACGAGTAATCGCCTTAGGCGGATCTGTGTCGCTCTACGACGGCAGCTATGTTGTAATTCCTGAGCCTTCCTCAGCTGCGCTTCTGCTCGTGGGAGTGGTCACCCTGCTTGTCGCCAAGCGGCGGACATTCACCACCTGTAGCGACAACGTAGTGTGAGTTGCTCTTGCTGAACTCAGTGAGCCTGATCCGCACACCAAGGGTTTCACTGTGATTCCTTAAAGGCTTAACCATAGAGACACCTAGCAGGCTGTCGGACTTAAAAGTCCGGCAGCCTTATTCCTTATTCCTTTTGACAACCAGAAATTTTTGATATAGTATAGTAGGTTATTTAGCGAATTTATAGATTCGCTCTATGAACCAACAAAAGAGAAGAGAAGTGATATGGAAGTTATTATCCGACCTAATGAAGCTGCGGCAGCCACACTGACTGCCAGACTGATCGCCGAAAGCATTCAGAACAAACATGATCTGGTTCTTGGTTTGGCAACCGGTCGCACCATGGAGAATGTTTATGCCGCATTGGCGGGAATGCACAAAAATGACGGGCTCAATTTTTCGGCCTGCCGAACGTTCAATTTGGATGAGTATGTCGGCCTGCCTGCAACTGATCCGAACTCCTACCGCAGCTACATGAATTCCCGTCTTTTTAACCTGATCAACATCGATCCGCGTAATACCTACCTGCCGGATGGCGCTGCTGAGGATCTCGTTGAAGAGTGCCAACTCTATGAAGAGCGCATCGAAGCATGCGGCGGCATTGACCTGCAACTGCTTGGCGTGGGAGAGTCGGGGCACATTGGATTCAACGAGCCCCTCTCGGCCTTGCTGAGTCGTACGCGGCAGAAAGCATTGAACAAGGTGACCATCGAGCAGAATTCGCCGCTCTTTGATCCGCCGTCGAAAATGCCGCGCCGCGCTTTGACCATGGGGGTTGGTACAATCCTGGATGCGCGCCGTATCATTATGCTTGTTACAGGGTCAAACAAAGCGCAGATCCTGGGCAAGGCTGTTGAAGGACCAATTACCTCCATGATTTCAGCCACTGCCCTGCAGTTGCATCCCGCAACGATTATAATCTGCGATGAGGCGGCTGCGTCCAAATTGGAGCATAAAGATTATTACAACTGGGTATTCAGCAACGAGCCTGAATGGGAGTCGTATCGCTGAAGTCCGGCTTCGCCTCCAATGTGGAAGTTCACGACAAAGATAAAAACACATGGAAAATACCCTGAATCATTTGAAGTTATAGGCAAGGCTTGAGGGGGGGATATGCGAAGATTTTGGAGTGCGGTGGTGGTATTGTACGCCTGCAATGGTTTGAACGCTGAGCCTTTAAAATTGGATTATATTTTCCCGGCGGGGTGTCGGCGGGGCTCCAGTTGCGAGGTGGAGGTAGGCGGCAGCTGGTCTGACAATGCGTTGAGCCCGGGGATCTCGGGAACAGGGGTGGATACGTTCTACAAGGACGCTGTTTATACGTATGTTCCTGAAAAAACAGCTGCTAAGAACGCTAAAAACCCGAGATACCGCAAGACCGCGCTGCGTGGGCACTCACTTCTGAATATGAATATCGCACCAATGGCGGAAACCGGGGTACAGGAGCTTTATATTGATTGCCGCCGCGAGATCAGCAACCCAGTCAAATTTGAGATATCGGATTATGAGGAAATCGTTGCGCCAGCCACCAACCGGAGAGCTGGTGTAAAGCTTGCTCTCAATGCCTTGCCGGTCTGCTTGAACGGACGTATTTTGAGCGGGAAGCCCGATTGCTACCAGTTCAAAGCCAAGGATGGGGCTAAAATAGTGGCGTATTTTCGGGCGGAAGTCATGACGCCGGGAGGCTTTGTCCCTGATTTACAGATCCAGGACGCTGCTGGCGCGGCGGTGACTAACGGCGTGACTTTGTATCACCGGGCCAGTACGCCGGTGCTTGTTTTCGAGGTGTCGCTCGCCGGTGATTACACACTGCGCGTTGGAGACCCTGCGGGTAAAGGGGGGCGCGCCGCTGTTTACCGGATTGTGTTCGGTGAACTGCCTTTAATCACTGATTTTTCGCCACGTTGCCTGACCAAAGGAAGCAGCGAAAATGTGCGTCTCCAAGGGGTGAATCTAAAACAAACTCGTGTAAGGCTGTTCTCGGGGGGCAAGGACACTGCGATGTGTATGCAAACCATAGCAGGGAAGGCTTTTGTGCTGCCGGGTTTGCACTTTGATCTGAAGGACGAGCAGATTGTCAATCAGGTGGAGTCCAATCACACCGCCGGACAGGCGCAGCCGCTGCAGTTGCCCGTGGTGGTTCAAGGCATCAGTAAACTGGGAGTGACCACATCGGAGTTCTACAGCTTTGAGGCCGTTGCCGGCCAGGAGCTTTATATCGACGTTGACTGCGGTTCGTGCGAGCCGACCACCGTGACTGTCCGGGATGGAGCAGGCGCGGTAGTCGCCTCGCAAGTGCATCCAGAACTCTCTGCGGTGGGGCGTTTGATTCAGGGGCGCGGCCTTTCGCTGCCACTGGTGTGTGCCGCCGCTGGGCGGTATATCATTGAACTCTGTTTTGAAGCAAGAGATACTTTGGAGCCCATTATTTACACCCTGCGCGTGGGTGCGGCGGTGCCTGATTTTGAAGTATGGATGAGCCCTGTTGCGATCAATATACCACGACATGGCAGCCAATTGATCCAACTGTATGTACGCCGCATCCATGGCTATGCGGCCCCTCTCTCTGTTACTGCGGCGTTTCCGCCTTTGGGGGTGATCAGCACTGGCGGAGCGGTTGCCGCAGGGGCGGAGAGCGGGTGGATTACACTCTGGTGCGATGGCCATCGCTTCCCTAAAACCGCCTTCTATCAGGAGCTGGTGGCCGAGGCGGAGATCAACGGGGTGATGCGGAGGCGGGTGGTTCGCCCACTGATGATGATGGGCACTGGTGCTGATCAGAGCACGCATCAGGCAGTTGTATTCGAAAAATCTCCGGTGCGGGTAAACTTCCACCAAAGCGGCATCCTGGTTGATTGGGGGCAAAAGTCACCGCTGGCTTTGAGCGCGAACAAGGCTCGCGAAATTTCGCTGACAGCCAAATTAGTGACTGGCGACCTGGTCGAGGACTATGATTATATTGTGCTCGCACCTGAAAAGGGGGTGAGGATAAAAAACAAAATCGCCTCGAAGGCGCCGGACACTCTGCGCTTGAGCCTAATTTTAACGGCTGATGGCTCTTTTAAGGCGGGTGACGGGACGGATTTGATTATCGGTATCGTAAAGAAAAAAAAAGATGCCACCTCTTTGGTCGCGGCAACACAAGCCCTGCGCTTGATCTGCAAGTAACCTAAAATACCGTTTACGGCCTGAAATTATGAAGAGATTAAAATGATTGATTTAACAGAAAAAACGCTGAGTATTAAAAGAGTCTTTGAAGGGCGGGCGTTGACGATCGATGTAGCCGAGATAGAGTTACCGAATGGCCGACGCTCCACCCGTGAGATTGTCAGGCACAGGGGCGCGGCCGTGATACTCGGAGAACGACCTGACGGGAAGTTTGTTCTGATCTATCAGTACCGTCGGGCAGTGGAGGAAACCCTGCTGGAGATGGTGGCCGGCTGTATCGACGAGGGGGAGAGCACTGAAGCGTGTGCCCGCCGTGAGATGGAGGAGGAGAGCGGCTACCAGGTCGAGACAATTAAGAAATTCGCCGAAATTGTGCCGTGCCCGGGCTACAGCGAAGAGCGGCTGCACCTTTATCATGCTCACATCGCGCAGGAACCCAACGGACGGAGATTGGACTTTGATGAGAATCTGGAGACAGTTGTCCTCTCCGCCGATGAGATTGATGAAGCCATTGACAGCGGTAGTATGATTGATGCCAAGAGCATCACTGCCTGGTTACTCTGGCAACGTACGCGTCCCCGAGGTCACGGCCCTCAGTGTTACGGCTAGGATTACCCTTCGCTTAAGGGAAGGGGTATCGCAACTGATTGAAAGCGCTTGAGGCGGCGGACCTCTCTGATAAGTACTGGACCAATCAACAAGAATGCGGCCAGGTCGCACAAGGGGCTGGCCAGCCAGACCCCGTCTAACCCCAAAACCCGTGGCAGCAGCAGTAGCGTTGGTATCAGACATAATCCATTTTTGAATAGGTTGAGCAGAATACTGGAGCGCGGGCGTCCTGTGGCCTGGAAGAACTGGATGCCGACCATGTCCAGGTTGGTGAGCGGTAGCATACACAGAAAGAGCCGCATGCCGCGGCCACCAAGTTCTATAAACTCCGAGTTGCCTTTGCCAAAGAGGCCACTCAAAAAATACGGCGCACTTTGACAGATGATCAGGCCTGCAATGCCGATCACACCCGCGTAGAGCAGGCTGGCTTTGAGCGCCTGGCGGACGCGTCGGAAATTGCGGGCGCCGTAGTTGAATCCTATGATCGGCTGGGCACCCTGGATGAGTCCCCACACCGGCATATTCAGCATCATAGAAATGCTGAAGATCGCCCCCATGGCGCCTACCGCGACCTCGCCGCTGTAGCGCAGCAGTTGTTTGTTCAAGAGCAGAACGATCAAACTGCCTACCAACTGCATGATGAACGGGGAGAGCCCAATGGTCATCAGAGGACGCACCAGCGTCCACTTCAAACGCAAATTCCGTATATGCAGCGTCAACGCGCGGTATTTCCCGACACGGAAATGGAGCATAATCCAAGTAGCTGAGACCACCTTGGATATGCCTGTGGCCAGCGCCGCTCCGAAAATACCCATTTGCATGGGGAAGATAAAAAGGTAGTCGAGCGCAATGTTCAGAATAGCTCCAACAATCAGGGTGTACATTGAAATTCGCGGGTTACCCTCGGCCCGCAGGCAGTTATTGGTGCCCATGGCCAAAAAATCCACTGGAACAAACCAGAGCAAAGTTCCCAGATAAGCGCTCGCAAACGGCAGAGTGGTTTCGGTTGCACCGAAAAAAAGCAGCAGGGGCTTCAGAAAGATGAGCCCCAATGCGCCCATAATAATGCCACCCAGCATAAACAACGCAACCACATTACCGAGGATATTCTCAGCCTCCTGATAACGGCGCTCGCCCAGCCGCAGAGATATCAATGTGCCGCCTCCCACCCCCACCAGCACTCCAATGGCGATACAGGTCATAAACAAGGGGAAGGTGACCGTCAGCCCTGAGAGTGCCAGCGGCCCCATCGCGTGCCCGATAAATATGCGGTCAATAATGTTGTATAAGGTGAACGCAGCTGAGCCCACTGTTGCCGGTATGCTGTAACGTATCAGCAGCCGATAGATGTTTTCCTGTGCAAATTCCCGGCTTCTTTGATGAATCTTATCCATAACGAGCTGTTATAGTAACATACAGCAGGCGGTAAAGTACGTAAATTATGACGTAAATTACGAGCGTATATTGACTGGATTGCAACGTTAAGCGCGCCACCATATCTTTGCATTGTACTTTTTAGCCGCTACAATGATATACTTTAAAAAACAGCTGGGTTGTTTATACCCCGTGTTATACCCTGTGAGTGGTTAAGAGCATAAATCCGCGCTGGGCGCGGAGTGAAGAAGTTCTAAAGCAGCTAGTCGCCGCAACCGGCTGAGTTTGTGTGATTTGTGAAAGGTCTTCGCTCTCATTGAGAAGTTGCAATGAAGGCTATAAAAAAGTAGCACAGTCGTCCCGCCTGTGTCTGTCATGTAATTCACTGGAGTTCGGCTTCGCCTCCGGTTTACGATAACGGCGACGATGCTGGTTGACGATTTTCAATGGCGGAATTTTAATCTTAAGCCGCTATCGTCGCCGCTATCGTCGGCCAGCATCGAATGTAGTAGCCGCTCTATGAGCGGCATGTGTCGCTCATAGAGCGACTACTACAATCAAAGTTATAGGCAAGCCCGCCGCGCGGCTGCGCCGCTAAAAAACGATGGGGTAACTCGACGGTCAAACGCATCGGAGTCGGGGTCGGTATCGGAATCGGGGTCGACCTAGTACGTTTTTCGATACCGATTCCGATAGCGACCCCGACCCCGACCCCGAGTTACAGACACGAAACTGTGACAAAATGGCCGAGTTATAGGCAAGGGCGATTGACTGGAATAAAACCGAAGGAGAAATAATGATGAGAACAATGAAAAAGATGGTATTCCTGTGCTGCGCATGGGTATGCGTGCTAACAGCGGCAGGTGAGGCCGTCAAAAGTGTGGCTGTTCAGGGGCCGCCAGCGGGAAAGAAGTGGAAGCTTGTCTGGAACGATGAATTCGAAGGGACAGCCATTGACATGCAGTGCTGGCAGAACGCCTCTCCTGATGAGAAGTGGAATTACCCAGGATTTAAAACCAAGTATTCGTCTGAAAACTGCGGGCTGGACGGCCAAGGAAACTTAGTTCTTAGCCTAACCCAGGATGCAGATGGGACGGTGCGATTCAATAAAGGTCTGCAATCGCGGGTATTCGAAAAGGCCTTCGGATATTTCGAAACCCGGGTGCAGTTCTCAACTCAGCCTGGATGGTGGACGGCGGTCTGGCTCTCGGGAGTGCCTTATGGTTTGGGTACCGACACCTTCCAAAGCCCGCAGGAATTCGATATTTTCGAGGATTTCAACAAGCCTAAAGTCAAGAACGATATCTTCCACTGCTACCATGCCACAGCTGGGCTTGGCTATATTAAAGATCAGGGTAATGGCAAAGGGATCGGCAGCACCAACATGATGAGCCAGGCAGAGATTGCCCGCTGTTCTAAAGGCAAAAAAGTGATGATGGAAAAATATGACGGCTGGCATACCGTGGCTTTAGAGTGGTCACCCCTGGAGCACATCTTTTACGTGGACGGCCAAGAGACGCTCCGCCAGACCTACCGGGAGGTTCCTGTGACTACGGTCCCGCAAAGGGTCTGGATTAGCGGATGCCTGAGAACACCTGAAAAACTGAAAAAGGACGGGGGTGGGAACCCTTTTTATGGCTTTTTAGAGGATGCGGAATTTCCTGACCAGCTGGTGGTCGACTACGTCCGGGTCTATGACGAAGACCACGGGAAAAAGACGGCACCCACGGTCACGTTGAAAATGGACGGGAACATGAAGGAGTGTCTTCTGGGCCAGCCAGTGACTTTCCATGTTCGCGCCGATGATCAAGACGGCACAGTCAAAATGGTCTACCTTTTCTCCTCCGGTTACATCCGAGCCGAGGTGGAGGTGTCTCCGCCTTCGACTCGGTCGGGCTCATGGATAGCCCGCTTTGTTGCCATGTTTGCGAAACGCGGCCACTCCGTCCACCAGACGTTTACCGTGACCAACCTTTTCGAGGTCAGCAACACGGTTATCGCCATGGCCAAGGACAACGACGGCATGATCGGTCTATCGGCGCCACTCCAGATCAATACGCTCACAGGCAACGAATACACTGGCACTGCCTATCAAGGCAAACCTCACTCCATCCCCGGTAAGATTATCGCGGGCCATTACGATGAAGGCGGAAAAGGCGTAGCCTTCCAAGACAACTCCCATAAAGGCGATCCAAACGCATCCTGGCGTATCGCTGAAATCGCTAATAGCGTAGAAACGTCGATTCCGGCGACGGCCGGATGGGTGACCTATCGTGTGCTGGTCAAAGAGGCTGGCGAGTATGATGTAGAACTTTTTATGAACCGCCCGGGCCATATCCAGGAGGGAAATGATTTCACCGATCACCCCGATGAAGTTATTCAGCTTGATGTGGACAAGGTGAAAGCCGCAGAGTGGAGAGTGCCTGCCGCCTGGGTTTCCGGGTCGGGTTGGCGTACCCCCCTCAAGCCTGTTGGCAAACAGAGCATCATATTGACTGCCGGTGAACACCAGCTAATCGTGCGATTCGACCGCATCAAAACAGCGAATGCCTTCTTTGGTGGCTTCGAGTTTGCGCCCAAAAATAATTTCTAGTTTGCGCTTCGGCGAGATGTTGGTTGTCGGTTCTCCTGAGATCAATTACATTGGTGCTGATACAAATGCAACGCTCTCTTCTCAACTTTTAGTTGAAGGGACGTTGCGTAAGATCGGAACTGGCGACCTTACTGTTCCTCTTCATAAGGTCTCTTCAATGCAGGGTAGTATTGATGTTCTGGATGGTTCTTTATCTGTCGTAGCAGATGGAACCGCATATGAGCTTGCTGATAAGCCGCTTTCAATTCTGGATAAAGCCGCGTTTTGGGTCGATGCCAACACGAATGTTGTCACCTATCTCTCCAACAATGTCACCTATGTTACACAGTGGCTTGATGTGCGTGAACCAAATCAGACGGGTCCTTGGCAATATCCGCGTGCTGTTGGTAAAACAAACTTTACCAACTGTTACCCTGAACTGCTGACCGATGATGCGGGTGTCTCCACCAACCTTTCCAGTATTCATTTCGGCGGTGTTCACAGTCTGCGTTGGATGGAGTGGCAGAACGCCTCATCCAATCTTAACGGCATTACCAATATCCGAAATGTTTTTCTGGTTTTCGGTGCGCATGAGGGATATGGATTTATCCTGGGATCTAACGCCACATATTCAGATTTTCATCCTTCTGAATACAAAGATACTGGTTTGGGTGCACCTATCTGGTCTGCCATGGATAACACCATGTCGAAAGTGAAAACAGGAAGAACCTATCTTAACCGAGAGCGGATTGATGGTACAAAGGTTCTGCCTAAACAGGATTTTCAGCTGCTTGAAACAGTGAGTGGAACTAAGGAAGGAGCGCGCGCCTCAAACTTTTGCAATGATCGGAATTATAAGACCAGTAGCACCGGTGTTCGAATTGGCGGTGAAAGGCTCTGCGAAGTAATTCTATTTACAACCCGTTTGTCAGAGGCTGAGCGGCTGCAGATTGAGCAATATCTCTGGCAGAAATGGTTTTCAACAGAGCAGGATGTACCATTTTTTACCGCTGCCAGCGGCAAATCGGCATCGGTCACAGTTCCCAATGGGGTAGAGCAGTCGGTTAGGTTCGGAGGTGAGGGGGCCTTTGTGAAAGATGGCAGCGGGACGTTGTTGCTGGACGTTAATAAGGATACTCCTACGTTCAATGGTTCAGTGCGTATTGGTGCGGGAACGTTTGTGCCCTGCCTGCCGACTCCGGTCGAGGTGTTCGGTGGCACCCAGATTACCGCTGATCCCGATGCTTTTAATGTCGCTTCTATCGTCGATAGCGAGAGGATTATCAAAAGTGGTCAGGCGGAACTGGTTCTTCGTGAAGTGCCTGCCAATATTACGAGTATCTCTGTTGAGGAGGGTATCCTTCAATTTGCCCAACCTCTGAAAACTAGGGAGTGGCCCACTAATACAGCCGGTTATATTCCGAGTCATTCCTTTGAATTCGGTGCATATAAAAACTATGATGACGGCACTACTTACGGCGGCTGGACAGCATCAATAAATACGGGTGACATATATTCCAAAGTTTTTGTCCACTCTCAGAACCTGTCCTGGTATGCGCCCTTTCCCACGCCGGATGGAGACTATGCGTTGGCTCTGAAAGCCGATGTCGGTATGGAAACAACCATGACCCTGCCTGTAGATGGGGTGTATGTTCTCTCTTTCCTGGCTTCGGGCAGAATCGGGTTTGACGGTCATGAATTTGATATTATCATTGATGGAAACCGCATGGCTACGGTGCAGACCTGGGCCACTGAATATGTGCTATACCGCTATCGTCTGCCATGGCTTGAGGCTGGATCGCATACGTTGCGTTTGCAGAGCATCACTCTTGCCGATAAATTATCAAATCTTGATAATTTTCATGTTGATCTGTTACCTATGGATAGGTCTCTGGATGTTATGAAAAATGCCAGTTTCGAATGTGCTGAGTATTCGGCAGGCGCAACGGCGATTAACGCCCCAACAAATACGGGATGGATCTTTACTGCAAACGGTGATGATAAAGCAATGGTTGCTGCAGTCGGTTCCGATTATTGTCTGGTGCCTGAATATGGCCGCCGGGTTCTTATGCTTAAAAATCAGGGGGTTGTGTCAACAACGATGACGTTCTCTGAGAGCGGTTCTTACCGGTTGTCTTTTAATATTGCTCACTTTCGTACGCTATATGCTGAGTCTCCAAACAGTCACTCTGTGACCGTCACGGTTAATGGCTCTAATGTCGGTACTCTTTCAACCACCTCTCAGATCTATGAAAAGAAGTTCACATCTGTTTTCCAGGCAGAGGCTGGTGTTCCCCTGACTTTGACTTTGACAGGTGTAAACACCGACAACCGTGTGCTGCTGATCGACGATGTTATTGCGCATAAGAGTGTAGAGGGGAGTAATCTCATCAGTAATGGAGGGTTTGAAAGCGGCAGCACTGGTTGGGATCTGATTTTTGATACGCGCTATATACCCAAGATGGGTGCGGCGGTATTGGATTATAAGAGTCTGTCAACGAAATATTACGGATACAACTTCTTTGAAGGTGCTAAACGTCTGCATCTGGCGCAGACTGGAGTTGCCAAACAGAGCGTTGCCTTCAGTGAGCCGGGAATCTATCGTCTTACCTTCCACGCAGTCTCCCGTGTGAGTGAGGGTACCGCCAACAGGTATGGCAAGAATCCCGTTGTGGCATGGGTCAGCAGGGGTGGAGTTACCAACAATATCGGTTACATCAAAAGCTATGATGAATTCTTCCGCCGCCATGAGTTCTACTTTGAAATTCCTGAAGCAGGGAGTTACGATATCGGACTGCAGGGGCAGAATGCTGTGCCGACCGGCGATTTTAGTACGCTGATCGACTCAGTCTCTGTTGAAAAGGTGGAACTTGCTGAGC
The DNA here is from genome assembly GCA_041673345.1 of Kiritimatiellia bacterium. Classification (GTDB taxonomy): domain Bacteria; phylum Verrucomicrobiota; class Kiritimatiellia; order RFP12; family UBA1067; genus M55B167. Next base: position 17,766 of record JBAYXX010000085.1, read on the forward strand.
TTGGGGCGATTCTGCCTAAATCGACAGTTTTAGAAGTAGCCGCAGGTGCTAAACTGAACCTGAACTTTATCGGCACTCTCGCTGTTGATACAATGCGCTATAATGGGCAAACGCTTGTAGGCACAATCTCTAGTGAAACATATCCTGAATTCATCTATGGGTCAGGAAAGATTTATAGCGCTCCGAAGGGAACACTCTTGCTCTTGTTATAGGCAAGCCCGCCGCGCACCGCGGGTGCGAAAAAACGATGGGGTAACTCGACGGTAAGCTGCATCGGAGTCGGGGTCGGGGTCGGAATCGGGGTCGACCTCGTACGCTTTTCGATACCGATACCGATACCGATACCGACCCCGACTCCGACCCCAAGTTACAG
>JBAYXX010000086.1:0-18000 GCA_041673345.1 Kiritimatiellia bacterium
TGACTCCGACTTCAGTTGGGGCGACGCCCATCGACTGGCTCGACTGACTCCGACTTCAGTTGGGGCGACGCCCATCGACTGGCTCGACTGACTCCGACTCCAGTTGGGACGACGCCCATCGACTGGCATCGACTGACTCCGACTTACAGTTGGGACGACGCCCATCGACTGGCTCGACTGACATCGACTCCGGTTTGATGGAAGTCGCCGTCAGTCGAGGTCAGTCGAAGTCAGTCGAAAAAAAAGAAAGGATGCCCATGAACCTCTTTGGAAAATACGGCGGCTACCGCAAGCTCGACAGCTTTACGATCGCCTCGATCGTGCAGCTCGCCACCTGGCGCTTCTGCACGACCTTCCTGAACCGCCGCAACGACCCGTGCGGCCGCCAGTTTGACCAGATGACCCAGGCCGCGCGCTCAGGGCGCGTCAACATCGCCGAGGGTTCGGAGCGGGCCAGCACCTCGGCTGAGACCGAGATGAAGCTCACCGACGTGGCCCGCGCCAGTCTGGCCGAGCTGAAGAACGACTACGAGTTCTGGCTCCTGTCGCGCCGCAAGCTGCCATGGAAGGTGCCCTCGCCCGAGGCTTGCGCTGTGCTGGATCTGCGGCTCGACCCCAATCCGCTCGGTGAGGGCGACGGTCTGCACGAGGCCTCGGTCTATCTGCTGGCGCAGTACGACAAGTTCGCCCGCTGGCTCAACAGCGATGACTCCGACCTGGCAGCCAACGCGCTCCTGCTCCTGATCGGCCGGGCGCTGAACATGCTCGGACGTTTGAAAGAGGCGCAGGGCGAGGCTTTTCGTCAGGAGGGCGGCTTCCGCGAGCGCCTGACCGTCGCACGGCTCGAAACGCGCGACCAGCAGGAGGTTGAGGCCGGCGCGCCGGCCTGCCCTGAGTGCGGCAAACCCATGCGTCAGCGCCAGGCCAAGGTCGGCTCACACGCTGGCCACCCTTTTTGGGGCTGCACCAGGTACCCCGCCTGCAAGGGCACGCGGGAGGTCGAGGAGGAGGCGACTACCCTCGACTCCCATCGACTCCCGCCGACTCCCCATGACGGTAGTCGTCCCCAGTCGAAGTCAGTCGAGTGAATCGACGGCAATCGACGGTAGTCGACTCCCCCATGACGGTAGTCACCGTCAGTCGAAATCAGTCGAGTCAGTCGAAAAACCGCTACCCCAAGGCCTTGTGCCAGACATTCATGCTCTCAATGTGCCCCGAGATGTTGGTGTTGTTTTTTAGCCGTCCGCCAAATTGGTAACCTGCTTTGCTGAAGGTGATATTCATGCCCGGGGAGAGTGCCCGGGCGATCGTGTAGGCGGTGACAACTCCTTTAAGCTGCATCGCCCTCTCCATCTCTGCCAGGAGGAGCTGCGCAAATCCATGGCCGCGCCTTTCGGGGAGTGTCGCGAAGTCGGTCATCTCCACACTGGATGCTTGCAGGTCCATCTCCGCTGATGAGGCGGCAATCAATTGTCCATTGCTTTCAATGCCAAAGTAATCCACATGGCTTTGCATGGTTTCCAGGATATATTTCGGGTCATGAATGGGAAATGGATATGACGGGAAGATCTGCTGATAGAGCTGTGCCAGCGCGGTTGCGTCGGATGGGCCGCAACTGCGCAGCACAAGCCCTTGCTCCAAGCGGCGCGTCTGTTGATCCGCTTTTTTCTGGAGCGCGAGCTTCAGGAACTCCTCAAGCTGCAGTGGGTTGGCCTCCACAGCTCGTTCCTCTGTTAGGTAAAACCCCAGGAACAGTGCGTCGTCATCTCCTGAGTAAAAAGCAGGTATCATTGCCTCCTGCTGGAAGCCCGCGTTGAGGAACATCTCCACGTAACGATCCAGTATCTTGGCAAAAATCTTGGAATAGCCGCGCTCCTTTGCCAACTGGATCAGGGCTAACGGCGTGGTGTTCGATAGCTCTGAGGCTAACTTGATCAGGTAGATGCGGTCGTTGTAACTGCCGTGTTGAATTACGCAGCCATGGAACACTTCAATTTTATCTTGCGGCTCCATTAATCACGCCTTTTCATGCGGTCGTTGTCGTTTGGCACCAATGCGAATGTTTCGTCGTGGTCAGCTAAAAGCTTTTCAATGCCAACTGAGCGGTACTCAGTGGCATCATCCAGCGCAAGTTGTAGATCACAGCTCTCACAGTTACGGTCGCAAAAAGTGGGCTCATAGCTGTCAGGCTCGCGGTAAGTGGTGATGACCCCTTCATAGTTGCGCAGTATGACCTTGTTGGTTGACCAGGAAATGAGGTAGTTCGGCATAACTGGAATTTTACCGCCGCCGCCCGGAGCGTCGATAACATAGGTTGGCACGCAGAATCCGCTGGTGTGGCCGATGAGGCTTTCGATGATCTCAATGCCCTTGCCAACCGGTGTTCTGAAATGGCTTAAGCCTTCGGAGAGGTCGCATTGATAGAGGTAATATGGGCGTACCCGGTTGAGGGTGAGTTTGTGGACTAAAGCGCGCATTATTTTCGGGCAGTCATTCACGCCTGCGAGCAGCACGGTCTGGTTGCCCAGAGGAATTCCGGCATCCGCCAATTTTGCCAGAGCCTGCTTGGCCGAGGTCGTCATCTCACGCGGGTGGTTGAAGTGGGTGTTGATCCAAAGAGGATGGTGTTTCTTGAGGATTGCCACCAGTTCGTCTGTGATGCGATAGGGGAGCACTACCGGTGTGCGTGTGCCAATACGGATCACCTCGACATGCTTGATTGCTCTGAGTTCTGTTAGAATGTAGTCCAGCAGGGAGTCAGAGAGTAGAAAGGGATCTCCGCCGCTGAGCAGAACATCTCTGATCACGGGTGTGTTGCGAATATACTCCAAGCCAGCGTCAATTATATCTTTGGAGGGGATTTCATCAATATCGCCTACCTTGCGCTTACGGGTGCAGTGGCGGCAATACATGGCGCACACATTGCTCACCAGAAAGAGCACACGATCAGGATAACGGTGGGTAATCCCCGGAACCGGACTATCGCTGTCTTCATGCAGCGGATCCGGCATATCCGCATTGGAGATAGTCAGCTCCTGGATGGAGGGCACTGACTGAAGGAAGACCGGGTCGTGCTCAAAATTATCGATATCAATCAAGGACAGGTAGTAAGGCGTTATGGATAGTGGAAATTTTTCGATTGTCTTTTGAATCTGCTCTGTCTTCTCTCTGGATAGATTCAGTTCCAGCAATTTGTTCAGGGCACTCAAAGAGGTGATGCGATTTTTGACCTGCCATTTCCAATCCCGCCAGTGTGAATTAGAGGAGCCAGAATCAATTTTAAGCGCAATTTTTTGTTGAGTTTCGTTATAAATCATAATGATCTTTCTGCCAATAGTCGTGACTAAGTTGTGTTTTCTGGAACGCAAATATCTCAGATAAAACTTTTACAACACTTTTGTCTCAACTGCAGAAGTCATTAAGAATTTCACGCATGAGTTAATAAAATAGCTTTTTTACGGGTCATTTGTCAAGGCGGAACGCTAATAACTAATAAAGCCATTGATAAAATTCAGGAATTTTTGTATAAGTCTACCTCTGTGAGTGTCTCTTTTGGTATCAATTAAATCTACAGCAGAAATTTTATGAGAGAACGGGTTCATATCGTAGGTGTCGGCGGGGTGGGCATGAGTGCTCTGGCTCAGGCACTGCTTGATAGCGGAGCGGAGGTCAGCGGCTCTGACCGTTTGCTGGACAGCGGCGGCGGCACACCGGTTTTAGAGACGTTGGCTGCTCAGGGGGTCGCGCTTTTTCCACAGGACGGCAGCGGGGTCCTTGCCGGCGTGGGCCGGGTGGTGATTAGTTCAGCGATTGAGAGCGACAATCCTGAGTTGATGCGCGCTGCGGAGCTGAAGATTCCGGTGGAGCACAGAGCTGTGGCACTGGCGCGGGTGGTCGCGGGGCGCGAGTTGGTGGCGGTCACAGGAACCTGTGGCAAGAGTTCAGTGACAGCCATGCTCGGCGTTATTTTGGAAGGGTGCGGCTTTGATCCGTTGGTGGTCAATGGCGCGGCGGTGATCGGCTGGAGTGCTGGCGGCGGGCGGATTGGATCAGTGCGCAGCGGACGAGGTGTCGCTGTGATTGAGGCGGATGAGTCTGATAAATCGTTGATGGCATTCAAGCCTGATCACGCGATTATCACCAATGCCTCAGCTGACCACTTTGATATGCGGGAAACCCTCGGGCTCTTTGACGCATTCCGGGGTCGGGTGGCTGGGCATGTGATTGACGGCATCAGTGAGGGGGATGCGCTGGGGCAGGTTGAGATCAAAGGGTGGGAGAGCCGCTTTGTTCACGACGGGGTGCAATATAAGGTGCCTTTGCCAGGGATGTTTAATGTGCATAATGCCGCGCACGCGGTGCGTATGGCGTTGGCATTGGGAGCTGATGCAGGGGATGTGGCCGCAGCGTTGTCCGCTTTCAAGGGGATCGAGCGCCGCCTGCAACTGATTGGATATTGTAATCAGGCCGCCGTGATTGATGATTACGCGCACAATCCTGAAAAGCTTAAAGCCGCCTGGCAGACGTTGTCAGCGGTTTTTCCCGGTGGGATCTGCGGACTCTGGCGCCCGCATGGCTACACTCCGCTGCGTAAAATGATGGATGAGCTGGTGGAGGTGTTTGCCGCTGTGTGCGGTGTCGAGGATACGTTGTTGCTGTTGCCGGTTTATGATGCGGGCGGTAGTGCCACAAGAGATGTTTCCAGCGCAGATTTGGCTTTTAAACTGGCTGGTAAAGGTGTTAAAGTAGAGCTTGTTAATGACTTGAAGGCAGCTGAGGTGCGGATGCGGGAGTTGTCGGCAGAGAAGGGTGCCCTAGTCTGTTTTGGCGCCAGGGATCCGGGGCTGCCGCAGCTGGCGGCTGAGTTAGTTTGATTTTGTATAAAAGGAAATATATGGCGTTTAAATACTCCGAAGGGCGCATGCTGCTGGGTGATATTGATTCTGTGCGCGAAGCATACAAAAAATTTAATGATCAGGAGATTGATCTCACTGAATTGTGTGAGGGGGATAGCGGATATTCAAAAAAACGCACCACGATTGCAGGCCCTTGCTCAGTCACTGGTACTGGAACATTTACAGGCAGAGCGCAGCGCACACTAACGTTTGAGCCATCGGATGAACCAGGCTGGTGGATTAAGCGCAGCGACCTGACCGAGCAGCTTATGACGCCGGTCTCGGTGCGCAATGTCTGGACTTCGGCTCGCAATATTGTGCTGCGTAGCGGCAACCCGCATAACTATCTGCGCATGGTGGAGCATATTGTGGCCTTGCGGCTGGGAATGGGGATCGACGATATGATCATCAGCACTGATTCCGGTGATCCGCCGCTTTTTGACTGCAGCAGCCTCGGCATGGTTGAAACCATAGAGCAGGTTGGCATTGTAGAGCTGGATGAACCCGCGAGCTATGTGACGGTAAAAGAGCCGGTGACATTTGGGGGTACACGCGGCGATTTTCTGACCTTTATTCCAGCTGAACCAAGTGAGTACAAACTGCGAATCGACTGCGCAATTGATTTTAGTTCCATTATTGGTCAGCAGCGAATTGCTTTTGATCTGACCCCGGGGGTTTTCAAAAAGGGTTCTTTTGCGCGTACCAACGCATCCTTTTTAAAGATGCTTTTGGTGAAAGCCATAGGCTGGTCAATGGCGGACACCCGCCATCTGGGTTATACAAGGGAGAATATCCTGATCCATGGCAAAAACAAGTTTTACGGGGAGCCGCGGTTTATCGTGGGCGAGAAGGCGCTGGAGCCGGTCTGGCACCGCGCGGTGCTTGATCTGCTGGCAGCAGTGGCGCTGCTGGACATGGGGCGTTTTTGTGGGACGATTGTCTCCTATCGTGCGGGACATACCCTTGACTGTCGCGCTGCTGGGCTGCTCTATCTGCACAAGATACTGCAGCACATGGAGTAGTGGTTGCAGCTTGTGAATAACCGCCGGTTTTGATACTATTTAGTAAATCACTTCTTATGGGAAACTAGTATGCTTGATGGAATGAATTACGACGAAGAAAACACGTTAAACACACGCGCTCAGTCAAAAAAATATACCGCTGCGAATATAACCGTTTTAGAGGGCATGGATGCTATCCGCAAGCGTCCGGCCATGTATATTGGTGATACTGGCGAAAGAGGCTACCACCATTTGGTGTATGAGGTTGTGGATAACTCAGTTGACGAGGCACTCGCTGGTTACTGCTCGCATGTGGATGTCGTGATTAATCCCGATGGCTCGATCTCTGTCACCGATGACGGACGCGGCATACCGGTTGACATGCACCCGATAGAGAAGCGTCCGGCTTTGGAGCTGGTACTTACCACCCTGCACGCGGGCGGCAAGTTTGATGGCTCGAACTATAAGGTCGCCGGAGGTCTGCATGGCGTTGGTGTTTCCTGCGTAAACGCATTGAGCTCGTGGTTGGAGGTTGAGGTGCGCCGCGACAACAAGATCCATCGTCAGCGCTTTGAGAAGGGCATACCCGTTTCAGCGTTGGAAGTGATCGGTGAGACGCAAGGGACCGGGACCAAGGTCACCTTCTTTCCTGACCATTCGATCTTCACCTGCCGCGCCTTCAAATGGGATATCTTGGCCAAAAGATTGCGCGAGCTGGCATTTTTGAATAAAGGCGTTTCGATCCGCTTCCGGGATCTTGAGAGTGAGCAGGAGCGCGATGAATCGTTTCTTTTTAACGGAGGGATTGTCGAATATGTGGAATACCTCAATCAGAACAAGACCCCTGTGCATACGCAAGTGATCTATGTTGCCGGCACACGTGATATGGTGGAGTGCGAAATCGCGATCCAGTACACCGAGGCCTACACCCAGACCGAGTACAGCTATTGCAACAACATCCACACCATTGAGGGCGGCACCCATCTCTCCGGATTCCGCTCCGCCCTGACTCGCACGGTGAATAAATATATCGCGGATAACAATCTACAGAAGAACAGCGATAGTGCCCTGACCGGCGATGATATTCGTGAGGGCATCACGGCGATTGTATCGGTTAAAGTGCCCAACCCGCAGTTTGAAGGGCAGACCAAGACCAAACTCGGCAATGGAGAGGTCGAAGGGATCGTGGCGCAAATTGTCTATGATCAGCTCGCAACCTTCTTTGGCGAGAACCCCGCAGTGACCCGCAAGGTGGTCGAGAAAGCCGTGCTGGCGTCCCGCGCTCGAATCGCGGCCCGTAAAGCGCGCGACCTCACCCGGCGCAAGGGGGCACTCGATGGGCTGGCACTGCCTGGTAAGCTGGCCGACTGTTCAGAGCGTGACCCTGAAAAGTGCGAACTTTATATTGTGGAAGGTGACTCTGCTGGCGGCTCAGCCAAGCAGGGACGCGATCGTAAAACGCAGGCCATCCTGCCGCTGCGCGGCAAGGTGCTGAATGTCGAAAAGGCGCGCATCGACAAGGTGCTCAACAACAATGAGATTCGAATGCTGATCACCGCCATCGGCGCTGGCTTTGGCACCGATGATTTTGATATCTCCAAGGCACGCTATCATAAGATTATTATCATGACCGACGCGGATGTGGACGGCGCGCATATCAGAACCCTGCTCTTGACCTTCTTCTTCCGCCAGATGCCGCAGTTGATTGAGAGCGGCTATATGTACCTTGCCCAGCCGCCGCTCTATAAGATCACCCGCAAACAACGCGAAGAGTATATTGAGAGCGACTCTCAGCTCACCCGCAAGTTGCTGATGCTCGGCATTGATGACATGGTGGTCGAGTGCGTTGATGGCCGCTCCCTGGCCGGAGAAGACTTGCGCAACCTGCTCGAATTGCTGGCAGAGATTGAGCTGACAACCGCCGCGCTCACCCGCCGCGGACTCGACCCCGTAAAAATTATGGCCGAGCGTAAGCCCGAGACCGGCGAATTTCCACGCTTTATCCTGATTGAGGGCAGCGGAGAGAAGCCAACCTTCCGCTATGCCTTTAATGACAGCGAACTCTCTGCCATGCGCGAAAAGACTGAGGCTCAGCTTGGCTACACAATCGATCTCTCTGAGACGCAGGTGCAGTCCTACAGCGCCAACCAACCCTTGGAATTCCGTTGGATCGAGCTCTTCCACAGCAGTATGCTGCGAAAACAGATCGACTCGCTGGTGGCCATGTCGTTTGACTCCAATGCCTGTCTCCAAGGCACCGAGCCCATCGCGCATATTATTGAAGATGGGCTGCGGGTTCCAGTGAACACCCTCACCGCGCTGCTCGAGGCAGTGCGTGAGCGCGGGCGCAAGGGACTCTCGATTCAGCGCTACAAAGGTCTGGGTGAGATGAACCCTGACCAGCTCTTTGACACCACCATGGACCCGACTAAACGCCGCCTGCTGCGGGTGACACTTGATGACGCTGTTAAGGCCGATGCGATCTTCACCCTGCTGATGGGCGACGATGTTGAGCCGCGTCGCAAGTTCATTGAGGACAACGCCCTGAATGTTAAACACCTAGACGTTTAAGCGGGGCACTGCGGCTTGCAAGCCTTGCTGTTCGATGTCGCTCATAGAGCGACTCTTACACATGCGCTACACTACGGCTTGCAAGTCTGGTCATCCGGCTCGACCTCCAGAACGCGCTGACCGAGTGCTGACATGGCCCAGGCGCCAGCGGGGGCGGTGACAATGATGCTCAGTACGGCGAGTGCGAGAATAATCTCGCCGGGGCCAGTGTCCATACCAGCCAGCCGCATGGCCAGCAGCGGAGCAGCACCGATTGCAGCCTGAACAGTGGCCTTGGGCGAATAGGAGACCACTACAAAAAATCGCTCACCCCATGTAAAATTGCTGCGCACCAGGCATAGCAGCACAGCGCCGCCGCGGGCGCACAAGCCGAGAGCGATCAGCAGCAGCCCCATTGCCCCTGTTTCCCAGACAATGCCGACATCTACCTGCGCTCCCACGAGTGCGAAAAGCATCACTTCGGCGAAAACCCAAATTTTGGCGAGCTTGGCGGAGAGTTCATGCGCCATCTCCTCCCGTCGTTCCAGAATGATAAGCCCGATAGCCATGGCGGCAATCAGGGCGGCGAAGGGGACGTGCAGCTCAATCTGGCTCTGCATGCGCACGAGCAGCACGGTGAGTGCGATTAGAATCAGCACTCGTTTAGTGGACCGTGGATTGAAGCGATCAAAAAACCAACAGAGCAGAGTGCCCAGCAGGAGGCCAGCACCTGCTCCGAGTAGAATCGCCACCGGAACGCCAGCCAGTTTCCAGAGCACGTTTACCTCTGTTCCGGTGTACAATCCGAGCAGGGCGCTATAGACGACAATGACAAAAACATCATCCACAGATGCGGCTCCGAGAATCATAGTTGGAATCCCTTTTCGCGTGCCGCGTCGCTCGCGAATAAAGCGGATCATAGTGGGTACAACAACGGCGGGAGAGACGGCAGCCAGCACAAATCCGAGTATGGCGGATTCGAGCCGGCTCAGCCCCAGCAGCCACGGCCCAAGTAATGCGATTGCACCGCCTTCGGTCAGGGCCGGAATAAAGGAGAGCAGAAGCGTGCGCCCTCCTACACGGTGCAGGGTGCGTCGGTTGAGTTCAAACCCGGCACGTAACAGGATAATGATCAGAGCAACGAGGCGCAGGTCGGCGCTGACGGCGAGCAGATTTTCATCCAGCACACCGAGCACAAAGGGGCCCAGCATGATACCTACCAGCAGCATGCCGATCAATCCCGGTATGCAAAGACGCCGAAAAAACCAATCCGCCGCAAGACCGAGTACAATGATGATCGCCAAGCTGACTAACATGAATGCTTTCTTTATTAAGTGTTTACATGTCGATAAAATTCCGCCCCGGCATTGTCCAGCATGGAGCCGACAAAAGAATAGTTACCCAATCCCAATCCAAATCCCACACTCACCTGCGCCTTAAGGTGTTAGAGCAAAGCTGCGCTATGACAGCATCACCTGGCCGCCAGTGACGGGCAGTGCCTGCCCAGTCTCATAGCTCTGTTCCACTAAGTAAAAGATGGCCTTCATCACATCAGGGGTGGTGCAGCCGCGGCGCATCGGAACCTTTGATTCATAGAAAGCCTTAACGTCATCAAATGTTTTGGCCCCGGGGATTTTGCCGCTGTTCAGATACTGCTTGAACAAACCTGTTTTAGGGTCCGACCAGAGCGGACCATCATAAAAGTTGCCGGGACAGATGGAGTTTACCTTGATGCCGTCCTCCACCAGCTCCAAGGCAAAGCTTTGGGTTAATCCAATGCCGCCAAACTTGGAGCCTGAATAGGCGCCATTTTTGTTGGAGCCCACCAACCCTGATTTGCTGTTGATCTGAATGATATCAGACCAGATGGCCGGGGCACCCTGATTCTGCAGGGCCATGATTGGAGCCACGGCCTGCACGGAGAGGAAGTAGCCTTTGTAGTTGACATCGGTCACAAAATTCAAGTCGCGCTCGCTGAGTGTTTTCACGCTACCCGCCCGCAGCACACCCGCGTTTGAAACAAAGAGGTCAATGCCGCCAAAGAGTTTCACGACAATTTCAACTGCCGCCCGAAGGGAGCCGACATCAGCCACATTCACCGCCACGCCCACAGCAACCTCGCGCCCCAGCTCGTGGTTAATCTTTGCCGCAGCCTGTTGCACCCCTGTCTCGTTGATATCAGCCAAGGCCACCCAGGCACCTTCGCGCGCTAACGAGCAGGCGATCTCATAACCAAAGCCCTGAGCCGCGCCGGTCACAACTGCAATCTTACCCGCCACACGTCCGCCCCCTGCATCCGGAAACACTGCGGCATAGGTGCCGTAGCCTGAGATTGTCACCGAGCGTTGCGGCACTGGGAGTTGCTGTTTGATTTCAGCGGACACATCCTCGCTGCCAGGCGTGATGGAGACGACAGGTTCATCGCCTTTGGTCTCGATCTTGACCAGCCGCGGAAGTGTATGATTCTCTGCCAGAACGCCACGCAATGCGGGAAGTATTTTTGATAACATCAGTTTGCCTTTCATCTTATTAATAAATCCTAATCTTATTCTTTATTCTAATCCTCATCTTACTCTTAGTCACGATCTTTGTCTTTTTTCATCACTCTTAGTCACCGTTGTTTGATTAGGATTGCGTTTAGGATTGCGATTAAGATTATGATTATGATTATGAGTAGGAGTCGGAATAGGATTATGATTGTGATTGTGATTCCGTCATCCGTCAAAGTCGATCAGATTGTGTTCCTTCAGGGATATATACGAGGGGGGATCACAGTATGACCAGCCCACAATCAGATGGTCACGCACAGGGATGTCGAGCAGCCGTGCCGCGTCAATCATGCGCCGAGTGATTTTTAAATCCTGGCTGGAGGGGGTGGGGTCGCCTGATGGGTGGTTGTGCGCCAGAATAATGGACTTGGCGCGGTAGCGGATCGCCTCGGTGAAGATTTCGCGCGGGTGAACCGGCGTGGAGTCGATCAAGCCCTGCGAGACCTCCACTGGCTCGCGAATGAGTTTGTTTTTAGTGTCCAGCAGCAGAACCCAGAAGTTCTCCTGTTCCTGCTCGGAGGCAAATGGCTCAATCGCCTTGTAGGCTTGCGCGGGGTTCTCGATCCGGATGGCTGAAAATGGTTTTTTTGTGCGCGCCGCGATCCTCAGACCCAACTCCATGGCGGCCGATAGCTCTTTGGCCTTGATTGGTCCCAGGCCTCTTATTCTGTGCTGCACCAGCTCCGTGTGATCCGCTTGAGCTAGTTTCTCCAGACCTTCAAACTCAACGAGGATATGCCGTGCCAGTTCAATGACATTTTTGCCGCGTGTGCCAGTGCGCAGAAGTATCGCAATCAGTGCGGCATCCGATAAGTTTTTTCGTCCAACACGCTCCAGCTCCTCGCGCGGTTTCAGGGAGTCGTGCAGGTCTTTGACAGCGCTGCGTTCGGGCGCGCTCTCCCAGACATGGCTGAGATTAGATTTTGAGTTGGGCTTTTCCATGTTCATGCCATAAGTGTAGCACTTTTTCTGCAACCACTTCAACAAAATCCGAAGCTTCGATATCACACCAGAGTGTGTTTTGTTGATGCCGAAACCAGGTTTCCTGGCGTTTGGCGAGCTGTCGGGTGCGGATAACGATGCGTTCCATGGCCTCCTCTCGGGAGAGTTTTTCATCCAGCACCTCGAGTGCCTCCTGATAGCCAATCGCTTTACTTGCAGTTGCTGACCACTGTGGGTAAAGGCGCTTCAATTCGCGCGCCTCTTCCAGCAAACCTCCGCTAAACATCCGCTGCACCCGTTGGCGGATGCGCTCATGCAGTTGCGCACGCGGCAGGCGTAGAGTCAGGATCGGCGCTTGCGCCTCCTCGGTTAGCCAGTTGGAGGGAAGCTTGCCTGCGTGTTCCAGGTGTTCCAGTGCGCGGATGATACGTCGGGGATTGGTTGACTCTGTCAAAGGCGAGTCAGTGTTCTGTAGCTGCTGGCGCAGCTCGTGTTGCAAGGCGGCCAGTCCATGTTGCGCTAAAAAATTTTGCCAGAAGCCGCGTTTTTCGGGGCAGGCCGCGCGTGCTTCCAAGCCGTTGGTCAGCGCTTTGATATACAGCCCGGTGCCGCCAGTGACAATCAGGGGCGCTGCGGCTTGATCGCTGGCCGAAAAAATGGGGTGGAAGGAGTTTCGGATTGCTTCCAGCCAGGCACCTGTACTGAAGGGCTGATCAGGCTTAACTAAATCAAGGCCGTAGTAGTGGACGGAACGGCGTTCTTCCGGCGATGGTTTGGCGGTGCCAATATCCATGCCCTTGTAAACCAGCATGCTGTCAGCAGAGATCACACTGGCCCCGAGGTGCTCAGCCAGCATCTGGCAGAGGCCACTCTTGCCAGTTGCTGTGGCACCAGTGAGTATCCATGCGCTGTTAACGACGCATTGCATCGGTAATCTCCGAGATTACGCCATTTTTCCAGTGGCGTTCTCTGTCGTTTTGGTGCTGTTGCGGCTGTGTAGAAATTCAGCCACTATGAAAAGAAAGACGCCGCAGCAGATGGCGGAATCAGCGATGTTAAAGGCTGGAAAGTGTGTGCCCTTCCAGTGAAAGTCAAGAAAATCGATCACACGGGAAATGCGGATGCGGTCAATGAGGTTTCCGATAATTCCGCCGTAGATCAAAGATAGAATCACGGGGTGGCTTTTTAAATGATGGAAGAGAGCTTTCTGTTTCCAGATGATAAAGGCCAGCGAAAAAAGGGAGAAGATCACCAGCGGCAACCTGTGCCCGGAAAAAATACCCCAAGCCGCCCCCGGATTTTCAACATAGGCAAGGTTGAAAAAACCGGGTATGACCTCAATTGAACGTATGGACTTCAACTGCGATACCGCCAAATATTTTGTGATCTGATCAGCTGCGACAATCAGAGCTGCAAAGAAAGCTGTGCGCATGGGTTTTCTCACCGTGGTTTGTTGAAGCGATCCGCACGCTCCATCTCAGATTTGCATTTGATACAGAATCTGGCAAATGGGCGGGCTTTGAGTCTCAATTTGCTGATCAGACATTCACACATTTCACAGATACCATAGGCGCCTGTCGCAATGTCGTTCAAGGCTTCATCAATGTCGGCAATCGTTCGGTGCTGATTACTCATTTGGTTCAGCACCTGCAGTCGCATGAAGGCATCGGTGCCATCCTCTTCTGAGTTGACGCCATCCTCGCGTTGCAGCGCATCGTGTCTCATGGTTTTGGTCTGTTGCGTGAAGTGTTCGCGTATTCCAAGCAGTTCATTGCGGAACATTTTCAGGTCTTTCTTGCCAAAACTTGCTTTTCTCTTTTTTTTATTTCTGCTGGATGAGGGTGCTACAACTTCAACTGCTTTTTGCATGGGAGGCACAATCGGAAGCGAGACCTGCTTTTTCGCCTTAGTCTTGACTTTGGCGGAGGGTTGTTTGTTAGAGGCTGTGACCAGAGGCTTTTGGTTAAGATCAGTGCTTGTCTGCGCCTCAGCATCCAGTGCTTTGATAGCTTCAAGTAGCTCAGAGGTGCTTTTTTTGACTTTGCCTGGCTTCTTTTTTAGTACGCTTTTTTTGACCGCGCTTTTTTTAGTACTAGTTTTTTTGACCGCGCTTTTTTTGACACTAGCTTTTTTGACCGTACTTTTTTTGACACTGGGTTTTGGCGCGGGTTTATCCTTGCTGGCCGGAATTTTTTTGGCTGGCGATTTTTTCACGCTGTTCTGCGCTGATGAGTTTTTCTTAGTGGTCGTTTTTTTCTGTACAGGCATAAGTATAAACCTCGCTTTCACTGATAAAGTCAAAAGTGGTGTGTTTTATGGGGTTAATTCAGGGGATGAGGCAATCCAATGTGTGATCGCCTGACGCAAAGGGGTAACAGCCAGAATTTTCGCTGCTTGCTCTCCGCCCGGAACAGGTATTGTAATCTGATCGCCAGCGCTTTTTTTCAGCATGCACGCAGCCATCCGCGTTTTGTTGGAAATGATGTCAAGCTCCTCATCGCGATCCCACTCTCCAAGAATGGTGTAAGACTTTTTGACACCATCTTCTGTGAGCAGCTCCACCGTGGTGCCTGGGGCAACTGTTTCGGCTGAGACATTGGCGAAATCGCTACCTCTGACCAGCTCCAGTTCGAGCTGCATCTCACTCTGCCTTTGAAGAAGTTGTCGTTGGTGGTCTTTGGCAGCTTGATATTCAAAGTTTTCTCGCAAATCACCGTAGCTACGCGCAACAGCAATATCGTTGCTGTTTTTAGGTAGATCGCTCTCAACCAGTTTTTTATAGAGTGCCTGGCGTTGCGCAAGGGAGCGCCAGGAGGTCAGGCGCGGCGCGGGCTCATCCATGGAACTTGCCGTCCGTTTCCGGTCAACCAAGGTCGGGTCTAATTTTAACATGCGTGCAATCAGCGAACGTTGGGTTGTAGGCTCCCAGGCGGGTGAGGCTTGGATGCGTTCAAACAGCAGATGCCGTTGTGTTTCCGTGAGTTCCTCAAAAATCTCTTTCAACCAGCTTGCACTTTTAAAGAGTTTTTTCAGTCCGTTTTTCATGCGTAGGTTTTCACCGCTGAGGTTGGTCTCTACAGTTATAATAGCATGGTGGAGTAAATCCAGCAGCAAGGGGAGATTCCAGTTTGGCAGTTCAGAGCGGTAGCGGAAAATCCAGCTGACCAGCGTGGGGGGAGCTTTGGGAGCCATTAGCAGCTCGCGGCAGGCCTGCGCTGCTTCGTCGGTTTCTCGCAATGCGAGCAGTGTCTCATTCAAAAGGTTGTAGGGCATTGCAGGCAGGGCCGCCAGCAGTTTTCCCCGTGCGCTCGGCCCTTGCTGCAGCAGAAATGCGACCATGTTGGAAACATCTCTGGCCGGCAGTTTGCGCGCGGCTTGAATAAAGCGGTCTCTGCTCCAGAGATGGGTGTGCGGCGGCTCGATGCTCTCTTCACAATCTGGCTTGAAAACATCCGGGGTAATGTTGTGCCGGCCGCAGAGCGTCACCAGCTTCACATACAGCGCGGGATTGGTGTTGTGCGCCCCTTTAATTGCAAAGCCTAGACGGCTGCTGATAAGCGCGCGATGCGTCTCATCCAGCGTTTCGATTATCTTGAGTTCCTCCAGCTCCAGTATTGTATTGAGAATGAGTTGTGGATCTCTCTCGTCGCTTAAATTGGCGAACCAGCGGTCATCATAGGAGGTGGCTTCAGCCAGCAGCTCAATGCAATCCGTGCGTTTAGTTGGAACTACAACCAGGGGGTCACCTTTGAGGGTCTTGCGGGCGTTGTCCCAGAATCCTTTCCATGTGGCCGATGTCAAAAAGTTATTGTCAATCAGGGTTGACTCAAGTTTCGGGATCGGCATGGCGCCAAAGCATCGTAAAACCCATTTGACAACTTCGCCCGGTTGCTCATTGACCAAGCGCGCGACCTCACTTGGGTTATTGTGGTGAGTTGTGAGAATGTGATCAGGCGCGGCTGGGCTGAGTGTTTCTGAGGCGGTCTTGAATGTCAAGTGATGGCCGCGCTTACCGCCGAAGTCAATGGTCACACGTTTGTAGAAGTGATCAAGCCGTTTGACAGTGCCGAATCCCCATGTTTTATCAATTACTTGGGCTCCTGGCACGAGGCTGAGCAGGGTGTCGAGCTGTTGGAAAGAGTCCTCCAATGGCTGAGCTGTGAATGGCACTGTGTCAATAAAGGCTAGAATCATGCGGTCTTTGCAGGCGCGCTTAAGATCAGCTAGGATGCCATCCACACCCAATTGCGCAACCAGAGCAGATGCGCAGCTTTTGACAACCAGATAGAGACCGTTGAAATCGCCAGCATCAATCAATTCCTGAACCACTACATTGGTCCATGTTTCATCCTGGTTGCTGTTTTTGACAGCAGTTGAGCGGATCAGTGCCAGCAAATTTATGACTGGTAATGGGTTAGATTCCAGCAGAGTGACGAATTCCGATTCCGCTTCCGCGAATGTGATGGCAGTATCCATGAACTATTTCCTTGATTCAAGGGTCAAAAAGAACAAAAATAATACCAATTTAAATATTAAAAAGCAAGCCTGAGTTTAAATAAAATTGGGCCTGCTAAACCTTCTATGCGATTCCACTCTCTTTCGCATTGCCTTCAACCGTAAACTATTCAATAATTGAGCTGTTATGAAAAAAATTCTAATTGTGACGGATGGTAAAGCGGGCCATGAGAACCAGTCGCGGGCTCTGTGTGAGGCGCTGGGATATCCTTTTGATCTACTCCGCATCAGCTACCCTTGCCGATTGCGCAAAGCACTTTCCTATGCGGCTGATCAGGTCGGGATCCTGTCTCCTAAGTTCTTTTGCTCTGAGGCGGTCAGCGGAGATTACGCGGCTGTGGTCTGCACCGGCTCAACCGCGTTTTACCCCGGTAAGGTGATTGCCCGGCAGTTGCAAATACCGGTGGCAGCACTGCTCTTCCCTAGCGGTTACCGGCTGAATTTTGACTGCATTCTCGCGCCCGCATTTGATAATCCACCGCTGCGGCGTAACATTATCCCCATCCCTGTGAATCTGACAGCCGTCAACCAAGATTTTTATCAGCGGGGTGTCAGTGCCTTTTTGGAGCGGCACACACCCCGCAAGCCAGCAATCGCGGTGATCGTGGGAGGGCCGAATCGGGTCGCGACCATGACAGCAGATGCGATGCAGTGCCATCTCGACCGCGTCTTCAGTGCGACCGCAGGGTTTGAGCGGTGGGTCACCACCTCGCGCCGTACACCGCCTGATGTTGAGGCCTTGATCGATTCGTATCCATTTGATTACAAGCTGATCTACAGCCAGGATCAGTTCAACCCGATCCCCGCCTTTGTGTCGCTCTGCGAGTACCTTTTCGTCACAGCCGAATCAACCGGTATGCTCAGTGAGGCGGTGACCCATGGCCAAGCCTACGTGGAGGTGTTGATGAACCTCAATGATCCGCATTCAAAATTCGCGCGCTTTATCAAGGGACTTGGCCGCGAGGGCAGCGTCCATATCTTTGAGGATTCCCTAGGCGAGGCCAATCGGAAGGTTTGCATGGCTGGTGCCATTGAAAAGGCGCGGGAGTTGTTGGGATTGGTGAGATTTTGACGCTTCGCATCTGTATGTTATTGTGTATCAAGTTTTTAGATATAAAAAGAGCCTGTTTTTGGCGCTTAGAAGGCGATTTTGAGTGTGTTTTTGAGGTTTTAAGAGGTTAGGTCCGCGCCGGGCGCGAAGTGAAGAAGTGCGCGAGTGCGGTAGTGTGCGAGTGAAGAGGTCGCGCCTTTTGTGCGGGAGCAACGTAGGTCCGATTTCCAATCGGACAGGTCCGGTTGGACAGCGGACCTACTAGAGGTCGGCTGCGCCTACGGTTGACGATAGCGGCGACGATGCTGGTTACGATTTTCAAAAGCGGAAATTTTAATCGTAATCCGTTATCGTCGCATATCATCGTCAGTGCGCCACGAGGGTGCACATATCTAGCGGGGTGAAAGTCCCTGTCATGGCGGGTTAAGCTCCTCGTCATGTATCGAGTGTTGGACCTCCTGCGGAGTACCGCAGTATGGTGCGAACAATGGAGGTTA
>JBAYXX010000087.1:0-17890 GCA_041673345.1 Kiritimatiellia bacterium
GCAGTCCGCAGAGATGCGAAAGTCAACCGCATGACATTTCCCGCATGTATCCATGCGAATCAATAACAGCCAGAGTACAATCAGGTATGCCGTGGATCAAAGTTAAGTCAAAATTAGAACTGCTGGTTTGAAAACGGTTTCAGATTGCTTCATGTAACGCAAGATGCCATACTTTTACGAACAAAAGGAAGAAGAGAATGACAGAAAAGGATATTTTAAAAAATTTGGAAGAGACCGACGCTCTGCTCAACGGACACTTTGAGCTGCGCTCAGGTTTGCACAGCAATCGCTTTTTTCAGTGTGCCAACCTGCTGCGCTTTCCCCGGATTGCAGGCGGCCTCTGTGAGGAACTGGTAAGATGGCTGGAGTGCGCGATTGACACCTCGGACGTCACTGCTGTGATCTCGCCCGCGCTGGGAGGGATTATTGTCGGCCATGAGGTTGCGCGCGCCATGGATAAACCTTGCATCTTTGCTGAAAAGCAGGATAACAAGCTGGTGATGCGCCGTTTTAAGATCAAGCCTGGTGAGCGCTATGTGGTCGCCGAGGATGTGATTACCCGCGGTGGGCGGGTTCAGGAGACTGTTGATCTGGTTACAGGGGCGGGGGCCGAGGTGGCCGCGATTCTGGTGCTGGTTGACCGCAGTGCAGGTAAGGCCTCTTTTGATTATCCGCTCTACTCGCTGCTGCAGATGGCACCTGAGCTATGGGAGCCCAAGGAGTGCCCGATGTGCGCTGCCAATGAGCCCTTAGTCCATCCCGGCTCATAGGGTTTAGTCACCCTGTTGCAGCTGGAGCGCCGTGGATTCCACCCACGCGCCCGTCAGCGAACGGCTTTTCGAGATGTGCCGTGATGTGTGCACTCACTGTGACGTGGACGGAATGGATGTAGTGAAATCCTCAATTAATCCCGTAAGAGCCTACAGATGGCATATGATTTTTCAGTTTCAGCCAGAAAATCATGCGCCTTCCCATTCCTCACCCCCTCCAGTGCCGCCATCGTAAACCGAAGGCGCAGCTGAATTCCAGTAGTTCCCGATTGCATCGGGACCTGTCCGATTGGAAATCGGACCTACGTTGCTCCCGCGCCAACGGACCACCTCTTCACTCACGCACTTCTTCACTCCGCGCCGAGCGCTGGCTTAGCCTCCTCAATCATTTTAACCTGTAATTACGTATAAACAACTTGTTTGCTCCGAGTTTTTCAAGTTTGAGGTTTTGAATCAGGCTCATTTGTTCTATACTAGCACACTTGAGGATTGTGCTATGTTAGATAAAGAGACTTTGTCAAGAACTGAGATGATGATTCAGACCGTTCAGCCCCAAGGGCAATAAGATTATTCGCAACATACAGTGGAAAGGCAAATGGGATGGCATGGAAACGGCGTATTTTTCTGTTAACTGTTCTGGCCGGTTTTTTTCTGGTGAAACGCTGGATGTCAAATCATTTGCCGCAAAACGCGGACCTGACAATCGTTCACCTGACAGATCTGCACCTCTCTTCGCATGGCACCTCCGTGGAAACGCCCTGGACGCACAAAATTAAAATCGGCGGTTACGGACTGCATTATCTCTGCACCGGAAAAGCCTTTGCGTTGTTTGATAAGGCCGTCACGCTGATCAACAGTAACATCAAGCCGGATGTGGTGGTTATTACAGGAGATATTGTTGACTATGGGGATGATATGGAGGCGCTGGCGAAAGGGGCGGCGATGATTCGTAGATTGGAGTGTCCGGTCATCATCGCCAAAGGCGATCACGACATCGCCCGGAAAGAGGCGAACCAGGGGAGTTGGCAGGCGGCGTTCGGGCAGATGGATGGTGTGATGGATGTTAAAGGTTTCCCCTTTTTTCATATACCCTTTGAGGCTGATGCGCAGACGTTTGTCAGGATGGAAGAGAGAATTAACAGGCTTCCTGTTGCGGGCCATTGGCGCTTTTTGTCTCTGCATAGGATGCTTTGCGCACCGCGCCTGATGGACCGACTGGCAAAATGGTACAGTGGTTGTTCGGTGTTGGATCCGAACCGGGATGCGATTCTGAAACTGCTGGAAATGGCTGACGCACGTTGGGTTGTCCTGTGCGGCCACTCGCATATGGATTATCAGAAGCGATGGGGGAATATTACGCAGTTCACCACCCCCAGCCTGACAGAATACCCGCACGCATTCAGGATTATTAAGATCCGTAACGATGAGGTCAGGACAGCGGTTGTCAGGCTTGATAGGATGACTGGAGAATGAAGCGGGACGCGGACAGTTTTTTGCGTAAGGGTATGCTCATAATCCTAATCGCAATTCTTATCTGAAACTGTTAAAATTAAGATTTTGATTAAGACACGGATTAGGATCGGCCCCGTAAGCGACTAACAAACAAAAAATGTTGAATATAGAACATATATCTTTTTCATATGGTAAAAAGCAGGTTTTACAAGACATATCTTTTGATGTGGCACCTGGTGAGATTGTGGCTGTGGTGGGTGCCAATGGCGCTGGCAAGACCACCCTGTTGCGGATTTTGGCCTTTATTCTGATGCAGGATGCCGGAAATGTTGTGCTTGATGGTGTTGACCCATTGCTGAGGCCCATGCAGTATCGGCGGTGGATTGGTTATCTCTCGGAGAGGTGTCCGCTCTATGAGGAGATGACGGTATTGCAATTCCTGACCTACCGCTTAAGACTCAGAGGCGAGCGAATCTTGCGTGAGCGCCGTCGTTTGAAGGGTGCGTTGGAGAGTTGTGGCTTGGAAGAGGTTAGCAAAAAAGAGATTCGATCACTCTCCAGCGGTTATAAAAAAAGGGTTGGATTGGCTGATGCGCTGATGATGCACCCTCGGGTGCTGTTGCTGGATGATCCACTGACTGATCTCGACGTTGCCCGACGCATAAAGATTGGCGCGACCTTAACCGCGCTCTCTGCGCATTCGGCGGTGATCTTGGCTGGACATGAAATCAGCGATTTGTTGGAATGGTGTACCCGTTTTGTTGTTTTGAAAGAGGGGCGGGTTGACGCGCTCTACCGTGTGTGCGAGTATGAGCGTACGGAGTTGGAGCGGATTTTGATCAAGGCCCTATGCGAGGATGATGAGGGAGGTCAAAGATGAGAGCGATACTGCAAACTTGGTGGAGGGAGATGCGATCCTTACGCGGCTCCTTTTACAGTGGTGCGCCAGTGGCCGCGTTTCTCGCGGTCAGCGGCTGGACCTTTGTGATGTTACTGCGCCGAGACGAAGGCAGTATTGCGCAATTGCAGAGCATCTGGGGGTGCTCCGTGGCCCCCTGGCTACCGGTGTTATGCTCACTTTTGACCATGCGGCTTTTCGCGGTGGAGCGCTTCAGTGGGATGATCGAACTTTTGATGGCAGCGCCAGTCAGGGAGCGGGATCTTGTGATCGGTAAGTTTCTTTCCGCCCTGAGCCTAGTTGCTCTGGCCTTGCTCTGCTCACTGGTTTTTCCGGCATTGATTCTACCGCGCGTCTCAGAGCCGATTCGTGGCTGCATTCAGCCCATTGCCCTGGGCGCCACCTTTGGAATCCTTTTGCTTCAATCCTGCGCCTGGTGCGCGGCGGGAACCATGATTTCAGTGATGTACAGCAACCAAGCGGCGGCGGCCGTGACATCGCTGATACTGTGCAGCGGGATGCCGGTTGTTATTTACTTTGGAATCCTAGCTTGGATTCCATCTGTGCGCACGGGGATGGCTTGGATGCCACTGCTTTCACACGTGGTCGATTTTTCGACCGGTTTGTTCTCATCAGCGGTGTTTATCTTTTACGGTGTGCTTTCAATATTGTTTCTTTTCATATGTTCCAAAACGCTGGCTACATTGAGGCTGCGTTGACATTAAGTCAGGTTTTTAATGAATAAAGGTGAAAAAAGAGCGACTAGTGGGGTTAAACCGCGGCGCGGTGCGCTTAAGGCGACCACCCTGCTGGCAATTGCGCTGAGCGTGGTGTTCTGCTTTCTGGTTATTATCATTGGCTTTTGGTTTGATTACTCCTGGGAGATCCCGGTAGGCAGTGTGCGGGTGGTCTCGGAGAGAACACGCGATATTCTGGCTGATACTCAGGGACGGATCAGCATCATCAGTTTTATGGATCGTCGGGATCCCATGGCGCGCTCCGTGGCGCGCCTGCTGCGTGGATTATCCTCGGCCTCGCGCGGCGTGGCAGGAGCGGAGATTGACCTAATCTATGTTGATCCGCGCTGGGACGTATTCCGCGCGGCGCAGCTGGTTGCGCAGGGCGTTCCGGAAAATTCACTGGAATTCACCTACCAGAGACGCAAGGTGGTGGTGACATTGGAAGATATGGTTGTAGTGGACAAAAGTTGGGCTGGTGGCGGAAATCAAGGGAGCGTGTTCAGGGGGGAAAGGATTTGCGCATCAGCGATTTCACGGCTGGCACTGCCACACCGGCAGCTCAAAATCGGATGGTTGCAAGGGCACTCCGAGGCGCGGTTTGATGATTATGATGTGTTCCGCGGGTTTTCAGATATTGCGCATGATTTGAAACGTGATGGTTTTGTAGTGGAGGGACTAACATTGGCCGGACTGCGCGAAATCCCCGCAGAGATAAGTGTGCTGGTGATTGCCGGCGCACGCCGCGAGATGGTGGCCTCTGAGATTCAGTTGATCAGCAGTTACTTGGAGCGCGGCGGATGTTTGCTCTACTTGGTCGCAACCGGGGTTGTGACCGGGTGTGAACCGCTGCTCAAGAGCTGGGGCATTGAGGTGACTCCTTATACTGCTGTCAGTAGCCAGACCCTGACAGGCCGGGATATTGTGATCACCTCGTTTTCCGACCATGAGATCACACGTAATCTGAACAACGCCTCGGTCGTTCTAGGGCTAACGACCTGCCTCAAGTTCGACGATTTTACTGGCAGGGATGAGAGTGTTGACCTGACCCGTAGTGTGAAGCTGGCTGAGAGCGATGCCAAAGGGTGGGGAGAGCTACATCCAGACTCCTATCCGCGCCGTTATGATCCTCTTACAGAGTTGGCTGGACCTGTGGTCGTGGCAGCCGCGGCGGAGAGGGGCGGCCTTGTGTCGCGCGATGTCGCCTATAAACCAACCCGGATTTGCGTGATCGGAGATGTTGACTTTGTGATGAATCGGGCTTTATCAGGCAGAGCCAATGCTAATCGCGACTTTTTTATGAATGCTGTGGGCTGGCTGGCAGGTGTCAGCATGGGCAGCTCTTCCTCGGTCGGCGGTGATGCTATGCTCACAACTGGATTCACACGATCCGAGTGGGTTTTTTCGATGGTCTGCTCTGTTTTATTGGTGCCGTTGGTGGTCCTTGTTTTGTTTGGAATTATCTGTATACGAAAAAAGCAGTAAAGAGAAATAATGGGAAATAAACGCATTATAACATTTTTTTTCACCGGCATTGCGTTGTGTTTGGTGATCCTGCTAGTTGGACGCAATGGCCGACGGGTGCTGGTGGTGCCGGACAAGCGAGCTTCGCTGCTGTTCCGCGAGGGGCTGGATGACCTCACGGCCATAGTCATAGAACGTGGGGGGCAGCGGATCGAGATACGCTACGACGGTGCCCGCTGGAGTATGCTGGCTCCTGTGGAGGCCAGTGTGGATCAAGGGGTTGTCTCACGTCTGCTGCATGGCTTTGAGGGCGTGGTGGTTGAGGATCGTCTGAGCTTTGATGAGCTTCGCAAGCGCGGCCTCTCAGTTGCGGATTATGGGTTGCATCCAGCGCGGGCGCGGATTGCCTTTCAAAAACCGGGTCGGGAACTATCGATTCTATTCGGCGGTTTTTCCGCAACCGACCACGAGGTCTATGTGCGGAAAAATAACTTAGAGCAAGTTTTGGCAATTCCCCGTCAGGTTTTTGAGGTGATCCCGGAAGATGCTAATGCGCTGAGATCACGCCAATTGATTGATTGCGACCGGGCATTGGTGAGTTCCATTGATATCCGACGTCCGGGGCATCCGTTTATCCGGCTGGTTAAGGAGAGCGGTGCCTGGTTGATTGAGCAACCAATCAGCGCGCGGGCCTCTGCTGAGCGGGTGAATGATTTTCTGGATAATTTTTTTGAGGTGCGTGTTTTCAAATTCGCTTGGCCAACACTTGATAATGTGATGGATGTGGCGGACTTCGAATCAGCGCTCAAGATGCGTAAGGGGCTCTACGGGCTGGATGATGAGACCGGCACCACTATCCAGGTTTACACATTGGATGGTGGTTCAGATTCTAAAGTGGTGATTGGCCGCAGATCCGAAAAAGCGGGTGAGCCTGTTTACGCACTAATGGATGACAGCACTGCGATTGGCGTGGTCTCCAACAGCTTTGCGGATATTGTGAGTGTGACCTCTTTTGATTTCCGGAGTATGCGCGTGTTTGAAGATATCACCAAGCCTCTCAGCCGATTGCAATTGATGCAAGGCGAAGAGCTTTTTGTTTTGAGTCAGACCAATGGATTGTGGCGGATTGACGCCCCTGCATCCGAACCTGCGGATCAGGAAGCGGTGCGCCGCGCCATCCAGCAGATGCTCGCGCTGAAAGCAGAGCGTGTGGTAACCGGCGCGGCTAAGCCGGAGTTCAGCGAAAACGATGGCGATTGGAGTTATGTCGAGTTTTCGGCCGGTGATCAGAGTGCCAAGGTCAGCGTTAAAAAGCCGGATTTGGCGGGCTCATCCTACATGCTGGCGTTCGCGGATTCCACGGAACTCTTTTTTGTGGCGGCTAGCAACATGCCGCCGGTTATGGTTGAGCGCGAAGTTGTGATGGACTTGCGTGACAAAACACTGCTGTCGCTGTCCTCAAAGAGTATCAACAGGGTCACTATTAAAAAGTATGGGACAATCGCGCTCAGCGTCGCGTACGCTGAAGCGGATGGGACGTGGCATCCCTCCGACGGTGAGCTTAAAGGGAAACTGAACAGTGAGGCCTTTGCAAAAGTCTTGGAGCTGCTCACCGCTTTCCGGGCGGACAAGGTGGTGAAAATAGGTATGTCAGTTGCTGACTCCGAATATTACGGGTTTAAAGAGCCCTGGCTGGAAGTCAATTTGGATGTGGATATTGAGAGTGCGGTCAGAAAAACCCTGCTGGTTGGCCGCGCGGCCGGATTCAACCTGCGGTATGTGATGTTGCGCGGTGATCAGAGCGTTTTCACCGTTGATGAACAGCGCCTGGATATTTTCACCGAGGGGCTTTTTATGGAGGATGGCAGGTATCCACGCTAAAGAATTGATGCTTTTTGTCCGCTGTGGTTGCGTTTTGCGTGTTCGACAATCAAGGCATGATACTCTTGATAGACCTGTATGCGTTCTTGGCCTTGATAGAGAGGTTCAAGCGTATTATGAAACCTTTGCTGAACTATGCGGTAAGGCTCTTTAGGCTCACTAGCGCCGAGGACTGAGAAGACACGTCGGGTGTAGGAGTCGATTACGAAAAAAGGTTGCTGGAAGGCGTAAAGCAGGATTGAGTCAGCGGTCTCCTCTCCGACACCACGCAGTTTCAGCAACTCCGTTCGGCTGGGAACGCGCATTTTAGAATCGTGGAAGAAGGCGGCAAGGGTTTTCAGATATGTGCTTTTCTGGTTGAAATACCCAGTGCTGCGGATAGCTGTTTTGAGCATCAGGTCATCACACGCCAGGAGTGCTTCAGGAGTGAGCGCATGCAGTCGGCTGAGGTTGTCCAACGCCGCTTCAACCGACTTCCAATTGGTGTTCTGGGTTAGGATTGCCCCGACGCAAATTTCAAAACGCTGGCTCTCGGTCTTGGGGAAATTATAGTCGTTTGGGTGGTATCCGCCGCACGCGTTCAGCGGCCACCAGCCCTGCGGTCCGTAGAGTTCAAGCAACTCAGGATAGGTTCGGATTATGACATTGTGTGGCATTACGTGCTACTGCAATTTCTTTTAGTGTTTTCTGTGCGTTTTTTTTAATCTCTCACAGAGTCGCAGAGAACATCGAGAGCAAAAGTACATTGCTCTGAGAACTCTGCGACTTTGTGAGAGATAATTCTTAAAGCAACTCGCGGATCTTGTTGGCATGGTCGATCAACTCACGGAGCTTCGCCTCATTATTGGTTTCAAGCGCGAGTTTGAACTCTGTCAGTTTTTCGGAGAGTGCGCAAACAGCAGTGAGGATGTTCTCCCGGTTCTGGGTGAAAATTGGAACCCAGCTATCAGAGGAACTCATTGCCAGGCGTACTGTTGAGGCAAAGCCGCCGCCAGCTAGACGGGGTACCGCGTAACCGGCTTTTTCTTCGTTCTGGACTGCCAGAGAGAGCGCGTAGGCGACAATATGGGAGAGATGTGAAACATAGGCGGCATGGCGGTCATGTTGGAGCGGATCCATGAACTCAAATTTAAGCCCGGCAATGTGAAAGAGTTCCAGTGCTGTTTTGCAGGCATCCGGCGCACTGTGATTTAGGTCGCAGAGGAGCACGGTTTTGTTTTTGAATAAGCCTTTGAATGATGCCGCTGGTCCTGAATTTTCAGTGCCGGCCATTGGGTGGGCCGCCACATAGCGCCCGCGGTTGGGGTGATTCTTAACATTTTCGATCATCTGCTGTTTGGTTGATCCAAGGTCAATCACTGTTTGAGTACTGGTGATTTGATCAAGAATCTGCGGCAGCAAGCGGTCGATGGTGTTGACAGGGACTGCCAGAACAACAACGTCAGCTGCTTGGATGGCTTGCTCTAAGGGGAGGACGCGGTCAACCAGCTTTAATTCGAGAGCTTGGCGGGCATGCTCAAGGTTGATTTCAACACCGACAAGCTCAGTGATTGAAGGGGAGTCGCGCAGGTCGCGGGCAAATGATCCTCCAATGAGTCCGAGCCCAATGATAGTGACAGTCATACGCTCTCCTGTTTGGTTATGAAAGAAAAAAGGCACGCAGGTGCGTGCCTTTTTTTAATACGATGATGTAGATGTTCTACCAGCGACGATCATCACGTCCGCCACCGCCACCGCCTCTGCGGTCACTCTTGAAACCACGTCCGCCGCCGCCACCGCCGCTACTGCCGCCGCGGAAACCGCCGCCGCCGCCACCGCCACCGCGACGTTCGCCGCGAGGTTTGGGCTGGGATTCATTCACGCGTAATTTGCGTCCCATGAAATCCATGTCGTTGGTTGCTGTGATAGCTTCGAGAGCTTCGGTCTTTTCCGGCATTTCAATAAAACCGAACCCTTTTGAGTCGCCTGAAAACTTGTCGGTTATTACGCGTGCTGAATTAACTGTTCCGTACTGAGCAAAAAGCTCATTGAGGTCACTGTCAGAGGTCTGGTATGCCAGATTGCCAACATAGATGTCCATTATTGTTCTTCCTAAATTGTGTCATGCCTCTTTTTTATCCTACCTGATCCACACGATGACACAAAATGTAGACCGGTTGTGCCGTTATTGGCTGCTAACCCTGAATGGATTATCATCTCTTGGTCAATCGCAATCAGATATTAACACCAATTAAAACAATTCCCAATGTGTATAAATTGTACCTTGCTGCGTTTCAGCTGTCAATAGAGATATGAGTATTTTTTAAATAAATATTTCAGGGGGGTTATTAAATCAAAATCGTGCTGACGGTTGAGTGAAAATCTGTCATACTTATAAGCTTAAATTAATTTAACAGGAGAGCGAAAATGAAAGCGCAGGGAAAAGATAAATTAGCGACTGACAAACGTGCCCAAATGAATGTGGACGGTTTGAAATATGATTTCTTATGGCATCTTAGGTATTCACAGGCCAAAGCAGCGGATAATGCGACCCGCCGGGATGAGTATCAGGCATTTGCCTATTGCGTTCGTGACCGTATCGTAGAGCGCTGGATTCAGTCGCAGGCTCAGTTTCGGGAGAAGAAGGTGCGCCGGGCCTATTATTTGTCGCTGGAGTTTTTGATTGGGCGGCTGCTGGGCAACAATGTGATCAATATGAAGATGGATCCGGTTTGTGAGCAGGCTCTGGCGGACTACGGTATTGATTGGCACTCCCTGCGTGATTTTGAAGTGGACGCTGCGCTGGGCAATGGCGGTCTGGGGAGGCTGGCCGCTTGTTTTTTAGACTCAATGTCAACCATGGGAATTCCAGGTATGGGATATGGCCTGCGCTATGATTATGGTATTTTTCGCCAGAGGATCGTCGACGGCAAGCAGGTGGAGGAGCCGGATAACTGGCTGAAATCCGGGTACCCCTGGGAGATCGAGCGTCCTGAACGCGCCCAGGTGGTTCATTTCGGAGGGCGGGTTGAACACATTGTTGATACTGTACGTACTGTGTGGCATTGGGTGGAGACTGATCAGGTGATTGGAATCCCGTATGATCTTCCTATCGTTGGATACAGCAACTGTGTGAACACGTTGCGCTTATGGTCGGCCAAGGCGGTGGATGAGTTTCAGTTGGATGATTTTAACCAAGGCTCTTATGTCGCCGCAGTTGAGAACAAGGTGCTGGCAGAGAACCTGACCAAGGTGCTCTATCCCAACGACAATGTTCTGGCTGGCAAGGAGCTGCGCCTGCGTCAGCAATATTTCTTTATTTCCTGTTCGCTCCAGGACATATTTACGCGTTTTGTGGAGGAGAATGGCAAGGATTGGTCCAGGCTGCCGGAGAAAGTTTTCATTCAATTGAATGAAACCCATCCTGCTTTAATTATCCCTGAGATGATGCGGCTGCTGGTTGATATTGAGGAGCTAAAGTGGGATACAGCCTGGAATATTACGCGAGCCTGCACTGCGTACACCAACCATACCATTTTGCCGGAGGCCTTGGAAACCTGGAGTGTTTCGATGATGAAAAGGTTGCTCCCGCGTCATATGCAGATCATTTATGAGATTAACGGGCGCTTTCTGAAAAACGTCGCCTTGAAATGGCCAGGCGACCTCAATCGCTTAGCGCGCATGAGCATCATTGCCGAGAACGATGAGCGTTTAGTGCGGATGGCCAACCTCGCGATTGTTGGCACCTGTGCTGTCAACGGTGTTGCCGCACTGCACACGGAGATCATCAAAAAGGCGCTGTTTAAAGATTTTTATGAGATGTATCCCAGTCATTTCTCGAATAAGACTAATGGCATCACTCCGCGCCGGTGGCTGCTAAAAGCCAATCCAGAGCTGGCGGATTTGATCACACGGAAAATTGGCCCGGAGTGGATCACACAGCTTGATGAGCTGAGAAAGTTGGAACAGTTCACAACCGATGCGGATTTTTTGAATAAGTTCAGAGCCATTAAACAGCGCAATAAAACGACGCTGGCCGCTTACATTCAAAATACGCTCGGCATCGAAGTACTGACTGATTCCATCTTTGATGTACAGGTGAAACGTATGCATGAATACAAGCGCCAACTCCTGCTGGTGCTTTATGTGGTTGTGCTTTATAACCGCTTAACAGAAAATCCGGATCTGGACATGGTGCCGCGCACCTTTATTATCGCGGGCAAGGCTGCGCCTGGCTATACAATGGCCAAGCTGATCATTCAACTGATCCACGGTGTGGCGGATGTGATTAACTCCAATCCGCGCACCAGCATGAAACTAAAGCTGGTGTTTCTGCCAGATTACCGCGTGTCGCTGGCGGAAAAAATCATCCCAGCCGCTAATGTCAGCGAGCAAATTTCCCTGGCTGGCACAGAGGCCTCAGGCACAGGTAATATGAAGTTGATGCTCAATGGCGCCCTGACCGTCGGGACGCTCGACGGTGCCAATGTGGAGATGCGTGAGGAGGTGGGTGATGAGAATATCTTTATCTTTGGCCTGCGCTCGCATGAGGTGGATAAATTGAGGCCCAGCTACGTATCCATGTTGTACTATCATCAAGATCCTGAGATCCGCATCGCGGTGGATATGATCCGCCGCAATGTGTTTTCTCTATTGAATCCCGGTTTGTTTACACCGATCATTAAATCTCTGCTTGATTACAACGACCACTACATGTTGCTGGTCGACTTGCGTGATTATATTGAGACGCAGGACAAAATCGACAAACTCTATCGCGACACTCAGGCCTGGGACCAGATGGCGTTGTTGAATGTGGCCCGTGCCGGTAAATTCTCATCTGACCGAACCATTGCCGAATACGCCAAAGAAATCTGGAAGATTGAGCCCTTTGCAATGCATTATGAGGAATGAGGAATGAGGAATGAGCTGCTCAAAAAAAGATTTTTCGCTTTGGACTTTGCTGCGACGACAATGATATAATTAAAAATAAATTCGGGTTGTTTATACCCCGAGAACGGTTGCTAATTAAGCATTAGGTCATTTAATAAGCGTGGCGTATTACTATGCGCCCCGACAACAGGAGGACAAAAGAAATGAAAGTGAAGAAAGTTCTGATTGGAATGATGGCAATGTTTGTGTCGATGGGTTCGATGGCGGCTGATCCGGCAATCAGCGGTGTGATGGTTCAACAGCGGTGGCCCTGGAGTCGGCTGGTGGATATCGACTACGTGCTGAAATGTGATTTGGGACAGGCGATGGATATCACTGTCAGCACCTACAACGGCGCTGTTCCGCTTGACGTGCCGGAAGCTTCGTTCTCCGGCGACCTTAATGGCGTTTCCTGCGGTGCGCGGCGGATCAGTGAAGGTTCCCGACTTCACCCGCGGCGGGTGGAAGAGTGCTGAGCCGCTGGGAATTGTGAACGTGTAACTTAGGGAGTCGGGAATAATTGAAAAAAGCGCTTTACCTACTAAAGCAGCTAGTCGCCGCAACCAAAAGAGTTTGTGTGGTGTGCGGAAGGTCGTCGCTCTCATTCAGAAGTTTGTGATTAAGAGCCCGCTGTTTTAGTAACAAACCGCTGCGCGTTTGGGGAAACGAAGGTAAATTTCCAATAACCACTCAGAGAACAAAGAGCACGCTTCCGGCTTCGAGCTTCGCTTTTACGCCGTGACAGGGAATGTGAACAACAAACGGTTGCTGCGCAAGGTTTGTTGTCCAGCCTTCCTTTGTCGCGCCGTAGCCTTGGCGAAGGAGGAAGGCTGCTCCAAAGCGGATTGTTTAGACGTTACCGTAAAAGTGGTAATGGAGTAGTGCAAGCATCTTGCTTGCAGAAAACATTTTCATTCAAGCTGGAAGCTTGAGGTACTTCATCTATAGAGAATAGCAACTAAAGTGAACTCAATATTGCCAGCGGTCTAGACCTGCATATGAAATCCAGATGCTCTCAGGGTTGAGCGAAGTGGCGTAAGATGAGAACTCCAAGGTGAACTCTTCGCGCATATACTCCCCGGCATAGAAGTATGTTTCGTACAGATCGTCGTCAGTGTATCCGGAGGTAT
The DNA here is from genome assembly GCA_041673345.1 of Kiritimatiellia bacterium. Taxonomy (GTDB): domain Bacteria; phylum Verrucomicrobiota; class Kiritimatiellia; order RFP12; family UBA1067; genus M55B167. Next base: position 13,241 of record JBAYXX010000087.1, read on the forward strand.
ACGCCACAGGCTCACCAGAGGGGTACTTTGTCGGCTGGTCAATATCCTTGATCGTTGTGCGCTCTTCGATCACAATCTGCTCCGGGTTTTGCTGTGAGATATAGGTTATAGGTTGAACTTGCACCTCAGAGGTGTAGGTCTCTAAGGGGCGCTCGCGTTGCACGACTGTCGCCTGCCGGATGATTACCGGTTGTTGAATCACAAGCGGAGCGGGTTCGTAAAGGTAGTATGTGCGGTAAACCGGCCAGGGGTTATAGACATACGAGAAGCCGCCATACCACCCGCTGCTCCATCCGCCGTAGTACATCGACGAATATCCGCGGCCTCCATAATAGGAGCTACTGTAATAGGGGGTGTGGTAGTTATAGTACGCCGGGCTGCTGCTTGAGAAGGAGAGCCAGGAGTTTCCGCTGCTCCAGCTAAAGCCCAGGCTGAAGCCGGAGCGGTAACCATAGTCATAGAACGACGGATAGACCACTGGGCCGCGCCACGCTGGCGTGAAGCAGTGGTTATGAGGTTTGTAGTAGTGGTTGTAAGGATTGTAGCGGTGGCTGTAGTTACTGTGTTTTCTCGGGGGATAATAACTCCGGTCGAGATAGCCATAGTTGTGACTGTTGTTGCGGTTGAAGTAGTTGGGGGGGCTGGCAGGGTGTCGCAAAGAACTGGAGTGGCGATTGCCTATACGCAGTCCCGGCCTTTGGCCTTGCGACTGATAACCGCTGCCCGAGGAGCGTTGATCAGGGCGTAGACTCCGGCTCGCGTTTCCAGGGGAGCTGGCATAGGGGGCCGGCGGTTTTTTCGCATTGAGGATAGAGTTGTCTAAGTGCCTTGATGGTTTGCTCCGCGAACGTGATGCGGGTGCGTTCGCCCGCAGGGTGCCAAGGCGTGTTGTGCGCTCAGGAGGGGCGACACGGGTGGTTGCTGGACTTGAATCCATCGCAGGTGTGCGAGTGGTCGATGACCTTGTATCCATCGCAGGTGTGCGAGTGGTCGATGACCTTGAATCCATCGCAGGTGTGCGAGTGGTCGATGACCTTGAGTTCATCGCAGGTGTACGAGTGGTCGATGACCTTCTGCCCAATTCCGGAGTACGGGTAGGCACTGACCTTGTGCCCAACGAAGGTGGGCGGATAGTTGTCGGCCTTGTGTTCGGCGTCAGTGCCCGAGGTGCTGGTTTGGGTGCAGAGTCTCTCGGCTGTGATTTGATCGCTGATCTGCTAACCGTCGCGGACTCTCTGTCCGGGGCTGCCGACCTCGGGGTGACTGGAGCGGCACGTACTGGTGCTCTATGGGCACCGCGCTGTGTCGGTGCGGAGTAGGTTCGGGAGGATCCCGATGAACCGGAGTTATCGGACGTAGCACTGCGCTGCACTGGCGCGCTGCGCTGCGGTGTAGCACTGCGTTGCGGTGGAGCACTGCGCTGTGCTGACGCACTGCGTTGTACTGACGCACTGCGCTGTGCTGACGCACTGCGCTGTGCCGGAGCACTGCGCTGTGCCGGAGCACTGCGCTGTATCGGTGCTGAGTAGGTTCGGGCACCTCTTGTTGCGTCAGCATTTCCCGTCGGCGCGGAGGGTGCTTTTTCTGGTAAATTACGCGAAGAACTGAAGCTGCGGGATCTTGATCCGCGGCTTTGGGCCATTGCGGTCATTAAAGCCGCCATCGCTATAATAGTGATCAATAATTTTGTTTTCATGATAAGCCCTTTTCTCTTTTTAAGGTTGTCCTAAGATTGAGCCCTCTCTCATTTGTCTCTATTCTAACGCTGTTCGCAGAAAAATTTCAACCCTAATCCATAAAAATTCAATAATTTGTTTAAAACGATCGATTTAATCGCTTTTTTGGCGTATTTTGCCATGCGCCGAATTATTTATGGTTGCTATTCAACCCGGTTTTAGCGAAAATGTTTCTGTTTTGAGTTTTGAATATCACAAGGATGAAGGATTTTATGTCGAATTACTCCAGTTTAGATGTCATCTCTTCGCTGTGCAAGCGTCGAGGATTTATTTTTCACAGCTCTGAAATTTACGGGGGGATACCTGGTTTCTGGGACTACGGCCCTCTAGGCTGTGAGATGAAGCGTAATATCAAAGAGGATTGGTGGAAGACGATTGTTCGCAACCGCGAGGATGTGGAAGGGTTGGATGCGACCATTATTATGCATCCGAATATCTGGAAAGCCTCCGGCCATCTGGATACCTTCTCGGATCCCATGACAATGTGTAAATCCTGTCAGAAGCTGATGCGCTCGGATCAGATCTGGGATATGTTCGCCGACAGCGATGCCGGGCAAACACTTCAGAAGCTTCTGGATGAGAGTAATGGCGAGGCTGGGAAGATTGTCGCTTGGTGCAAAGGGCGCGCCAAGGGCCAAACCCCCAATCTGCCTGCTGTTTTGAACCCGGGTGTATTGACTGTTGCCTATGAGAAGCTCTCTGAGAGCCCCGCCGCTTATTCAGATTTAAAATCTCTCTACACCCTCTTCGCAAATGCCGGACGTATGGATGAGCCGGAGATCTGCCCTTGCCCACACTGTGGCGGGGAGTTGACAGAGCCACGTCCCTTTAATCTGATGTTCAAAACAGTGGTAGGGCCGATTGACAACGAAAAGAATGTAGCATACCTGCGCCCAGAAACTGCGCAGGCCATCTTTGCTCAGTTCCTGAATGTGCTGGCAACTAGTCGACAGAGCGTGCCGTTTGGGATTGCTCAGATTGGTAAGTCTTTCCGTAATGAGGTAACACCGCGTAACTACACCTTCCGCTCGCGCGAATTTGAGCAGATGGAGCTTGAATATTTTATCCGCCCTGATGAGGCTGTCGAGCTGATCAGCGGCAAGGTACTCACCTTGGCGGATAACCCTGACCTTACCACGCCAGATCCAGCCTGGGGCTGGGAGGTCTGGCACCGTTACTGGGTAGAGCAGCGCAAGAGCTGGATCGCCGCCTGCGGTCTGCCGCCTAGTTCGTTCGTTGAGAGCATGCACGCGAGCGATGAGCTGGCGCACTACGCGCGCGCCTGTGTTGATATTGAATACAGCTTCCCCTTTGGCATCCAGGAGCTGGAGGGTGTTGCGGCCCGCTCGGATTTTGATCTCACTCAGCATCAGAAGCATAGCGGCAAGTGCATGGAGGTTTTTGACGAGCCGCTCAAACTGGCTGCTAAAGGGATGGATGACCAGGCCCGTAAACGTTTTATGGACAAGGTGGTCGCTGACTGGCTTTCGTGCGGCAAGGATGAGGCTGAGGCCCGCGTTTTTGTGGCCAAGCTCTTTGAGGGGCGCTACATTCCCCATGTGATTGAGCCCTCCGCCGGTGTTGACCGTATGATGTTGGCACTGCTCTGCAATGCCTATGAGGAGCAAAAGCTGGTGGATGAAAAGGGCAAGGAGGACACTCGTGTGGTGATGCACCTGAATCCCCGCATCGCCCCGATAAAGGTGGCAGTCTTCCCGCTGTTGAAAAACAAGCCGGAGCTCTACAATCTAGCCCGCGAAATATTCGAGCACCTGCGCCGCCGTTATGCCGCCTTCTGGGACCACAGCGGCGCCATTGGCCGTCGTTACCGCCGCCAGGATGAGATTGGAACTCCTTGGTGCGTGACAGTCGATTTTGACACACTGGAGAACGGTACGGTCACAGTGCGTGACCGCGACACCATGGAGCAGCAGCGCATGACCCTGGATGAGGTAAAAGCCATGATGGATGAGGCACTGCTTGTTTGAAAAACATTTCGAGCGAATCGAATTATTCGAACGCATCGATTCAGTCGAATAGCTCGAAAAAACCTACCCCTTGCGGGAACGGAGCACCCATATAAACCATGAATCTTGAAGAGTATGCTGTGCCCGACCTTGACCGCATGAACAGGCGCGGCATGTCGGAGGTGATTTACGGCGCGGGCAAGAGTGCCGCGCAGATCATTGGCATTATTGAAGCTCTCAACCAGGCAGGGCAGAATGCCTGCGCTACGCGTGTCGCTCCTGAGCAGGCGGCTGAGATCAGAGCCTCGCTACCAGCTGCGGTGTATCGCGCCGAGGCTGGCCTGTTGACCTGCGATGTGACCTTGCTTCCGGAAAAATACGGTTGTGTGACTGTGATCTGTGCCGGCACCTCGGACATCAAAGTGGCCGAGGAGGCGGCAATCACTGTCGAGCGCTTGGGGGTTAATGTCAACCGTGTCTATGATGTGGGTGTGGCTGGTCTCCACCGTCTGCTCTCCCGCTTGGATCAGCTTAAAAACTCTGATGTTCTGATTGTGGTGGCCGGTATGGAGGGGGCGCTGCCATCGGTTGTGGGTGGCCTTACCGATCAACCCTTGATCGCTGTTCCCACCAGTGTTGGTTACGGTGCCTCCTTTGGCGGCATCGCCGCCCTGCTTGGTATGCTTAACTCCTGCACCGCTGGGATCACGGTTGTGAATATTGACAATGGTTTTGGAGCGGCTGTGGCAGCTTCGTTGATTGTGCGCCGGCTGACTGGGATGAATGCAACAGCTAAGGGTTGATCTTGCCTATAACTCGGCCATTTTGTCACAGTTTCGTGTCTGTAACTCGGGGTCGGGGTCGCTATCGGAATCGGTATCGAAAAACGTACTAGGTCGACCCCGATTCCGATACCGACCCCGACTCCGATGCGTTTGACCGTCGAG
>JBAYXX010000088.1:0-17394 GCA_041673345.1 Kiritimatiellia bacterium
TGGAGCGGCTGGCAGCGAGGTTGAGTTTGTTGTGCGCAGCCGTTTGCTACGGCATGAGGACGATGAGATTGCGGCTGAATTTACCAAGAGCTTTACAGGGCGACATGTCTGCCATAATGGCTGGCAACCATCTGGCGTGAGCTTTGACGGCCAGAGCTACGCGCTGGAGTGTACGCACGCCACCGAAGGCAAACGCACCTTCACCGGCGATGCCTTGCTGGTTGCCACTGGCGTTACTCCCCTGACGCAAGAGCTGGGGCTCGAGAACACGGATATTCAGCGCGATAAAACCGGGCAGATTATGGTAAACTCCTTTTTAGAGACAGCTGTTCCCGGTGTTTATGCGCTGGGGGATGTTGTGGGCAACTACCTGTTCCGGCACACCGCCAACTACGAAGCGCAATACCTGATTCGCACCTTGATCGAGGGCAAGCCAGCTGTCGCGTTGGATTACGGACCAGTGCCCCACGCTGTGTTCACCCGCCCTGAGATCGCTGGGGTGGGAGTGCGTGAACAGGATGTTGCGGAGCGCGGAGATGAGATCATAATTGGACGGGCCACATTTGCAGAGAGCAATGCAGGGGTGGCCCGTGGTCTGCGAGAGGGATTGGCGAAGATCATTATTCAGCGCTCGGACCTCAAGCTGTTGGGCTGCCACATTATGGGTGACGAAGCTGCCACCTTGTTGCACATGATGATCCCGCTGCTCAAGTGCGGGGCAACGCTCACTGAGATGCTGGATCTTATTTATATCCATCCCGCACTCTCTGAGATCCTACGCGATGCGGCGCGCGATGCGCAAGCGAAAGTGTAGTGCTGAGTTATACCGCTAAGTCACTAGGTTCGCGCTGGACGCAGTTCGGAAAAGTGTGCGAATACGTATGTGGCAACGTAGGTCCGATTTCCAATCGGACAACTTCCGATACAATCGGGTGCTACTGAAGTTCGGCTTCGCCTTTGGTTGACGATGATGTACGACGATGCTGGCCGACGATTTCCAAGGGCAGAGTTGTTTTGCCCGCTAATCTACGCGAAAGTATTCTCAGGTTGAGGCGCGGTGAGGGTGGGCTGCGTTTTTGAGGTAAAAAATGTTGAGGTAAAAAATGGGGAAACTCTGGGAACGCTGATCTCCAGCTTTGAGCCTTTGAGTCTTTACTGGGGAAACTCTGAAAAGACTCTGAGACCTCTGCATGGCACGCCGTAGCCTTGGCGTAGGAGGGTGCCTCTGTGAGAGATAAAAAATTGGTTGCGGCTATGCTGCGCTAGGAGAGATCGGTTTTGTTGCGGCTGTGGTGCGCTAGGTTCTTTGTGGTTTCACGAAATGAAGCGTACTCATTGCGCTTGACTGTCGTTCGGTGTCGCTCATAGAGCGATTACTACACATGCGCTGCACTGCGGAATGCAAAAGTTGTCGTTCGGTGTAGTAGCCGCTCTATGAGCGGCATTGCATGTTTTGTATCGCTCATAGAGCGACCCTGGGCGACGATGCTGGTCAAGTCATTGAGGTCGATTTTGCGCACTTTTCGATACCGATCCCGACCCCGACCCTGGATTTCAGGCAAGCGGCTTTTATTCCCTTACTGATTCTCTGCAGATACGTTATAATATGAAAATTAAATCGTTACAAAGGAGTCAAATGAATAAGAAACCATGTCACAAGCGGCATGGAGGTTCAAATCCTAGATACCCACGGCAAAGAAAACCCAGGCGCACATGATTGCGGCGGTGTCATCGGTACCAGCGCTCCTTCAAAAAACATGGTTAACCCAGCTGGTGAGTGGAACCATTACACCATCACACTGAAGGGCAACTCACTTAAGGTGGTTCATAACAACGAGCAAATTATTGATATTGATCTCAGCCAAGGGGCGATGAAAGACAGGCCGCTCGAAGGCTATATCAGCTTTCAGGACGAGGGCAAGCGCATCTGGTACCGCAACGTGCGAATCAAAGAATTAAAGCAGCTAGCCGCTGTAACCGAATGAGTTGGTGAAATGTGCGAGAGTTCTTCGCACTCACTGAAAAGTTTGTGATTATGAGCCCGCTGCTTTAATGACAAACGCTGTGCGTTTGGAGGAACGAAGAAAACTTCTCAATAACCAGTCAGAGAACAAAGAGCACGCTAAAGCGTGAACTACATACCCTGGAAACCGTATGTAGTTCACGATTTAGTGTGTCTTCTGAACAGGCATGCGGCTATAACTAAAATTGCTTGTTTCAAAACGGGTTCTTGAGAAATGACACTAAAAGCGATAATGGAGTAGTGCAAGCATACTGCTTGCAGATGAATTTTTCATTGAAGTTGGAGCTGTTTTTAAGCGCCTTCGAGCAACAACTAACGAAGATGGCTATCTGGATTTTTTACGACAGGAGTTGAGAGAATACAACTATGAAAAAGCGAACACTCGGAAAAACCGGATTGCAGGTTTCACCCATCTGCATTGGCGGCTGGCAGCTGGCTGGACCGCTGGCGTTTGACGGGCAGCCGGATGGCCACCCTGATCCAGGCAGGGAGAGTGTGCTGCGCATGATCCGGGAGCTAGGTGAGCTCGGCATCAATTTTATCGACACAGCAGAGCAGTACGGTGGCGGAGAGTCAGAGCGCCGCGTGGGTGAAGCAGTGCAGAGCGAGCGGGATAAATGGATCATCTCAACCAAGTTCGGCTACCGAGTGGGACCTAATGGTGAGCGCGATAACAGCTCCAGCCCGCAGAGAATCACTCCCAGCCTTGAAAGCTCGCTGCGTCGTCTCAAGAGCGATTATGTTGACATTTACCTCTACCACTGCGCACCAGATCTCCGTGAGCTGGAACAGGGCCGCGCAGTTCTTGAACAATTGGTCAAAGCGGGGAAGTGCAGGTACTATGGAATTTCGACCAGCAATGTCTCTCTGGTGCAGGCGATGATCAAGCTGGAGATGGTCGATGTTATTCAATATCCCTCTAATCTGTTAAAAGACGCTGCGGAGATGCGCGCAACCGCACTAGCGCATAACCTCGGCACGCAGGTGCGCGGGGTCATGGCGCAGGGCAAGCTGAGCGGCCGCTACTTCGAACATCAGCCATGCTGGCGCACTGATGACAACCGCTCCCGTTCTGATAACACTGATGATTACCAACAATATGCTGTGCTGCAAAAGGCACTGCCGTTAGGTTGCACCATGGCACAGACAGTTATCCGGTGGACACTCGGTCAGGCTGGAAACCACAGCATTTGTTTGGGTGCCAAAAATATGGCGGATTACAAGGATGCCATTCAAGCGACAGAGATGCCCGCACTGACGCAAGCAGAGGGCGAGAGGTTAAAAGCTTGTGTTCAGCAGGGTTGAAACAGTTGAACCGGTTTTCGGAATAATAATTTGGGTCAGGAGAGACGGCTCTTGTAATCAGTAAAGGTGAATTCACGGATGACATTTATTTCACCCTCATCCATGATAGCAATGGCCGGCAGGTTGACGCCATTGAACATGTTGTTCTTAACCATGGTGTAGTGCGCCATATCGGTGAAGATCAAACGGTCACCCGGCTGGAGCGGCTGATCAAAGGAGTAGTCACCCACTATATCGCCAGCCAGGCAGGTCAGCCCGCCCAGCCGGTAAGTGTGTGCCTTCTCGCCTGCCATGCCAGAGCCAATGATATGCGGACGATAGGGCATCTCAAGCACATCCGGCATGTGGCAGGCGGCCGAGGCGTCGATGATCGCCAGCTGCATCTCATTCTCAATCACATCCATGACAGATGTCACCAGATAGCCGCAATTGAGAGCCACCGCCTCGCCCGGCTCCAGATAGACCATCACACTGTACTTCTGCATAATATGTTTAATCAGGCGGATCAGGCGTTCCACATCATAGTCGTCGCGGGTGATGTGGTGACCGCCGCCAAAGTTGATCCACTTCATCTGATAAAAGTACTCCCCGAATTTTTCTTCCACCACCTGGAGGGTGCGCTCGAGCGTGTCGGAGTTCTGCTCGCACATGGTGTGAAAGTGTAGCCCATCCAAACCCTCTAGATCGCCTGGCTGAATCTGGCTGGCAACAGTTCCCATGCGTGAGTATTTGGCGCAGGGATCATAGATCTCCACTTTCAACTCAGAGTACTCGGGGTTCAAGCGTAGCGCGCACTCGATCTTTTTACTGTGTCCATCCACCTGCGCCCTGAACTTCCTGTACTGCGCCGGCGAATTAAAGACAATGTGGTTGCAGTGCTGCATGATCTGCTCAAACTCATCGTCGCGAAAGGCCGGGGCGTAGATATGCACCTCCTTGCCCATGCACTCCGCTCCCAGACGCGCTTCAAAGAGCGAACTGGCGGTGACACCGGCCAGATATTCGCCAACCAACGGAAAAACCGCATGCATCGAAAATCCCTTGAGCGCCAGCAGTATCTTGCACCCGGTCTCATCCTGAACACGCTTCAGGGTGGTCAGGTTCCTGCGCAGCAGGCGCTGATCGAGAACATACGCCGGGGTTGGGATGCTCTTTAGTAAATTGGTATCTGCTTTAGTCATAACTCTCCAAAAAACAATAAGGTTAAAATGTTAAGGTAAAAAATGTTAAGGTAAAAAATGTTAAGGTAAAAAATGTTAAGGTAAAAAATGTTAAGGTAAAAAATGTTAAGGTAAAAAATGTTAAGGTAAAAAATAAAATATTCAAAATTTGCCTGTTCAGCCAAGCGTAGTAAAAGAAAGAACTCCTAGATCTATATTAACCCACTGAACGTGATCTATGTCAGTACGTTTGATGAGCCGGGTCAAATCATTAGAATAGCCCCCTGACCCATGATCAAATGATGTAACTCTTAACGCACTCCGCTTTGCACACAACAACATCTGTTGCTTTGCTATGACAACCCCATCAAGAGCAACATCAACGTCCGACAATGCATTTTGAGTACCACAGCAAAGATGAACAATTGCCTCCTCATACAACCTCCGCGATAACCCTGTTCCCCATTCACTGAGTAGCTCAACCACTAACATCTTCTCTGCAACACCAAATCCATCTGTAGCAAACCATCGGGAGTCATCAACGGAAAACTTGAAACGCTTTGCAGCGCATACAGGTGAATTCACAAACTCGTGTTGAATATGTTGTGATCTAAAATTTATCAATTTGCCGTGTTTTTGGCCTGTCAGCAACAAGTAGTTTAACAACTGTCCTCTGTGTTTAGAGTTTAAACGCTCCACTGTTTTTAATTCAAATATGGCACCTGATGCGGCTACAATATCTATGAAAAATGTTTTGCGAAAATCTCGAAATTTAACATCAATCCTGACTTCTGTCTGAATGCCCTTGATGCGAGAAGCAAGTGCTTTTTGGTATACCTTTTCATCGAAAAGCGGCCCCAGCTCATGATGTATTTGAAATGCGAGATTCATTAGCTCATAAGCTACAGCAGCAAACTGATCCTGCGACATGCACACAAATTCATGATCAACGGTAACCGGCATCACAACACATCTAACCTGTTATCTGCGTATCCATTTTTTACCATTCATTTTTTACCTTGTTTTTTGCTTACCGATTTTAATCCACCAGTGCTGGATTAAAATCCTCTCTCCATGGCAGACCCTGCTTATTTAGCTCGGCCATAAATGGATCGGGATCAAACTCCTCCACATTGTACACACCGGGCTTTTTCCACTTGCCTTCCAGCAGCAGTTTGGCTCCAATCATAGCCGGGACTCCGGTGGTGTAGGAGATGGCCTGCGAGCCAACCTCCCTGTAGCAAGCCTCATGATCGCAGATGTTGTAGACATAGTAATTCACCGGCTTGCCATCTTTAACACCCTGGAAGATACACCCGATATTGGTTTTGCCCTTGGTGCGCGGCCCCAGCGAGGCTGGGTCAGGTAGTACCGCTTTCAAGAACTGCAAGGGCTGGATCAACTTGCCATCAAACTCAACCGGCTCAATCGAGGTCATGCCGACATTCTGCAGCACAGTCAAGTGGTTGATATAGCTCTGGCCAAAGGTCATAAAGAAACGAATCCGTTTGAGTCCTTTAATGTTGTCCACCAGCGACTCCAGCTCTTCGTGATAGAGCAGATAGGCATCCTTCTCTCCAATCTCATCAAAGTCAAAGACCCGCTTGATCTCGAGCGGCTCGGTCTCAATCCACTCACCCTCCTCCCAGTAGCGACCCTTGGCGGTGATCTCGCGGATATTGATCTCCGGATTAAAGTTGGTGGCAAAGGGATAGCCGTGATCGCCGCCATTGGCATCCAGAATGTCAATGAAGTGAATCTCATCAAAGTAGTGCTTCATGGCATAGGCACTAAAAACGCCGGTCACACCAGGATCAAAGCCGCAGCCAAGGATCGCGGTCAGACCCGCCTTTTTAAAGCGCTCGCGGTAAGCCCACTGCCATTTATACTCGAACTTCGGCACATCTGGCGGCTCATAGTTGGCGGTGTCAAGATAGTGGGTGCCAGTTGCCAGACAGGCATCCATGATAGTTAAATCCTGATATGGCAGTGCCACGTTGATCACCAGCTCAGGCTTGAAATCATTGATCAGCGCGATCAACTCAGCGGTGTTATCAGCATCAACCTGCGCAGTGTGCACAACTGTACGGCCACCATCCAGCTGCGCTTTGAGCGCATCGCACTTGGATTTAGTGCGACTGGCGATCATCAGCTCTTGAAATACATCTGGGTTCTGGCAGCACTTGTGCGCCACTACGCTGGCTACTCCGCCAGCACCAATCATCATTGTTTTTCTCATTTTCTCTCCTTTTAAATAATTGCAGAATAATCATTATTCTGCCAAAACACTCATTTGGCTAGAATCAAGGACAATTCACGTAGCACCTTGCAGGCCACTGCAGTTGAAACGCCGCTGTGGTCGTAGTGCGGAGCGAGTTCAACCACATCTCCGCCCACCACATTGAGCTGCGCCAGCACAGCCATCGCTGCCATCAGCTCCTTAAAGGTCACCCCACCTGGCTCAGGGGTGCCAGTGCCACCGAAAACCGAGGGGTCCAAGACATCCAGATCGATCGAGAGGTAAACCGGCCCAGTGCCCAGCACATAGGGCAGCTCCTCGACTCCCGCCAGATCAAAGCGCTGCATGACCGTGTTTTCAGCGGCAAACTCAAACTCCGCCTTGGTGCCGGAGCGGATGCCAAACTGCCAGATCCGTCCCGAGCGCAAACTCTCAAAGACGCGCCGCATAACCGAGGCGTGCGATAGCTTCTCCCCGAGATAATCATCCCGCAGATCAGCGTGCGCATCGAAGTGCACAATCTGCAAATCAGGATATTTTTCCAGCCACGCTTTGATCACCGGTAGCGAAATCAGGTGTTCCCCGCCGATGGCCAGCGTTTTCTTGCCATCCTGGACCAAGGCACGCGCCTCTTGCCAGATCAGCTCCATTGCCCGGGTGGTATTGCCAAAGGGCAGCGCGATGTCACCTAGGTCGCAAACTTTGCAATCCAACAGATCACGATCCAGGTAGGGGCTGTAGGTCTCGAGCCCATCCAGCTCTTGACGCACCGCCTGCGGACCAAACCTAGTTCCCGGACGGAATGAGGTCGTGCCGTCAAATGGGATACCAAACACCACCACATCGCTCTCAGCGTAGGCAGTGCGAATCCCCTCATGTATCATCGGTGTGTTATCTTTTAACATAATATTTTATCTCTCACAGAGGCACAGAGGTCTCAGAGTCTTTTCAGAGTTTCCCCCGCAAAGGTTCAAAGGCGTAAAGTTGGTGCCCGGCGTTCCCAGGTTTTCCACATTTTTTCACCTCTAAGATTTTTTACCTTAAAAATACTTCTCGCAGAGCTGCGAAGAGTTCAGAGGAATATACTGCTACTACTCTCTGTGCCCTCTGCGACTCCGTGAGAGATGATTTATTAAGTTAATCCTGTTATCCTGTCTAAAAACCGTTTGTCTGCCTGTGCGTTACACGCAAACAGGCGGCGACGATACTCTGGTTGACGACACCTGCGCCATAACAACTCAACGCTCGTAGTAGGTATAGCCCCGCAGACCAGCCTCATAGGCCGAGAGGATCTCGCGCCGTTCTTTGGCGGTGATCAGCCCTTTTTTCACAGCGTCTTCTGCGGTCTTGCGGTAGTTGGCTTTCATCTCATTGGTATCGTACTCAACATAGCCAAGCACGTCATCCACGCTGTCACCGCGAATCTCGTTCACAATATCATGCGTCCCGTCCTCATTCAGCCGGATGCTGACCACATTAGTGTCACCAAAGAGATTGTGCAGGTCACCAAGGGTTTCCTGGTAGGCTCCCACCAAAAAGACTCCGAGGTAGTAGTCGTGGTTCTCTTCCAACGGGTGCAGGGCCAGCGTTTTTTTAATGCCCTGCGCATCGATGAACTTGTTGATTTTGCCATCGCAGTCGCAGGTGATATCGGCAATCACGCTTTCGCGCGAAGGCACCTCCAATAAGCGGTGAATCGGCATCACAGGAAAGAGCTGATCAATCGCCCAGCAGTCGGGAATCGACTGGAAAACCGAAAAATTGCCATAGTAAATATCGGCGATAACGGTTTCTAGGTCAACCAGTGCGGCGGGCACAACCTTCAACTCCCGTTTTTTCTGTACAATCTCGTAGATGGTATTCCAGAAGATTTTTTCTGAGATCGCCTTATCCCGCAGGCTGATGTTGCCATGGTTGAACATGTCGCGGATGCTGTCACGATAGTAGAGGGCGTCGTTATAGCACTCCTGCAGGTTGCGCAGGTTGATGCTTTTATTGACCTCATGCAGACTGTGAATCGGTGCGGCCATCTCCTCGCTCAGGATTTCGGGAACTTCGTGCTCTTCAAAGGTGGCGACATCCAACACATTAAAGAGCAGCACTGAGTAATAAGCCACCAGCGCCCGTCCAGACTCGGTGATAATTACGGGATGCTCGATCTCGCTGTCGTCCATCACACTCATAACACCCTCAATCACGTCGATGCAGTACTCCGGGACGCTGTAGTTGCTGCTGTTGGTGTAGTTGGTGTTGGAGCCATCATAGTCAACCGCCAAGCCGCCGCCCAGATCCAGATAACCCATCTGAGCACCCTCTTTGACCAGCTCGGCGTAAACCCGAGCAGCCTCTCCCACGGCGGTGCGGATATCGCGGATATTGGGGACCTGGGAGCCGAGGTGATAGTGTAACATCTTGAGGGTGCTGAGCATGTTTTTGGCTTTGAGAACATCAACAATCTCAATCACCTGCGACATGTTCAGGCCAAAGATGCTGCGGTCTCCGCCCGATTCGGTCCAGTGTCCACCGGCCTTGGAGGAGAGCTTGATTCTGACCCCGATATTCGGCGTGACATTCAGCTCTTTAGCGCGCTCTAAGATCAGCTCCAGCTCACCGGGGATCTCAATCACAAAAAAACATTTGAACCCCAGCTTGATAGCGTAGAGACCCAGATCAATAAACTCTTCATCCTTGTAGCCGTTGCAGACCAGGCAGGCCTCTTTATCCTTCATCTCTGAAAGGGCAGCGATCAACTCGGGTTTACTGCCAACCTCAAGTCCGTGGTGGTATCGCTGGCCGAACTTCGTCACCTCATGCACCACCTGCTGCTGCTGGTTAACTTTAATCGGATAGACACCCTGATAGCGTCCCTTGTAGTCCATGCTTTTAATGGCATCATTAAACGAGTCATTCAGGTATGCGATCTGCGCATCCAGCACATTCTCAAAGCGCAGCAGCACCGGCATATCCAGCCCGCGCTCCTTGACCCCTGAAACAATGTCCATCAGACTGACCGCCGATTCAATCCCTGGATAGGGGTTGATCAGAACCTCGCCCTTATCAGAGATCGAAAAATAACGGCTGCCCCAGGTCTTGATGCCATAGAGATCCTCTGATTTCTCGCGGGTCCAGCGTCCCAACAACTCAACTTTATTCATATTCCTTAACCTTTGCTTCTCGAAATTTTCTTTCAAAAAATTTTAGCTCTCAATTTCTGTCTCTCACATCAGTCTTCGCCCGCAAGCGGGGCTACGCCCTGACACTGGAAGCACAGAGTTCTCAGAGTGTATACTTTTTATCTCTGTGTCCTCGGCGACTCTGTGAGAGATAATTTATCAAGTAAATCTTGTTAAATTTGGTGTTTTCCTTGTGGCGCACTGACAATGGCGGCGACAATGCTGGTGGACGATTTCAATCGTAATCTGCAAGCAGGATGCTTGCACTACTTCGTTATCACTTTCAAGGTAACTTCTCAATAACCCACTTTGAAACAGCCTTCCTCCTTCGCCAAGGCTACGGCGTGACAAAGAAAGGCTGGACAACAAACCTTACGTAGCAGCCGTTTGTTGTTCACGCTTCAGCGTGCTCTTTGTTCTCTGGCTGGTTATTGAAAAGTTGCTTTCGTTTCTCCACATGCGCAGCGTTTTTACTGCAGCAGCTGACTCATAACCACTAAGCCTAAGCGTTTCTACGGGACGCTACTCAAATAATCTCTTAAACCATGAGGAGCGCTTCTCTTCAATAACGGGCCTTTGAGGCTCCACGCCTAGATCTTCTTCCATCGGCGGCGTGAGTTCATTCTCAGCATCACTCATGGGACTCTCCACACTCTCCTGCACCAGCATCAATCCGACCGAGGGCGGAGCAACGCTGGCCTCTGCTGACTCGCCTTTAAGGGTACGCAGCGCCTTTTCACGCTCCGCCCTGATCCTGATTTCCGCCTCATTGCTGGCCTCCAAGGCATCGCCATACTCCTGCCAGCTTTTCTCCAGTGCTTTTTTTCGTTCCAAGCGCTGTGCCATCTCCTTGGCAGGCACAGGATCAGCCAGCTCCGAGTCAGACCAGCCCTTAGTCCAGATATCAGTGGCATCAACGTAATCCTTGCGACGGCGGGTCTCATTGCGCATTTTTTCAGGATCATCGATCACATACGGCGTTAAAAACACAAGCATCTCGGAACGCTTTTCTTCCTTGCTGGTTGATCCAAAGAGATATTTGCCGATATAAGGGATATCCTTCAAGATTGGAATGCCAGCCTTAGATTCGTCCTTAGTTGTTTTGACCAAACCTCCCAGAATTACGGTTTCGCCATTGCCAACTGAGACATCCGCGCTGAGCTTGCGCGTTGTAACGGTTGGCCAAAACTCACCTGTCTTAATTTCTTGTTTAGGACCGATATTTTCAAAGGTCTCTTCAATGGTTAAGATTACATTGCCATTGGGGTTGATGCGCGGGGTAACTTTAACCGTTAAGCCCACATCGCGCTGTTCGACGTCAGGCTCGTAAGTACCGCCCTGATTGCCATACCCCCCCATATAGCGCATACCTTTGAACATATATTGTAAATCCGTGGCCTCAATTGTGGCCTCTTTGTTGTCAACTGTGAGCAGCACAGGTGAACTTAAAATTCGAGTGCGACTATCGCTCTGCGAGGCTTTGATCACCGCATCCAGCTTCAGGTTCTTGAAGGTCATAAAGTATTCAAGTCCTGAAACAGGGTTGCCCATGCTTCCAAGGTAGCTACCTGCAACCGCATTAACAACCTGCGTCCCCACGGCGGCACCGAGACCGAAGAGATCGGCTGTTCCCGGCTTCTTTACACTGCCGCCACCAAGCGTGTAGCGGAAATCATTGCCATCATTAATCCGCCTGACCCAGTTAATGCCTGTTTCAAACTTATCGCCCAAGCTAACCTCGAGCACCACGGTTTCAATCAGCACCTGTGAGAGCTTGATGTCCATACTTTTAATAATTGTCATGATGGCCGCCAGATCGCCGATACTGCCCATCATCACAATCGCGTTGGTGCGTTTGTCAGCCAGAATCTTGATGCTCTCCTTGCTCAGCTGCCCCAGCTTTGAGACGCCGGGGGCGGAATCCGAGGCCGCTGCGCCGCGGGCGGCAGCCTCGGCCAGCGAGGTGCTGCGTGTGGCAGCAGAGCCAGCCGGGGCCTTGCCCGCAGGAGTGCTGCTATCCTCCTTCTTGGAGGTGGAGTTGCCGATCAGGTCGTTCAGCATGGTGGAGACCTCTTCAGCATCAGCGTACTCCAGACGCAGAACCTCCACCTTAACGTCTGGGGCAGTCTCAACATCCAGTACAGTAATGATGCGCTCAAAAAAGGCCATGTTGTCTTTGTTGGTAATGATAATCAGCTTGTTGGTGCGCTCATCTGCGATAATCTGCACCTTGCCGCGGATCATACCGCGGTCAGCATCGCTGATCAGGGTGTCCAGCGCCTCATTGGGAGTCGCCGGCTGCGGCGTAGGCTGCGGAGAACGCAGGCGCGACAAACGCTCAGCAATGGATGATGCTCCAGCGGTTTTAACGATGCCCGGAGAACCGGAGGGCTTGGAAACAACCTCGTCCTTGGCCGTCGCCTTCTGCGACTCAGCCACCAGCTCTTCAATCCGCTTCTTGATATCCTCGGCCTTGGCAAAGTTGATTGCAACCACATGCACATCCTCGGTCACGGAGATCGGCTGATCAATGAAGAGGATAATCTCAAGCATGCGGTTGACATTCTCCTGAGTATCGGTGACCAACAGGCTGTTGGTGCGCTCAAAGGTTTGGATCATGCCATCCGGCTTTTTAAAACCCTCAATCGCCTTCTTAGCCTCTTCAATTGCAATGTATTTAGGGCGGATCATCTGGCTGACAACCTGGCTCTTCTCAGGGTGGCCGCCCTCCGGCGGTGTCATCACAATCTTGATGCCATCGGTACGCACGGTCTTACGCGCCAACACCTTAACAAACTTATCGCCATACGGCTCAAGCACAATGCCGTTCATGCTGAGAACGACTTCGATGGCCTCGATAAACTCATCGCGGCTGAGGATAATCCCAGGCTGGCTGTTGAGAGTGATATTGGCTTTGGGCACATCCGGGGCCATCAGCAGGGTTTTGCCGGTCTCTTCAGCATAGGCCATGAGCACAATATCAACGGCAGTGCTATTAAACTTCAACCCAGGCGGAGCTTGGGTGCCTGTCCCGGCACCCTCACTGGGCTCAATCACCCCTGCCACCGCATCAGGCGCAAGGTCGCGCGCAGTGGTGGTGGGGCGGATCATGCGCACGGGGTTCTGTGCTGCGGGAGCTGTCGCACCACCAACGTGCGGTGCTGCCGTCGGTTGAGCACGCAGGCGGTTAAGTGCTCTGTTACCCGCCGCGCCACCGGGCTGCGGGGCCGCAGGACGCGCTGTAGCAGGTTCTGCCGGGGGTGCCGGTGCAGCCGCCTCGGGCGCGGCCTCGGCTGGCTCAGCAGCTGCTTCCGCAACCACTGGCGCATCAACCTGCGGTGCAGGCGCCTCCTGCTCTGGCTCAGCTAATATGGGCTCAGGGGCCTGCGCATACGCCAGCACTATGCCCAGAGCAACAACCAGGGTGATCCCTGTGATAATCATATAATCGTGAATTTTTTTCATAAACTCTTCCTTGAAATTCTTGGTGGTCCTTAAAATTATGTTGTAAGGGAACCAGTCCTAAGCATAATCATAATCTTTATCATAATCGCAATCTTAATCTCAATCTTAATCTTTTTCGCACCATCCTAGCCTTCGTTATCTGATTAGGATTACGATTAGGATTGTGATTAGGATGGGGAAATCCTTATCGCTATTGCCTCAGCACCTTCAAAGCCGCATCCACTGCCTCTTGTTCGCGGGCCGCCTCGTTGGCGGCTGCGTTAGGATCTTCCACTACAGGCGCGGGAGTATCTATTACGGGAGCAGGCTCCTCTTCTATTGGTGCCTCTTCCTCAGCGGACTCCTCCGAAATATTGGCAGCCATCGGCGCCACTGCTTCAACCGCAACCCGGGGCTCGCCCCCACCGCTGCCGCCCCTGCTTGCTGTTTGCGCAGGTGGCGCGGCAACCACCTCGCTCTCCACCACATCCCCGCGCATGTAGGCGCAGTGCAGACTGAAGGTGCCCTTCAAAAGGCCAGGCGCGCTCCCAGGTCTGATAAATAATTGGCGCACCTCCACCATGGCCCCCTCCTCGCGCAGGCCATAGAGAAAGGTGACCAGTGCCTCAAGTGTGCCGTCCCAGTTTTTGCAGTCAATCGGGAGCTCATAAACATCGCCGACCTCCTCCTCTTTGCCGGTTTGGCGGCGCGAGATACTCAGCGCTTTTTGCGATGCGACGGTGTCCATCATATTCAGCCAATGGGTATCGACATCCTTGTCATAGGGAAAGACCGGCATCAGGGAGCACATCTGGGTATATTTTTCATTCCACTCCTCTTTGGCGGCGATCAGAGCGCACTCCTCAGCATACTTTCTTTGGGCGGTTGTGTAGATACGCTCCTGTTTATCCCAGCTAGCCCTCTGGTCCTTGTAAAGCAGGGCCGCCACAGCGTAGAGCACCACCACTGCGGTCACGATCAGCATATTTTTTTCTTTGGAGCTAACAGTGCTCATAGCTCGTCACCTCCTTTGAAGACCGCGTTCACTTCAAACTTGTGTTTATCACGGCTGGCGGAGGGTCCGGTCAGAGTCACCGTCTCAAACAGAGGATCAGCGGTAACCGCGTCTTTAAACTGGTAGACTAAAGTCGGCTGATCAGCATCACCGGAGATCCTGATCCCATCACCCTTCTTGAAATTGAATCCTGTTAGCGTGATCCCCTGCGGTAGATAGCCGGAAACAACCCTCAGCATCTCCAGCGGAGAGTATTCGCGGTTGGTGTAAGATAGAATCAGGTTGACCCGTTTACGGGTGTCAGCCACACTCTTGTATTGTGCGTAGTGGGCCTTAGATTTACTCGTAACTGCCTTAGTCAACTGCTTGTAAACAATCGGGCCAGAAAAAAGTGCGCCCATAAGCAGCAGCCAGATAATACCCGCCGCGGCTGCGGCTAAGATTATCCGTCGGCGCACAGCTCCCTCCCTGAGTGTCAGCTTCCAATAAGGCGGGGTTAGGTCAATCACACCCTGCTCAACACTGCGCAGCGCCACGCCCATGACACCGCCATCCAGCGACGGAAACTCTTTGAACTCCGGGTTAACTCCCAGCAGCGCATGCAGCTTAGTGAAGAGCTGCTCATCAGGGCGTTCTTCCGCCACCACCAGCAATTCAACTATCGCCAGCGGCCCGGCATCGATCTCAACATTGAGCACCGAGAGCGTCAACTCACGCACCAGCGCATCGTAGCTGCTGATATTTTTAAATGAGCGAGCCAGCACTAGGGTGCCATGGTTCATGACCATCAGCATCCAGTCCTCATGGAAATGCACCAACACCACCCGCCGGCCGGGACTTCCCAGCTTAAATGGTCCGCATAAATGGCGCAGCCACCCCAGAATCCCGATATCGGTGCGCACCACTTTCCAGCCAACCTCGGTCAACGGCCCGTTAACCGCGTCAAACGCCGCAGAGGGCATGGCAGCGGCAAGCACCCAAAGGTTATCCTCAGCCTCGCTGAGCACCTCATACCCGGTGGAGTATCCACCCTCATCAAAGGGGGAGATCTTATCCATCTGCAAATGCACCGCCTCGGCCAGGTCGTCGCGCATTGCCACCGGCAACTTCAAGATACGCACCAGTAACCGCGAAAGAGGAAATGCGAGCACCACCTCGCGTCCGCCCAACTCACGCTTGGCCGCTTTGACCGCCCGCATTAGAGGTGTTTCCTCAACATCCTCAACCTCGGGCAGCACCTCCAGCGCATCAGGAGCCGGGGCCTGCTCTGCTAGAGACCACACACCGCCGCCGGTTCTTGTTAGACCGGCACTGCCTCTCGGGGAGTAACGCACACCGTAAAGTGCGTTATCACTCACCATCAGCGCTATAACATCAGGTTTTGTCATAAATCAATCTCAGGGATCTTCCCTCCATTGGAGATACCGTACCGTCTTTCCATCAAATTCCGCAATTGCCTGTATCTTATGGGTGACACCAGCCGCCCGTCCCTCAATCACAAGCCGGAAGGTCTTGGCCTGTGTGTCAACATACTGCGATACATCGGTTTCCAAACCAGGGATACGCGACATAAAATCGCCAGGGGATTTAAATGAATAATCCTCTTCCTCTTCTCCCACGGCCGCACCACCCGATGAACGCCGGGTCGTTACAGCTGATCGCCCTAAACTAGAACGTCCCAGCGTTGAGAGCCCTGCATTCAAACCCTCACGCTCTTCAATAATGGCACCCGCTGTGATCTCGTCGATCTTGGGCACTGTCATCAGAACCTCCATTGGTGCTGAATTAACGTTTATCTTACCATCCCCGTAGGTTGTAAACAATTCCTTTATTCCTTTGACGTGTATTTGTAGCTCTTTACTCTCCTCTTCCGGGTTCAGAATCCCACCATTTAGAATCGCATTGTTAAAGTTCTTGATCAGCAGCAGCTCATCAACCGTATCAATCTGTCGGTTTCTGGCCTTATAGGGCGGATCCAAGGTCGCATAATAATCATCCTCAGCCCCATCCCTGCCCGGGATGCTATCTTCATCCACCCAATCATGCCAGCACTCGATCAGCCGAGAAAAATACTCCTGCGGAATTCCAGCATTGGTAAAGATCTGCTCCCACACCTCATCATATTTGGAACCCACCAGCAGGTTGATATTCCAGCGCGCCTCCTCAGGGATGATCTCAACATGCACCACCCCATCCTCAATGGTCTCATCGATCACCGCGCTCTGACCGCGCTTGAGCCGCAGCGCTGGTGCCTTCCATCGGTCCTCGTTTTCATCCGCCAGG
The DNA here is from genome assembly GCA_041673345.1 of Kiritimatiellia bacterium. GTDB lineage: Bacteria > Verrucomicrobiota > Kiritimatiellia > RFP12 > UBA1067 > M55B167. Next base: position 16,643 of record JBAYXX010000088.1, read on the forward strand.
GAGGTGCTGCTAACACTGTTCCTCTTCTCCAGCAACATCTCGGCAATTGCTATCCCGGACTGGGTCAAATAATCTACCCGCCGCCGCTGGCGCACATAGGTGCTGATACGTCCCTCGATCGTGGCATCCAGCGCAAAGGACATCACCAGGATGCTCAGCAGACTGATCGTCCAGAGCGCGATGATCAGCGCTGAGCCCCGCTGTACTCCGCACCTCGCGCCCACGCTCCGCCAGGCGCGGGTTGGCCCGCGTCTGGAAGATCGCTGTAACGCGCATCTGCGCTCTATCTTAGCTCTGATAATATCTGCTCTCCTTGATGTTGCTAACACCCATTTATTAATTTTTTTATCAAGCAATCATGTTAATCATGTAATCCTGTCAAAAACTGATTGCGGCTGCAGCGCGCTAAGCTCTGCGTGCCTCCGTAATAAAAAAACACCACCAGCGGTCACGCCCCCGGCTACACTGCTTCCCAGAGCGAATTGCGCGTCGATCGCAAACCTTGCCGATCGTGTAGTAGCCGCTCTGCGAGCGGCATTGCATCGTGTTGCATGGGTCGCTCATAGAGCGACTACTACACGCGCTGCACTTTGAAATACACGCCGGCTTACAAGTCTTGTCGTTCGGTGTCGCTCATAGAGCGACTACTACACTTGCACAGCACTTTGAAATGCAAGCCGATCGCAAACCTTGCCGATCGTGTAGTAGCCGCTCTGCGAGCGGCATTGCATCGTGTTGCATGTGTCGCTCAT
>JBAYXX010000089.1:0-17316 GCA_041673345.1 Kiritimatiellia bacterium
GCAGTCCGCAGAGATGCGAAAGTCAACCGCATGACATTTCCCGCATGTATCCATGCGAATCAATAACAGCCAGAGTACAATCAGGTATGCCGTGGATCAAAGTTAAGTCAAAATTAGAACTGCTGGTGTAACGGCGGATTTACTTTTTTTGTATATAAGTATATCCTCCGCTATGCGGTGGACAACAATGATTTTGACGGTTATACGGTAATAAATTTCCATTATTTTTAATTTTCAGGTTTGACACCTGAAACGTTACGCGTTATACTGTTTTAATGATTAGAAAATTCAGGCATCATGGTCTGGAGCGATTTTTCACAAAAGGTTCAAAAGCTGGCATCCAGGCAAAGCATGAAAGACGCATTAAACTTATACTAGCCCGTCTGAATGCATCCACTTGCCATCAGGACATGAATCTGCCGGGATTACAACTGCACGAATTGAAGGGCACTAGAAAAGGGAGCTGGGCTGTAAGCGTGAGTGGCAACTGGAGAATTACCTTTGCCTTCCATGGTGTTGATACAATGGATGTTAATTATGAAGATTATCATTAATTAGGAGTATTTTATGAAAATGTTTGATCCACCTCATCCGGGAGAGATTATTAAAGAACTATGCATTGAACCGCTGGGGATCACGATAACAGAGGCGGCAAAAGGGCTTGATGTTTCCCGCAAAACTTTGTCCGCGATTATAAATGGCAGAACAGGTATTACGCCGGAAATGGCCATTCGTTTAGGCAAAGCTTTCGACACATCTCCGGAAAGCTGGCTGAACCAGCAGATACAATATGATCTCTACAAAGCTAAAAAGAGAACTGCTAACCTGAAAATCAAAAAACTTGCCATAGCTTAAGCGAAATCGAACTGACATATGTCGTATGAGCTACAACTAGCCTTACTATTATCACCCCTATGGAGCCTAAACGACTAATTCAAGACCTCCGACTATAATGGATGATCCCAGCACCTTCATGGTATTGTGTTGGCAGGCTTAGTGAATATATTGGTGTCTCCGCTGACCGCCACCTCAATCGCCCTTCTGGCGGCTTGTTATGCAATCATCCACCGGATACCGGCGGATATACTATGTTGCGTCCAGTATGTCCGCCGGTACCCGGGCGGAAATTACTATCTACCGAAGTTACGGATTGACTCCGAGCGGCAGAGTTAGTACCATTCAATTATGCAAAATTTAGCTTTCGATGAGATCAATCAGTTGGTTGATGAATACAGGGACAGGTGTCTTTGGTTCTTAAAGCCTGGGTTTTTTCCGACTACGCCGAAAGAAGCTTTGCAAACATTGGTGCTGATTGAGCGTTATGGCGACCGTGCGGCGTATCAGCGAGCAGAAAGATTAAAAAAATGGCTGTCACAGCTGATTTCGTCGGCCCGCCTGTCACGCGATATCGACCTGTTTCACGATACGGAAGCGTCACTTGCCTCTACGTGTATTGTAAGTATGGCCGGAGAATTGTTTAAGGGCGATGTGGATTTTCTGGTTAAGGAATTGAAAAATCAGAGCATTCAATTTCATGCTGGGCGTATTGGTGGTTCCTGGCCCATAGTCAAATAGCCGAAGTCCAGTGTTGTTAACAGAACGTCGGCTGCACCTTGAGTGGTTCGGTGAATTTTTTAAGGGACGTGTTGAAACAGAGTAACGAGCAGCGTTTCTTCTGCCCATAGGGTCTGTTCCACTTCCAGCCATGGGATGATTAATTGATAAATGTGAAAAGCCACAGGAGTTCATACGGGAAATAACATATTCAGAGGGGTTCATCGGTAAGGGCAGTTTGCATAGTCTGTATTTAATCGCTATTTTCCACGAGCTGGCCGCCGAAAAATAGAGTTGATTTTCCCTGTTTCGAATAGCTCTGGATATGATTATTTGGTCACCAGATTCTACTTTTGCAAGCAGTCTCGATAAATGCGTTTTAGCCTCATATACATTAACGGATATCATAATTTTCTCCAGTAAATATATCTCTACCATACACTTGGTCTATGACTTAGTCAAGTACGGTATTCTACAATTTACGTCACATGGGATCAAGCCACAATTGCGCCAAGATAAATCCATAGAAAGGGAATAATGAGATGAGGTAAATCGAATTTGAAATTTTTTGTTGAAACCTACTCAGTGAGAGCAGGCGCAAGGGTTTCATGGGAACTTGGGAGCCCCAGCAATCTTTCAGAAATTGCCGGACGTAAGGCAAACCGGTTGGTCAATGTTTTAAAGTTCTAGTAGTTGTCTTATGAACGTGACAAGCGGAGCAAAATGAGCGGGGAATTCGCTGGCGGTGCCAGGAACCCAATCATGATCTGTACGCACAATAAATGTACAATTATTGCGTGAAATATGAGTGGGATTACAATGAAACTAGACAAAGAAAGAGAAATAAATTGTTGAAGCCTATGAGAACCAATCTTAATCTTTATCATAATCTTTGTATTTTTTTCGTTCCTCAAACAAGGTGAGCTGCCTTAATGACTCCATTTTTTGTGGTCCATACATTGACGAGACTGAGTTCTCAAACTTCTGAGCAGCATCCTCGTGGTTCGCGAGAAACCACTGTCTGTGGTTGTCGAGGTATTCCTCTCTGAGGTCAGGTTGACGAAGGTCACGTGGAACTCGCGCCATACGAGGATCAACACTGTCAAAACCTGAGAATGGTACCCCTAGTCGGCCTCTTGTCAGAATTACGTAGTCAGGATTAATCTCAATACCGATTGCATTGCGATTCAACTGTTGGCACACGCGTAGAGTTGTGCCGCTTCCAGAAAAAGGATCAACAACAAGATCACCCTCATCCGACGATGCGAGAACCATACGCTCTATAAGGCCTTCCGGCTTCTGAGTCGGATGATCCTGTCGGTTCCCGTTGCAGTAGTGTACGTGTGAGAACTCCCAAACGTCTCCTGGGTTAGCTCCGCGCATGTTATTTCTCTCTCGGTAGAACTTCTGAGGGACGCGAACTGCATCGAGATTGAATTTAGCTTTCTTCCCCTTGGTGAACATGAGGATGTCGTCATGTCTTGGGGAGAACCCCTTTGTCTTTCCCATTCCCTGAGTGTAATGCCAGACGATCCAGGAGTTAAAGAACATCTGGAGATCTCGGTCAAGAATGTCATAAAGATATGAAATGAACCGGAAGCCCATAAAGACATAGATGGTTCCCGTTGGTTTCAGAATCCGGCGGGCTTCTCCTAGCCAGCCTCGGGAAAACTTTAGGTATTCATCGAAGCCTTTGACATCATGATTGTTTCCATAGTCCTTTCCTAGATTGTAGGGTGGGTCAGCAATCACGAGATCGACTGAGGATGCGTTAATCTTCGTCAATTCATTGAGTGCATCACCGATGACTATGTCGATGTTATTCATCTGTCTTAATCCATCCGTTCTTAGTGGCAAGTGTAAGCCACTGATCAAAGCCATTGCGTGAATTCATGAATTTTTTGTCAAGCAACTGGCAAAATTCCCAAGTTGAACGCTCTACTAGCGTTACGTAGTGAATGTCTCTGACTTGAATTTGTCCGGTTCCAAGTGCGGGATTGTAACTGATGTCTGAACTAGAGAGCAGCTTCAAGTCATAGGCATTATGTGCTACTATTTCCATAATTCCATCGACTAGTCCTGTCTTTTTGTTCTTCGTGGAGTATACCTTATGCTTTAAGGAGAGGATAATGAATATGTAGTCTGGGTCTCCGACGTATGCAGATCTGATTCGCTTGAACGAAGTAATGTTAGGCGATTTTCCGCTTGAGGCAAAGTCCTCTGACGTGGCCTTGACGTCGACCTCCGCTGTGACCCCAGTTTCGACCTTTCGCTTTTTTTTGAACTGGAGGATAACGTCTGACATTCCGAGCCGCTGCTGTGCCTCGACATTGATAAGGCAATACTTGTTTGCCTCGTCCTCCATTACTGCATGGAATTTCTCACACGCCCATGCTTCGACCATTGGGCCAGCTATCTTGTTTATGTTCACAGCCTAACATAACATCTTAGTGTAAAATGACGTAATTTGCTTGACATCTGCGCAGTAAGACGAAAATTTATTAAAGCTGCTTTAGTTGCAAATAGTTAACATATCATAAAATATAAACGTTTGAGAGGCTTAAAAGGAAAAAAAGCGAAAACAAATTTATAAAACTATACCCCGAGGGCTCGTTGGAGGTCATCCATTATAGTCGGAGGTCATCCATTATAGTCGGAGGTCAAGACACAAATAACCCTTATGTGAATTTTATTCATTGCCAGCAATCTTTCTGCATGTTTTGACGCTTAGCTTCTGTAATGGCCTGACTGACAATTACTTACAGTAAAAAAACATCGTTTTTTGGTCCTTAGAGCGTCATTTTGGCCTCGGAAATCGATGTTTAACGAATGTGTCATAACGTTATTATCAGGTATTATCGAGTTGTGCTGTCGAATTGAGGGCACTATTGGGCCAAACCCCAAAATAAAAAATAGCAGTTGGAAAAACAATTAACCATATTTACAGGGGTGTGGAGTCACCTGCTAATCGGTGCAATAAACCACCGTGTAACGGCGGATTTACTTTTTTTGCAATATAAGTATGTCCTCCAGCACCAGTTAAGCCTATTGTTTAGCTTCCAGACGTTCATCCACCTCATTCTTTCTGGATTGACGAACCGATATAATTCTGCCTCACCCCGCAGATTGAAAATCGCCGGCCAATGCGTGTCTTACTTGCAAATTATGAAAGTGAAGATTGCAGAAAAGCTTTTTGGCAATACATCATAGGGAAATGGCATGAACTGGGAAAATTCTAGGGCACTGACCTCGCTGAAAAGAGAGTTCATCATGGCCTTTTTTGCGAGAGACACTCTGTTCTATTTTACAGGTGGCTCAGCTTTGGGGACAATTCGCGAGATTATCGCGAACAAGATATGCACAATCATTGAAAGGTCTGAAGTTAAGGATCTGGTTGAGTTGTCCTTCCCGTAGCCGCAGGTTAATAATGATTGGTGTAAGTAAATCCACCCTTCAAAATCGGGAACAAGGACGAATTCAGACAATGAACCCCATATACATTACCAGCTCCCCGCCGCTAAGTTCTAAATCAAGGGCTGAATGGCACGTAAAAAAGCAAATGCCGCTCATAGAGCGACTACTACACATGCGTTGCACTGCGCAATGCAAGAGTTATCGTTCGGTGTAGTAGCCGCTCTATGAGCGGCATTGCATAGTTTTTGTCGCTAGTAGAGCGGCTTCAGGTCGACAATAGCGGCGACGGCAGCGGATTACAATTGAATTCTCTGTTAAATTGAATCGCACCCCGCAGTAGACTTGCGAGTTCGACAATTTTTATGATATTGTTTGCTCCACCGACAACACGTTTCTAAAGATCGATTTTATAGCAACTAAGGAGATAACGATTATGGCATGGTTTGAAAGTCCGGCTCAAGAGCCGCTGCGGGTTCCGACCGCCGCACTATGGGTAGTTTGCCCCAAGTGTAACTCTTATGTGGCCAAAGCAGAGTGGGCGGCTGCCTGCAAAGTCTGCCCCAAGTGTGACCACCACGCGCGTCTTAACTGTCGGGAACGTGTCCAACTGTTGACAGACACCGACACCTTTGAAGAGATCAACGCCAATGTGAGCGTCAATGATCCGCTGAAGTTCAAAGACGCGAGCGGCAGCTATGCGGCTAAATCAAAGGCCACGATCCAGAAAACCGGCCTTGGTGAGGCGATCTTGACTGGCACCTGTGCCATTGAGGGCTCGGCAGTGGTGCTCTGTGTGATGGATTTCGCCTTTATGGGCGGCAGCCTTGGCAGCGGCACTGGTGAGCGGATCCTGCTTGCCGCTGAAAAGGCCGTGAGCCTTCATCGTCCTCTGATCATTGTCTCCGCCTCAGGCGGTGCCCGCATGCACGAAGGAATTGTATCATTGATGCAGATGGCCAAAACTTGCGCGGCCATTGCCAAGGTTAAAGAGGCTGGACTGCCCTACTTCTCTATTTTGACCGACCCGACTACCGGGGGCGTCTCGGCCAGTTACGCAATGATCGGCGACCTGAACATCGCGGAGCCCAAGGCGTTGATCGGTTTTGCCGGACGGCGTGTGATTGAACAGACAATCAAGCAGGATCTGCCCGATGATTTCCAGACCGCGGAGTACACAATGGCACACGGGTTTATCGATCATATCGTTCCGCGCAAGGAGATGAAGGCCTTTCTGGCAAAGATCCTGCGCTACGCCGGATTTTAATTGCTACGAACTTTAACTTTTTAACTGGGAATTTTTATGGCTAAGAAAATACAGAAAAAACTGACCGCCTGGGAGATTGTGCAGCTTGCGCGCCATGCGGAACGCCCCAATATAACCGCCTACTGTGAAGCTATGTGCGATGATTTTATCGAGCTGCATGGCGACCGCCTGTTTGGCGATGACCGCGGCTTGATTGGCGGTTTCGCAACCATCGGTGGTGAGCGTGTGGTGCTGATCGGCCACCGTAAAGGAAGCAACGTCGAGGAGAATATCGATGCCAATTTCGGCATGGCCAGCCCCGAGGGCTACCGTAAAGCCATGCGCCTGATGGCACTGGCGGAAAAATATAAGTTGCCTGTGGTTTCATTGGTTGACACTCCGGGCGCCTATCCTGGCGCCGAGGCGGAGGCCAACGGCCAGGCAGAGGCCATTGCGCATAACCTCGAGTTTATGGCCCGCCTCAAAACTCCGATCATTGTTGTTGTCTGCGGCGAGGGCGGCAGCGGCGGTGCGCTGGGCATTGCGGTTGGAGATCGGATCCTGATGCTTGAGAATGCCGTTTATTCGGTAATCTCGCCTGAAGGCTGCGCCTCTATTCTGTGGCGTGACGGCTCGCAAGCACCACTGGCGGCCGAGACGCTTAAGATAACCGCCGAGCATCTGCTGGAACTCGGCATAATTGACACCATTATCAGCGAGCCTGCTGGCGGTGCGCATAAAAAACCAACGGTCGCAGTTGCCTCTGTGAAGAAGGCGATTCTCAAGGAGTTGGCGGAATTGAGAAAACTGGCACTGGGTGATCTGATCGAAAAGCGATATCAGAAGTTTGCTGCCATGGGGCGGTTTTAGCCTTTACCCGAAGGCGCAGCCGACCTCTGCTTCCTATGCGGATTTAGGCCCTTAAACGAAGGTCAAGACAGGGAAGTTGGGTGAGATTGCGGGATTTTCAGGTCACAGCGGAGAGTGCCGCCTTTATCAGGAGTATGATGTTGGCAGCACGTAAGTATAGCGGCAAATTTATGGTTCGTATTCCTCCCAACGTGTACAGAGGATTATCTATCGGGGCCGCTGAAGCGGGAGTCAGCCTTAACCACCTTGCTTCTGCAAACTCCCATATTAAAGCTGGGTTTTAACGCTTTGGATTTTGACGCTTAATTTGGATGAGGCTGAATCCGCGCAAAGCGTGACACGAAGAATCATCCGCACGCCGATAATAAAACTTTCTCTATGCAAAGCTCACAACATGAAATTTAATGAATTACGTGGGCTATGCATAAGCTCTATTTGCATGTTCTTCCACTATCTGCTAACATAACTTAACTTTTTAAGAGCAAACGCAATGAATCTGACAACCCAAAATATAAAAACAGCTTTAATGGATATTGAAGAGACCTCTGATTTACTTGAGAAAGCAATGAAGTTGGCTGGGCTTGTGACTTGTTTGTTTCGTGAGGCTGGCTGGCCTCTTGTTGTGGTAGGCGGTTCAGCTGTCGAGTTTTATACCGAAGGCGCATACATGTCCGGCGACATTGATTTCTGCCGTCAAATATTGACCCCTATTCCACTCCGAGTGTCACAAGAAATCATGGGAAAGCTGGAAGCTGCTGGTGGCCCGCGAAGCTGGAAAGTCGCAGGGTTATTCGTTGACATGCTGGGGCTTCTTGAAAGCGAATCAATAAAAAGATGTACGGAATTACAAACGCCTTATGGTCCTGTAAGTTTGATTCCCCCGGAGATGATCCTGGTTGAGCGTGTTCTTGCCGCTGTTTACCCATCACGTGATCAAGAACAGTATGATATAGCAAAAAAAATGATGGCATCTGGACTATCGAAAGATGCCGCATTTGACTGGTCAGAGGCAGAACGGCTTGCTGCATTACCCGCGTTTAATGTCTTATGCGAAATGCAGAATATGAAGAAGGATGTCCAAAATGAACTCAAAATGTCAAGATGATCGTCGCCTGACATGGGAGGATTGGCAGTCCAAGCGACAGGCATTACGTGAACAGACACGTCTTGTGGGTCCGGCTGTCACACGCCGGAAGGAAAGCTCCTCGGATCCTCGCCTCCGCGCCGCTTTCAAAGGTCAACGAGCCCCAGATGTATTCCGAACCAAGTTGTGAATCACATAATCAGTTGTAAAAACCGAATAAATGATGACATCAATATGCGCGTCAAGAACTTGGAGGAGTCTATAGACTTCTGTGAGCGAGTGTTTGGATTTCAAATGAAGGAAGACCACTCTGATGAGGGGGATGATGCCTGGGCAATAGTTGGTTTGGCTGACACGGCATACATCTGCATGTATCTCCATGCGGACAAAAGGCGTTTCCCTGAAGCTTTGCAGATTATGCACTTCGGTCTGGTGATCGACGAATTCGACACTGTTCTCGAGCGGTTGAAGATAAACGGTGTTGATGTGGGGCGGGGTTACGTGCAGTGGCCTAAGTCTCGGTCGGTGTATATAAGTGATCCAAATGGACATGAGATTGACCTGACCGAGAGAGTCGGCGGTGGCTTGGGTTAGCGATATTATTTCATCAGTTTATAATGATTAGTAACACATGAAAAGGATGCTTGTTGAATTATGAAAAAAAACCTCACATGTTTTTTGTTGATTCTGTTGCTGGTTCCAGTTTATCTGCTGGGTGATCAGAAGCCTGTCATTGGTTTATCATCCACGTTCGGCAAAGGGGTGTCAACCTCAGTCCCGTTGACCTATATAAAAACTATATTCAGAGCAGGGGGGGTGCCTGTGGTTCTTCCCATTACAGATAATCATGAATCACTTAACCGTATGCTGGACAGTATTGATGCCTTAATCCTTACCGGGGGTGAAGATGTTGATCCTCTGAAATGGTATGGAGAGGAGCCGCTGCCCGCATTGGGGGGACTGGCCCCGGAACGCGATTCGTTTGATATGGCGCTGGCGCGGTTAGCGGTGGCCCGTGATATGCCCTTGCTAGGTATCTGCAGGGGACATCAGGTGATTAATGTGGCTTTCGGAGGAACTCTTTATCAGGATATTCCCTCGCAGGTTAAAGGAACTAATGTTAAACATGTGCAGGGAGCACTCGATTATTATGGAACTCATACTGTCCGTGTTGAGCAGAACTCCCTTCTTTTTAAACAGGTCGGTACAGAAAGTATTGTCGTGAATTCATTTCATCATCAGGCGGTCAAGGATGTGGCACCTGGATATAAAGTTACCGCAAGATCAGTGGATGGAGTTGTAGAGGCCATGGAAAAAATAGGTTCTGATCATGTTTACAGTGTACAATTTCACCCCGAAGCTTTCAGTGCTAATAACATAGATACGTTTTTGGGCATCTTTACGCATTTTATTGGGAGAGCAAAGGAATATGGTAAATGCAATCAGTAGATGCAGGCATCTAAAAGGGAGAGTACTTCGTCTAGAAACGCATTGTCCGCTTTGGCAATCATTTTTACTTTACGGAATCTGTAATCAATAGATTTCACCTGCTCCACCATAACAACGCCGGTCAGTTTTGTGTTATACGGCAGAGGAACATGAAAGGGAAAATTGCGGATGGTATTTGTTATGGGGCAGACAACAGCCAGACCGGTATGACGATTGAAGAGGTCGTTACTGATAACCAGGGCTGGTCTGCGTCCCTTTTGCTCGTGTCCTGATTAAGGATCAAATTCCATGTATATACCTGCTGGGCTATTATGTCAAGCATGTTTCTTCTTAAAACTTGTTGCCGTCAGTATGTCGAGCACTACGAGCTCGACCGAAAAATTATTACTATGCGGAATCGGGCTCGCAGCGCCCGACATATTTTTTTGCTTCGCAATGCGGAGTCACAGACCTAAGCAATGCTGAGTTTATCGGGGGTCTACACTCATTTTCTTGCCATACTGAGCTGATGAATGAAATCCATGAGTGTCAGATACAGGTTGTTTAAAGAATGTTCAAAGAGGGGCCATCTGGATTTTCTCTCTTTTGATCTGTGGTCATAGAGTTCAGCATAACCGTCTTTATGGAGAATCATTCGGTGAATTTCTGTGCGTATAGATTGCTTTCTTGCCCAGTAGGAGTAAGCGGGATGTCCGCTTATCTCTGGGTTTTTCAGCATCGGGACAAGTGATGTCCCCGCTGCGAAATCCGGTTGCGGCAACTGTGTGAGTTCGCAGAGGGTCGGAGTTGTTTAGACGCTAAGCCTCTGTAAAATGCAACAGTCGCTTGAAAAACGGAACTCACACACAATTGAACAAATCTCAGGAAAGCTGGACAATGAGCGTCGAAAGCAACTCAAGAGTCTTATTTTTAATTTTTAGGTTCGACCCGTCGTTGCGCCAAAACCCAGAGCCGCCGTGGCGGCACACATTTATGACGGCCATGGAGAGTCATGTTTTCCGAAGTGCGTGCCAGCGGGGAAGTACAGTTCAAAATGCAGTGCAAGGACTTCCAGCAACTCCGCTGGCGTGACGAGTTCGCGTTGCTCGATGATCCGTACCCCGCGGCGAATTGTAAGTTCGTGATTAAGGATCGTGCGTCGCGTTCCGTCGGGTCCGGCACAGGCGACCATCAGGTTTTGCTGGAAGGTCGAGCCTGGATTCGTAGTGGAAATAACGGCCGTCTTCATGGATGATCCGGCGCGGTTCGTGAGGAGTCGCTTGCATGCTCATGCTGTTTATCCTTCACGATAAGTTTCAAATTTTTTGCATCCTTCTTTTCAAATCATACTCTCGTTCTAGTCGTTTAAGCGACTAGAAAAAACAATTAATTGTTCTTTGTAAAAAGTTGTCTATCGGGCCATATTGCGGCTTAACTCGCAATAATCCACCGCATGGCGGCGGATATACTTCACAACCATCCACCGCATAGCGGCGGATATACTTCACAACCATCCACCGCATAGCGGGCATACTGTGTTGCTTTCAGTATGTCCGCCGCTATGCGGTGGACGCCCATTTTTCACCTCTAAGATTCTTTACCTCAAAAACAACGCAACGCGTTCATTCGCTTAAACCATGGAAAAGACCATTTTATGGTTATTCTATTGGCAAGCGGTGTTGGTTGCCTGGGAGCGCCGACGTCCTCGTCGGCTTTGTTCTCAGCGATGCCGACGGAGACGTCGGCGCTCCCAGGGACGTACGCGTTATTTGGTATATTCATATCTTACTTGGCTCCGGATTAAAGAAGAGTTGCTGCAAGCTAAAAACATGTTGTCGGTGGACCAATCTTAATAAATCCAGCAGCCTGCTAGCACGGCTAAGGTCGCGCCTTTTTGATCGTCACGTGCCAGTGACCGTCGCCCGCTGTGCGCATATCGACGATCTGCTGTCCTTCTTCCCGAAAACTGGCTGGTACGTTTTGTATTGGTTCGCCATCATCCAGCCGGATGCCCAGTGTCGCGCCGACCTCCATCGTCTCCAGCTGAAGCTTAGCTTTCACGAAGTTCATCAGCCACCCTCGATTCCGCACCCATGCCTCCGCCTGCATAGACGATGAAGCCGGGCTTGTCATTGCGCACCGTGTTGCCTCCGCCGCCTTTTGAGGTGAGTTCGGCGCGGAGCAGCTCACGCATTACAGTGGGCGTTTCCTCGATATTTACGTCGTGAAGCTGGATGTCTTGGCGGGTGGTGCAGTGTAGTGTGCCAGCGCCATAACGCGAGGCTACAGCAGCCAGCGCCCGCGCCTGAATCGCATTGATTGCGCCACCCGGCACGCGTACACGCACCATAAAGGTGCCGTCTTTGCGCTGTTCGTAGATACCGCGCGGCACGCGCCGCGACTTCAGGATCGAGGCAGACAAATCGCCCGCGGCAAAACGTTCAACGTCGCGCGCATACGCTTCGATATCCTGCGTAACCGCTTCCGGTAGGTGACAGATTGTGGTAGTCATGTAGGTCATTATTCCTTCTCTATAAACTTCAAATGGGTTACGGGGTTTTCCCTGTGCTTTTTATCTTTGTCGTGAACTTTGTCGCAAACTTTGTCGATCCTTCTCGCTCATTTATTTTCGACAAAGCTTGCGACAAAGTTTGCGACAAAGTTTGCCAATCACTCGGCTTGCGCATGCCTTCAAGCTTGCGCAGCACTGTAGCCGCGGGCCGTGAACGCGGGGGACTCGTTTATGGAGCGCCGCCTGGCAGCTTCGGTTCGCGTGTCGCTATACTGCCGTTTACCGGCGCGTTCACGGCCCGCGCCCTACAGCTTCGGTTCGCGTGTCATCTGGTTGGCGCGTGCCTTGCCTATAACTCGATTTTTTCTGATAAAACATTGCTACTCACGTATGACTAAAGATCACCGATGTTTGATTAAGATTATGATTAGGATTGTGATTAGGATTGGGACATATCCTCATCTCAATCTTAATCATAATCCTTATCCCTTTCAGTCACTTGGTTAGGTTACCCCATCGTTTTTTCGCGGCGCATACACGTCGGCATCAGGTATCTCATCACGCAGCGTCGTGATGGTCGGTGTGCTGCCGCAGAGCCGGCAGGCGGGATTGCGTTTGAAAGCGGCCTCGCGGAAGCGCATCTTCAACGCGTTGAATACAAGCAGGCGATCCGTCAAGAGGTCGCCGATGTCCAGCACATGTTTGAGCGCCTCCGTAGCCTGAATAGTGCCCATGATGCCAGCGAGCACGCCCAGCACGCCGGCCTGCGAGCAGGAGGGCACAGCACCTGGCGGCGGGGGCGCGTCAAACAGGCAGCGGTAGCAGCCCGTTTGGCCGGGAATGACGGTCATGGTCTGTCCGTCGTACTGCAGGATACCAGCGTGGGAGTAGGGTTTGCATGCAAAATAGCAGGTATCAGCCACGAGGAATTTTGCGGCAAAGTTGTCAGTTCCATCAATCACAAAGTCATAGTCCCGAAGCACCTCAAGGGCGTTGTTTGCGCGCAGGTTCACGGTATGCGTTTTCTTTTTGTGAGTTTCCATGCAGAGTCTCCTGACATCAAATCGTTTATGCAGAAGTTATTCCATGCAGTTCTGCTACTTCGAGCAGCTCGTTCATCGAGCCTGTGCGGTAGCCCTGCAAGTCGAGGCAGACAAACGTATAACCGTGTGGTTTACAGGCTGCGATCAACCGTGCACGCATGCCGTCCTCCAATGCGCGGGCAATCTCCGTCTCGGCCAATTCGATGCGCGCCAGTGTGCCATGATCGCGCACACGCAGCGTTTTGAATCCCAGTTCGCGGATGGCCGCCTCAGCCGCCGCCACACGCGCCAGACGAGCGGGCGTGATTTCTTCGCCATAAGGGATACGCGAAGCCAGACAGGCGCAGGCGGGCTGCTCCCAGTTCGGCAGCCCACGGTCGCGGGCTAAACGACGAATATCGGCCTTTGTAAGCCCCAACTCGTTCAACGGCGAGCGCACCTTTAATTCGCAGGCTGCAATATGCCCAGGACGGAAATCCGTGCGGTCATCGGCATTGAATCCGTCGAGTATAACGTTGAGCCTCTCGCGTTGCAAAATGTCGCGCAATGCCGTAAAGAGTTCGAGTTTGCAGTAGTAGCAGCGGTCCGATGGGTTACTCCGGTAGTTTGCATTATCATTTTCGTGCGTTTCGATCAATTCATGCCGCATGCCAAGCAAGCTGGCTAAGGCAATGGCCTGGCCGCGTTCATGGTCGGGGTATGTGGGTGAGCAGGCCGTGACCGCCAATGCGCGTGCACCCAAAGCATCGTGCGCCGCTGCTGCCAACAAAGTGCTGTCCACGCCGCCTGAGTAGGCGACCACTACGCCGCCCATTTCCGCTATCAAAGCCTTAAGTTGTTCGTAACTGACATGCATTCGTATCTCCAGATCTTTCATTCGCGCTTTGCTTTCTGTTTTTGACAAATGTGAAAAGGTATCTCTCGATCCGCTCTCGCCAAAATGCCATAGTGATAGGGTGGTAAATCAATGAGTGCCTTCTCAATTGCAAGCCCCGCCTCTTCGATCCACTGACGGCACTTCTCCGGGAGTGGCCGCATCTCCATGGGCGGACCTCGCGGTGTCCTGGGATCGCAATTCCAATGAATAACCGCAAGGTGACCCCCAGGCGCAAGGATCCGGTTTGCCTCGCGCAACAACCGCATCCAAACTCCACGGCATCTCGCACGTCACCGGTCAATTCCATCGCGTTCAGAATGGTTTCTGTGTCGAAAAATGTATGCCATAATGCGGCTTCCGGCATGCCGCTTTCGCGTATTTTCATGGCTTGGCCCTCCGCGCCTGCGCGATGAGCGAAATCAAACGCACGAAAGCTGTGTTACCGTCTGACTCACCCTTTTCAAAATCGTTCTCGTTAACCCCCATCTGATTGGTTACGTGGGCGAAACAAATGATTGGATACGATTTAGCCTCTGCCAGCGCGTAGAGCGCAGCCGCCTCCATTTCGACTGCCAGCAGGTTTTCGGAACGCGCAAACGCAATTGCCTCAGCTGTCTCGCGGAACGGCGCATCGGTCGTCCAGACTCCGCCTTGCACAATATTAGCTGAGGCGCGCAATGCGGCCCGGCCAAGTGACAGCGCCTCCGCCCCTATGCGCGCATAGGGTGCGCGCGGCAGGTAGTGGTAACTGGTGCCTTCATCACGCAAGGCGCGATCAACAAGCACGAAGTACGGCGGTTGGCCGGCCGGGAGTATTTGCCCGGCAGATGTCACGCTGATCAATAAACGGCAGCCGGACGCGAACAGTTCCTCGGCGACCAGCACTGCGAACGCGGCGCCAACAGCGCAGCCGAGCACCCCGACGGTTGTTCCATCCAAATCAAGGTCGTAAAGATCAGTGTGATAGCAGGCCCAATAGGGGTTGCGCCGCGCACCTGCTTGCATGAGGTGTCGGGATAGGTCGCCATCCGGGTCAAGCACACAAATATCCGGCACGTCGCCCGCTGGAAGTGACTTTTGTCTCCTCGCCTCGCGCAAAAGGCTGGCCGGTTCAAACACCGATGGACGATCATGGTGTTTATTCTCGAGAATGGGCGGCATTATGTAATTCACTTTCCATTTTTCATCTACAATGTCTGCGTAACGGTGAGGATCATTATTTCCACTGGCGGAGTTCGATAATAAGCCCATCAGGATCTCTGATCTCGCCACGGACCGAATCACCCAAGTCGATCGGCTCGCTGGCGATGACCACCCCTTTACCCTGCAGGTAACCAACTGCCTCGACCATATTGTTCACCTCAAGGGCAATACCGCGGTATCCGACCTCCCAAGGATGATTGGGTTTGGGGGCAGGATTATCCACGGCGATAATTTCAATGACCGTATCGCCCAGTGCGAGATAGACAATTTCCTTTATAGGCGATATTTTCATTGGTATACGGTTTCTAATGCTAAAGCCAAGCACATTGACATAGAAGTCAATTGTCTTTTCTGCATTTTTTGGCACAATTTCTACATGGTCTATTCTCTTAAACATCATACGAACTCCTTCTGTTTTGAGAGTGTTAAGAACCGGGAACCGTTTATTACACGATCTTCAGCCGATTTCACTCGTTTAATTCGAGTGCTGGCACGTCTTAAATGCATTATACTGTACCACAGCGTGATAGTCGTGTCTGTAAATTTTTTCTGTTCACGCATAATGGATTTTGCTAGCAAGCTGATCGACTGCCGCTTGCAACAGCAAAGTGTTATCAACGGCATTGGAGGAGCTTGTTGCACCTGTGACTGCGTCAACTTTGGTCTGCGTGTTCCAGTTTGTGAACTTCTTTTGTTTGATTTCTGATTGTTAGAAAGGATGCCATGTTTTTGACCTAAAGTCACGAGCTCTAATAAAGAAAATTTCCGTAACTTACACATATTATTTTGTTTTTTCGGGGTTAACAATCAGCCGGACAACCGCTCTGCACTACTATCATTCATTTTCTTGTTTTTTATGCACGTTTTTATCTCTCACAGAGGCACAGAGAACACAGAGAGTAGTAGCAGTATATTCCTCCGAACTCTTCGCAGCTCTGCAAAAATATTTTTAAGGTAAAAAATCTTAGAGGTGAGAAATACGGAAACCCCGAGAACACCAGCTTAGCGTATTTGAGTTCTTGCTAGAGAAAAGCTGAAAAACTCTGAGAACTCTGTGCCTCTGTGAGAGATAAAAAATTGGTTGCGGTTATGCTGCGCTAGGATGGCTGTGGTTGCAAAAAAATTTATTTCTTTTAGGGTCTGCGAATGGATAAAGGTGTCACCCGGCTGGCATGCGACCATAACTTACGCAGCATTGTAGCCGCGGGCCGTGACCGCGGGGGGCTCATCTGTCTGGCCGTTGCCGGATAACTGCTGCCTGCGAGGTACCTCAAAATCCTTTCAATAGTCAGCCTCGAACGCATTGATCAATCCGCTGATCATTGCGATCATAGAATCAGCGGCTCCTAGATGAGGAATGACCTGAATTTTTATATTTGGATATTGCTTGGTCGCCTGGCTGACTTGGCTGGGAATGTCGGTCATCACATGCTTTCCTGAGTTGAGAAAATAGGGAAACACCGTAATTTGCGTTGCCCCTGCATTAATACAATCCTGGATGCCTTGTGAAATCAACGGTGCGGTCAGCTCTAAAAAGGCAGCCTGAACCAGATCGTGCTTGATGGATCCGGAACTCTGCAGTTTCTCTGCCAGTTCAATCACCTCATCGTTGGATCTTTGAAGTCGGCTACCATGCGCCACAATCAATAGTGCCTTCATAAAAACTTCCCTAGTAAACGTAAGCTGTTTAGCTGCGAATGGTAACATAACTGTACGGTATCCGGGATCACTTTTCAGTGATCACGCGCCTGCCTTGGATAAGGGAGACATCATCGAACCGAATGGCTCCGGCTTTGTCGAATCAACGATCTTACTAACCTGCGAATAGCATGAACAAGCTAAAACTTCGACAGCAACCGCGAGCACCCGCATTCTTATGTTTCTCATATCGCTCCTTTTCCACCATCTCTGAATAGCAAAATCTAATACTTATTTCATCACTCCCAAATAATTATAAAATATACGTAAGCGTCTTAACTTTGACCTATTGTAAGCTGGGCCGGTAGTGTTAACCGGTCATGGACTGTGATTGGCGGGCTGCAAGCCACTTGGCCGGTGTCAGTTCCCGAGCCTGATGGTTTGTAATAT
>JBAYXX010000090.1:0-17213 GCA_041673345.1 Kiritimatiellia bacterium
GCATATTACAAACCATCAGGCTCGGGAACTGACACCGGCCAAGTGGCTTGCAGCCCGCCAATCACAGTCCATGACCGGTTAACACTACCGGCCCAGCTTACAATAGGTCAAAGTTAAGACGCTTACGCCGCAGCTTGACCAGGATTGTGGTTCAGTTTGTGAAAGGTGCACCTTGGGGTGTAGGGTTGCTTCTCAGAAGCAATTGCGTATGCCGGGCGGGTGTTCGCCAAAGGTGCGCCATGGGTTTTCATGATCTTTGATTGGCTCTGAGAGCCAACACTACATTTTCAACCAGGATGAAGCTTGCAGGTCGCGCGTAAGCCTTGTTGTTCGGTGTAGAGCCGCTCTACTTGTCGGGCATAGTTCCGCTTGCGGGACGACGCCTGATGCGCGGCATCGGTTGACGATGATGTGCGACGATGTTGGTGGACGATTAAAAACCCGCGCCATTGAAAATCGTCCACCAGCATCGTCGCCGCTATCGTGAACCGGCGGCATTGCCGCCCTGGATAAGGATTGTGATTAAGATTGTGATTAGGATGTGCACTCCTCCTAATTCCAATCCTAATCGTAATCCTAATCAAAGAGTTATGGTTGCTAAGACCAAGTGATCAAGTTATAGGCAAGCCCGCCGCGCAGCGCGCCGCGAAAAAACGTTGGGGTAACTTGACGGTCAGCTGTATCGGAGTCGGGGTCGGCATCGGAATCGGGGTCGCCCTCGTACGCTTTTCGATACCGATTCCGATGCCGACCCCGACCCCGAGTGACAAGCACGAAACTACGACCAAGTGATCAAGTTACAGGCAAGGATTCTAAAATATGCGATTTAAAGAGTGGATTAAAGCATTGCGTCTCTGGTCGCTGACAGCAGCGACCATTCCAGTCCTAGTGGGTTCCGCCTGCGCCTACCGGAGCGGGCATTTCTCATGGGATATTTTCACGTTGACGATGTTGAGCGGCTGGGCACTGCAAGTGGCGGTCAACCTGCTCAACACCTATGGTGATTTTTGCTCTGGGGTGGACTCCCGCAAAAAGAATGTGACCAGCGTAATTCTGATCAATGGGCAGTTCAAGCCTTGGGAGGTTCTGACCTCCGCACTGATTTTCACAGCACTGGGCGCGCTGTTAGGGGTCTGGACCGCGGCTTTGAGCAGCTGGAACCTGCTGTACTTCGCAGTGCCGGGTGTGCTGGGGGTGATTTGTTATACCACTGGCACCAAATACAAATATGTGGGACTGGGTGTTCCAGCGGTTTTTGTGCTTATGGGTGTAGTGATGGTGATGGCAGCGTATTATGCGCACACCGGCACGCTTTCCTGGGCGGCCTTGGTTGTTTCGCTGCCAGTCTCCGCGCTGGTGGCGGTTATCCTGCATGGCAATGATCTGCGTGATTTCGAGAGCGATGCCGCCGCCGGAATCCGGACAACCGCCTCCATGTTGGGGCTTGCATATGGCAAAGTGCTCTTCTGCGCCCTACATGTGGCAGCTTATATTGCCGTAGTCGTCGGGGTGGCTGTCGGCGTGCTGCCGCTCTGGACCCTGCTGGTGATGCTGGCCGCGCCGCTGAGTTTTAAGGTCTGCCAAACCTGCCTAACCACCTTTCAGCCCGGGGCCGAGCGGGCAGAGGCTCAGAGCTTGGTGGCAGTCTCGGCGCAAACCCATCTGCTCTTCGGCCTCCTGCTTACAATCGGTCTGGCTGTTGGGTAGTGCCTAAAATAATTCGGTCACGCCGAATCATATGATTCCGCTTTGCGGAATAGCAATCGTGAGAGCTGATTTATGAGTAGCCCGATTGATAAAGTTATAAGTTAGAGGGTGATCAATCCTAATCGTAACCCTAATCAAACAACGGCAGCCTGTGGCTGGTCAAAGCAGATAAGGATTGAGATTAAGACAAAGATTAGGATTGGCCCACCGACAACATGTTTTTAAGGACCAACAAGTTTGTCTTGCCCTTTGGTAAGGGCCTAAGGAGGAGCCATGACTGCAGAAGGATTCAGGCCAGATGCCAAAAAACTGATGAAAGAGTTGAAACTCGCTGAGAAAAATGAAAAGTCGGAGTTCAGGAAACAGTTTCATGATGCTCTGGTCTCTATCCGGCATTCAGTTGAGAGGTTGCACGAAAGACTGGGGATTGATCCGGGTTTTGATCTTGGAACATTTCTTAAGGTGATCGACAGTAAGCTGCTGACTCGGCTTGACCCTGATTACCCGCTGATGGTGGCCATTACTGGCGGGGGAAGCACCGGAAAGTCATCTCTGTTTAATTCTATCGTTGGAAAAGAGTTAAGTGCCGTTAAAGCCAAGGCCGGGCTGAGCCGACGTGTTTTGGTGGCAATTCACCCGGATGTGGTCGAGAAGCCGGGCTTCCTTGAGAGTCTCTTCGCGGCATTCGGTGTTGTCCCGGAAAAGATGGATTCTGTGGAGCAATTAATAACGCCCGGTGATCCGGTGTATGTTACCTGTGATTCACTGCCCCCTAATCTTGTTCTTCTTGATACCCCTGATTTTGATACCGGCGACGGTGATAACTACGCGAATCGGCATACTGCCAAGTCTGTTCTCGAGGCATCTGATGTTTTTCTCTATATCTTCACAAACGCAACATACAACAATCTTGCAAATACAACATTTATCCGTGAGATGCTGACGGGTATTGGTGATCGGCGCGCTATGATGATCTATCGTTGTTCGCGTGCGCTGATAGACAGTGTCTCTGCGAAGGACTCCGGCTCCGGTGACGCAATTCTCTCACTTTTTTACGGGGATCTGTCCCAACAATGGTGGGGACCGATTGGACTGCTCGTTTAAATGATGTGGGCTTTAAATTGTCCCGCCTGGATGCATCGCCGTTTATTAATCTTGGGGCTCTGCTAACTGGCTCCGGTCAAGTGTTGAGAGAGGCGCTTCAAAGCTGTGTAAAAAAAGAGGCAGACCGTTTGAGCGGCTGGTTTTATCAGTCTCTCTTGAATGCCGCCCCGATTGCCTCTCTGTTATATATGGGCGTTATAGTTGTCTGCTCGTTCTATAGGGGTACATACCTGCCCGGCAATTTTTTTCTCCATTCGATTGCTGTACTGACAATTACCTCTCTGCTGCCCTTCCTGATACTTCAGCTGTTTGTGCAGCTCGCCAGGAAAGGCATTGCAAAAAAAATCATCACCAAGGCACAGGATATGATGTCCAATAATCTGAAAACTCACAGCGGTGGGCAGAGCATTTTAACAGATGAGATCGATACAGTTATCACATTGGCGGATCCATCAATAAAGTAGCACATCCGCCGCCATGCGGTGGGTGATTGACATGGCCCGCTTTGTCATTCGTCACGCAGATATGTCTGGACAGAGCGATGCAAGAGCGCTGGAACAGGAGCTTGAAAAGGAGCTTAAATCCCTATAGGGGTATTGGTCTGCTGACCGAATTTGTTGATGCAGTTGATTGGGCACCGGCAGTTCTTAAAGCCTTTCGAAAGGTCGGCGCTCTTTCAAGGAAGTTCACCGACTACGTTATAACCGCTGCTAAAAAATCTTCTAAAGCTAAAAAACTTGATAGCACCTTGAAAGTATCCTTTCGTAATTTAAGAAATCTTACAAATAAGATGGGGCTTGCCCGAACCGCTTCGATTTTTAAGCATGTCGATGACCCCGCTGATTTAGCTTCACTTGCTACCGCCGCCGCTAGAAATAGTGACGCTGTCTATTTTACAATGAAATCCGGCGGGCACTCCAGCCTAATTCACCCAGCATTTCTTGCCTATAACTTCGTATGGTTTAAGGTGCTTTCCATGTGTTTTTTAACTTTGTCACGAACTTTTTCCAGAGAGGCAGCGCTTCCGCCTGACGATAGCGGCGACGATGTTGGTTGACGATTTTTAAGGGCGCGGGTTTTAATCGTAATCCGCTATCGCATGCCACGCCGGACGAATAGAAGGCGGGTCGCACATCAACGTCAGCCGATGCCGTCTACAACCCCGACTCGATGCAGCCGACCGCCGAGTTGTTTCTGGATTAATGTTCTCCTGTTTGCGGGTGAAATTATGCACAGAACCTGATATAATTACAATTTTAACAGCAAGGGAATTGATGAAAGAAATTTTGATATGGGTGCTGGGAGGAGTTTTGGCCTATCTGCTCGGTTCAGTGCCCTTTGGATTCATCATTGCCAAATCACAGGGCAAGGATATCCGTACGCTGGGCAGCGGCAATATCGGGGCGACCAATGTTTTTCGCTCAATCAGCAAGAAACTGGGGGTCATCACCTTTGCGCTGGATGTGGGCAAGGGTGTGTGCGGCGTACTGCTGGTGCCGTTGCTGGGGGGGTGGATCAGCGGTGTCGAACCTGAAGGCATGATTCTGCCGCTCTTTTGCGGAGCCATGACCATTGCGGGGCACAACTGGACGTGTTTCCTGGGATTCAAAGGCGGCAAGGGGATTGCGACCAGCGCCGGCATGCTGATTGGGCTTGCGCCCGTAGGCGTGGGAATCGCTACTCTGGGCTGGTTGGTGACCTTTCTTGCAACCCGTTATGTTTCAGTGGCATCCATTGCTGCCTGTGTGGTGCTGGCAATTGCTGTCTGGCCACTGTATATTCATGAGCTCGGGATCTGGTTTCCAGCGACACTGACCCTCCTCGCGTTCGTCGGGATATGGAAGCATCGTGGCAACATCCTGCGGCTTAAGGCTGGCACAGAGTCGCGTTTTAATTTTAAACGATTTTAAAGGAATAACCATGAAAATTTCAATTATCGGTGACGGTGGCTGGGGCACAGCGATTGGGATTCTGCTCGACTCGTACGGCCACAAGGTGACCATGTGGTGCCCCTTTGAGGAGAATCGGGAGCTGATCGTGGAGAATGGCGAAAACATACTCTTTCTGCCTGGAATCAAGCTGCCTAAGACCATGCGCTGGGTTACCGACCCTGCGGAGTCGGTTCAAGGGGCACAGGTCTTTGTGCTGGCTTCGCCCTCGAAGTTTTTGAACCGTGTGTGTCAGAGCTTTGTTGGGCTGATCCCCCGCGATGCGTTGGTGGTCAGTCTGGTTAAAGGCATCTGCGAGCAGACACATCGGCGCATGAGCGAAACCGCGCAGGAAACTCTGGGATTGGAGAGTATCGCGGTGCTCTCCGGGCCAAGTCATGCGGAGGAGGTGGCTCGGGGCATACCCACAGCTGTGACAGCCGCGTCAACCTGCGAGCAACGAGCACTCCAGACCCAGAAACTTTTTACCGGAGCGCTCTTTCGGGTTTACACATCGGATGATCCTATTGGTGTGGAGCTGGGCGGCGCAGTCAAGAATGTGATAGCCATTGCGGTCGGAGCTGCGGATGGGCTTGGTTTCGGCGATAACACCCGTGCGGCCTTGATCACCCGCGGCCTGGCGGAGGTGACCCGTTTCGGCATGGCCATGGGCGCTAAAGCCGGGACCTTTGCCGGGCTGAGCGGTGTTGGCGATCTGATTGTGACCTGTACCAGCCGTCACAGCCGTAACCATATGGTGGGTGAGCGATTGGGCAAGGGGGAGCCGATTAAAAAAATCCTCGGCAGCATGAAGATGGTGGCCGAGGGGGTCGGGAATGCTAAGGTCATTCACGCGCTGGGGCTGGAGCAGAAGGTGGAGATGCCGATCACGGATGAAGTCTATAAGCTCTGCTATGAAGATTGTTCATCGCTGGAAGCGGTGAGTTCACTGATGTCGCGCGATATGAAATCCGAGTGAGAGTTATCGGAAATAAAAGAGTGAAGAACCAAAAAGGAGAAAGAAAATATGAAACTTGGTATTGTAATTTATTCGGATAATGCGGAGAACGTCTGGAACGCATTCCGACTAGGCGTTTTCGCGCTCCAGAAAGGCGACAGCGTAAAAACTTTTCTGTTGGCAAAAGGGGTTGAGTGCGAAAGCCTTGACACGGAGAAGTTTAAGGTAGCAGAGCAGATGCAGGAGTATGTTGATGCAGGCGGCGAGATTCTCGCCTGCGGCAGCTGCCTCAAAATCCGGAATTCTAATGGAACTGAGATGTGTCCTCTCTCAACCATGCAGGATCTCTATGATTTGATCAACGAAGCAGACAAAGTGGTCAGTATCTAATCACAAGCCTTCTCTGAGAATTTTGGGAGTAAGATTATGATGTGGTAATAAAGCAGAGTAAGCAACCTGCTTGCGGAGGACATTTAGCTCACATCTTGATCTCCAGCAACTTTACGATATAGGGGCCAAGAGTGAGTAGGCCAATCGCAATGGAGCCAATTACCGTTGTAAGCACCGCCGCCGCCGCCACATCCTTGGCCTTCTCGATTAGAGGGTGATAATCCGGCGAGACCACATCTGAAAGAAACTCAATCGAAGTGTTAAAGGCTTCAGCGGTCCAGACCGCTACCATGGCCAGCACCAGCCAGCACCACTCCGATTGAGATATCTCAAAGTAGAACCCAGCCACAACGACAACCATTGTTGAGACAGCGTGGAACCAAGCACTGTGCTGGGTCTTCAGCAGCGTCCATAACCCCTTGAAGGCGTACTTGAAGCTCCGAATCCGATCCCCTAAATGAAATCTCTTGCGTTTTTTCATGACCTTCTATTGTGTCACATCAGACAGGACGAACTGCCTGCGGCACGATATCGAGTAATTCAGATATTTTTACAGGGCGGTTTTCTTCAATTGACTTACGGGCCGCAATTCCAACAATGCACGAAAAAGCGCCATCTCTTGTCCCAGCTGCATGGCGCATTGGGTCTTCCATATCTGGATTGCGGAATATGCGGTCCTGCAACTTCTGATCTCCGCCCCCGTGGCCACCTTTGCCCTTCTCAATTTTAATCAGCTCCTGAGAGCCAAAATTATCCGAAACATAGATCTCTTCATAATCGGATGCCGCTTTCTTTTCGGACTGCGACATCTCTTTGGCATGCAGTTCGGCCTGACTGATCTTCGCCTCTTTACGCCAAGGGATACCATCCCAGGAATCTATGCGCCCCTTCATCCCATTGAAAGCAATTTTCATCCCCTCGTAGGGTGAATAGGTGGTCAGCGAATAGTTTACCAGAACATTATTGGCATATTTAATCTGAACTGACATCTTGTCGTAACCGTCAATTTCTTTCCGCCACAGGCAGTTGTCACGAACATAACCGTCATATTTCTCATTGGCCACATACAGATCCATCATCATTTTGTTTTTGGTAATGTCCATATGGAATTTGCATTTGTCAAAATGCTCACATCCACGACACTTCGTTCCCCTGAAAGGGTTATTTTTTCCGTAATGATCCAGACTGCCGTAGGCCATCACCTCAACCGGATCTGAATCCAACCACCAGTTCAACAGGTCAAAATGGTGTGTTGCTTTATGCACCAGTAACGTGCCGCTGCTGGCGGTCTCTCCATGCCACCTTCTGAAGTACGATGCGCCATGATAGACATTTAAGTACCAGTGAAAATCAACTGAAGTCACCTTGCCCACCCGCTGATTGGCAATCAGCTCGCGGAGTTTGGTGTAATGCGGATTATATCTGTAATTAAATCCGACCTTCACTTTTTTTCCTGCTTTTTTTTCGGCATCTAAAATGGCCTTGCATTTGAATTCGTCGGTGGTCATAGGTTTTTCAGTTAGCACCTCCGCGCCCATCTGCAGCCCTTTGATAATAAACTCATCATGCGTGGAATCCTTAGTGGTCACCATGACTATGTCGGGCTTGGTTGTTTCCATCATCTCGTCAAAATTGATGAAGGTTGGACAATCAACGCCAATGTAGCCTTTGGCAAATTCCAAGCGTCCCGGATTTATATCGCACAGGCCGACAAATTCAGTGACATCTGAATATTTGTTAACAATGTTTCTGCCCCAGAAACCCACTCCCCTGATTCCAGTA
Organism: Kiritimatiellia bacterium; assembly: GCA_041673345.1. GTDB lineage: Bacteria > Verrucomicrobiota > Kiritimatiellia > RFP12 > UBA1067 > M55B167. The sequence continues at coordinate 7,870 of JBAYXX010000090.1, forward strand.
CCTACCAGAGCCAGTTTCATTTTTTTAGAGCCGCTGGCCTTCAGCACCTCTGCCGCTGGTGCCGTCAGTAAACTGCCCGCTGCCAGTGCTCCGGTTACGCTCATGAATTTACGTCTGTTTAAACAGTTCATTTTTTCGTTCATAGATTTACACTCTCTAAAAAATTAAAGTTATTAATGCAGTTCAATTAATACAACATTCCTTTAAACAGAACAAGGGAAAAAGATGTGGCAGCTCTCAACTGTCACGCTGCCATATTTTTACCGAAAAGATTTTTGTAACTTCTCAATAATCGGGTAGAAGTGAAGAAGTCGCGCCTTTGGTGCGGGAGCAACGTAGCTCCGATTTCCAATCGGCCCTACTGAAAGTCGGCTGCGCCTTCCGGTTTACGATAGCGGCGACGATGCTGGCCGACGATTTTAAAGGGCGGAGTTTTTAATCGTAATCCGCTATCGCATGCCACGCCGAACGACTGGAAGGCGGGTCGCACATCATCGTCGGCCAGCATCGGGTGTAGTAGCCGCTCTATGAGCGGCATGTGTCGCTCATCAGAGCGACTACTATATTAGAGTTAGACAATTTCACAAACAGACAACTTTTTGCAAAGAACAATTAATTGTTTTTTCTAGTCGCCTAAGCGACTAGCGCAGCCCCTTGAATGCTCCCGCTAAGCGCAGCAGCGATGATTGTCGCATTTGGATGGCATCTGCTGGGCACACCTCATGGCAACAACTGCAGGTTATGCAGAGTTCTGTGTTTAAGTGCGGGGCTTTGCGATCTTGGCCAAGGATCAGTGCCTCTACAGGGCAGGCTTTGACACAGAGTCCGCATTGCACACACTTTTCATCTGAGAATGCTGGCCGCACCCAGATCAATCCAGTGGAGTTTCGGATCAGCCACACCGGCATCCGGCTTAGCAGGTGGGCACCCGCAGGAATCTTGAAGCTTTCCACGCGGATGAAATCGCCTTTAATCAGAGGCGCGTTGGCCGCAAGGTCGCCAGAGTCGCCAAGATAGGGCACCCGTGCCGGTGCGATGCCGAGGGTTTGGCAGATGGCGATATCGAGTGCAAAGGGATTTTGTGACGCAGCGATGAATCCCAAGCTGACGGGTGTGCCATTGGCCGGTCCCTGACCCTCCATGCCGATCACGCCGTCGGCGATGCTCCAGACAGGGGGGAGGCAACTGTGGATTGATTTAACGAGCATCCCGAAATCGCTGATCTTTGGGTGGTTGCGGTGTAGAATGGTTTTGGTGTAGCCCGGGATAACCCCATATAGATTTTTCACGGCTGCGGTCAGAACCGTGAGCGAATGGCTCTTGACTTTAGGCAGGTTGAGAATAATGTCGGTTGCTAGCGCCGGTTTGGCGATGGAGAATTCATAGCCGCCTCGCCTGATCACCTTACTGCCCGCCTGTTCAAAGGAGATGAGCGCCACACCCTCTTGTTTACAGACAGCCGCAATACCGGTTTTCTCCCATACGGCTTTCAGATTGGCCGCGCTGGCTGGACTGTCGCCAACCGTGATCTGCGCTCCTCGCTGGCGCAGGTTACGAATTACCTGACGCAGGAACTCCGGATGGGTGGTTACAGCCTGTTCCGGAGTGCGGTCGGTGAGCATGTTAGGCTTGACCAGCACCTTTTTTCCGCCCAAGCTCTCGGCGGAAAGCCATTGCGATTGATCAAACACCCGCGCAACCGCAGTTGGGAGAGCGGCCGCATAGTCATGGCATACTGTAAAAAAAACTGTCTTCATATGAACCATTGTAACGCAACTATCAGGATGAATTCAAACCATTAGCAAGTTGAATGAGAAAAAGACATTTTTCAACTCACCTTTAAATTTAAAACCAATTTTGAGGATTGACAATTTTCACCCTCCCCAGCATAATATATTGAACTTGTAAGAGTCGGCAGGTTGCTGGATAATCTTATAGAATACTTGTGATGTTCACATCAAAATGTTGAAGTTAGGGGATCATATGAGAGGCTTAAAGTTTATTGTTTTAACAGGGTTGTTTGCCGTGGTGCCAGCGGCACAAGCGGAGGGTCTACGTGCTGGGATTATCGGGCTGGACACCTCGCATGCGATTGCTTTCACTAAAGCTCTTAACGCCGAGCAGCCAGCAGCGGGATACGCCGGGGTGCGCGTAACCGTAGCCTATCCAAAGGGAAGTACGGATATTAAATCCAGCACCCAGCGTGTGCCGAGTTATACTGAACAAGTCAAGGCCATGGGGGTTGAGATTGTTAACTCTATTGATGATCTGTTGAAAAAATGCGATGTGGTTTTTCTTGAGTCAAACGATGGCCGCCCGCACCTAGAACAGGCAATCCCAGTCCTCAAAGCGGGCAAGCGTGTCTTTATCGACAAACCAGTGGCCGGTACTTTGGCGCAGTGCGTCGCATTGTATGATGCGGCTGCATATTATAAAACGCCGATGTTCTCAACTTCGTCATTACGGTATACCAAAAAAATGGCCGATATCAGTAGCGGAAAATATGGACCTGTGATGGGTGCGGAAACTTATAGCCCTTGTAGCCTGGAACCCACTCATCCTGATCTTTTCTGGTACGGAATTCACGGGGTGGAGATGCTTTTTGCTCTGATGGGACCTGATTGTGAGAGGGTGGTACGTGTGAACACCCCGGGAACCGATGTGGTTATCGGAACATGGAAAGGCGGGCGTGTGGGAACTTTCCGCGGTAATCGCGCCAGCACCAGCGGCTACGGCAGTGATGTCTTCTTTAAGAAAAATGTCGAGCAGATTGATGACTACGCTGGCTTTTCTATTCTACTGCGAGAGATTGTGACATTTTTCAAGACCGGCGTTGCTCCGGTGAGCGCGAAGGAGACCATTGCGATCTTCGCCTTCATGGAAGCGGCGGATGAGAGCAAACGCCAGAATGGCTTGCCGATCATGATTGCAGACGTATTGAGCAAAGCGCAGGCAGAAGCTAAAAAGCTGAGGGTGGAGTGAGTATGCCTGAATAGGGATTCTACCACCTAATCCTTCATATGCACATACTCTACATACAGCCGGGATCAGGTGGTGGCTTTTATTGCCAGAACTGTCTGCGGGATATCTCTGTCTGTGATGCCCTGCGCCAGGCTGGCCATGAGATTACAATACTGCCGCTCTATCTCCCCGCCACAGCGGATGCTGCGGCTCCGGATGACACTCCGGTTTTTTACAGTGCGGTCACCCTCTATCTACGGCATAAATATCAATGGATACGCAGGTTGCCTCGGAGTTGGTTCAAACCGCTGGACAGTTGGCCTGTGCTTAAGCTGGCCGCAAAATTTGCCGGAACCACCTCAGCGGCGGGGCTGGAGGATCTGACCCTCTCAATGCTGCGCGGCATGGAGGGCACCCAGGCAGAAGAGCTGTCATTGCTCGCCGAATGGATTGAAGCACTGCCAGCTGACGCACGACCGGATGTCATTGTTTTATCCAATGCGCTTTTAATGGGCTTGGCTAAACGGCTTAAACAGACGACAGAGGCTCCGATTTTCTGCTGGTTGCAGGATGAGCACGTGTGGACCGATGCCATGCACGCATCATTGCAACAGGCGGTCATGCAGGCCATGCGCGATGATGCTCAGCATGTTGACCGATTTATCGCTGTCAGTCAATACTACCGCGGCATCATGAGTAAACAGCTGGGTGTTGATCCGAGTGCTATTGATGTTATATACCCAGGGGTCAACCCAGCTGCTTATATCCAGAGCACTCAGGCAGCGGGCGCACCACAGAAAATCGGTTTTCTGTCGCGGCTCTCCGCTGATGAGGGGTTTGACACATTTGTGGATGCTTTTATTGAACTGCGGGCTGACCCGCAATTTTGTAATGTCAAGCTTGCCGCCACGGGCGGGGCTTCCCCAGACAAAAAGTTTCTATCAAGGCAACGGCGCAAGCTGCAACAAGCTGGCCTGGAAAATGATGCGGAGATCTCCTGTGACCGCTTTGCTCACGACCGCTTTGGTTTTCTCTCTGAGTTGATCCTGCTGTGCGTTCCGGGCGCCAGCACGCCGGAGGCCTTCGGGTATTACGCAGTGGAGGCCTTGGCTGCCGGGGTTCCGGTGGTACTTCCTAAGCAGGGAGCGTTTCCTGAATTTGTAAACTTTGAGCAAGGCGGCGTTTTATTAGATGCTATAGATGCGAAAGCCATTGCAGGCACTTGGGCTGCCTTACTAACTTCGCCTGCCAAACTCCAAGCACTTGCCGCAAACGCGCGGGTGGCGGCTAACACTACTTTTAACGAGCGGCTGCTCGTCGAAAAACTGCTGCGTAAGCTGAAAGTGACGCGCCACCCGAGTTTATAGGCAAGCCCGTCGCGCAGCGCGCTGCGAAAAAACGATGGGGTAACTCGGCCAAGAGAGTAAATTACATGCGCAAAGCCTGTCGTTCGGTGTCGCTCATAGAGCGACTACTACACATGCGCTGCACTTTGAAATGCACGCCGGTTTGCAAACTTTGTCGTTCGTGTAATAGCCGCTCTACGAGCGGCATTGCGCTGCGCGTTTCACCACACGCCGGTTTGCAAGCCTTATCGCTCGTGTAGTAGCCGCTCTACGAGCGGCATCGGTTGACGATGATGTGCGACGATAGCGGATGATGATTAAAGTCCACGCTCTAAAGAATCGTCCACCAACATCGTCGCCGCTATCGTCAACCAGAGGCCTGACCTCCCTGGATAAGGAGATCATACATGAAATGGTCGCTTCGCGTCACATTATTTTCTTCAGCCATGTTTTTGTTGTTAATGCAAAGCAGTGCCCGCGCCGGGCTCGCGGGGAGCGCACCACTCCAGCCTGCTTCCGGAGATGCGCGGTCAAAGGAAATGGTTGCCGGCATAGATCGATTTCTGGCGCGGGCCATCGACGAGTTCGTGTCCCAGCGCACAGCGCTGTGGAAACGTGATCTTAGGTCCGGCGATGCCTACAGGTGTGTATGGCGAGGAGCTGCTGCTGGCGCCCAAAGGGAGGGTGACAACCCGTATCATTGTGCTCCCTGATGCTGACCAGACACCTGAAATGCTCGCCGGACTTTCTGAGGGTGTTGCGCCTATCTCTCAGGTGGCCTTGCATTTTGCTCGGCTCGGCTGCGAGGTTGTGGTGCCAATGCTCATAAATCGCGGTAGCGAAGCTTCAGGCAACCCTGAGCTAAGGATCCAGACCAACCAATCGCACCGCGAATGGCTTTACCGTATGTCCTTTGAAATGGGACGGCATGTGATTGGGTATGAGCTTCAAAAGGTTTTCGCGCTTGTGGATTGGATGGCACATAAGAATCAAGTTAAAAGTGTGCCCATTGCTGTTGCCGGTTATGGTGAAGGTGGCCTGCTTGCGATGAATGCCGCTGCCCTTGACACACGTATCTCAGCAGCGCTGGTTAGCGGCTATCTGCGTAACCGGAACTGCCTCTGGGAGGAGCCGATCTACCGGAATGTCTTTGGATTACTACGCGAGTTCGGCGATGCAGAGATTGCTGCCTTGATTGCGCCGAGACCGTTTATGGTTGAGCGTGGCCATGACGACGGGTGCGGCATAGATGAGTGGATTGCGTGGGAATATGCAAAAGTTCACCGCCTTCACGACAGGCTAGGTCTGAAGGATAGGGCTGCAATCGAATACTTTAATGGTCCGCACACGATCAACGGCAAGGGGACATTTGAGTTTCTGCATAAACAGCTGAACTGGGGCCCAAGTTTGCAGTAATCGGTCTCGAGGAGTGAAAGAAAGTAGCACAGCCGTCTCGGCTGTGAATTCCGTGCCCAACACAGGCGAAACGCCTGTGCTACGTTAAAACAACAAACTTTCGAACCTCTTCACCCTTCCTTCCTTTGCTGCCTTTTGCTACTATTTGCGCATGGCTGAACTGGTAGGCGATTGGTTGAAGGGTGGTCTGGGAATACATCTTCTGACAATCATGAAAGCACTGTTTTTGATAGTGTTTTTATGGGCTGTGCTGGCGTTGTCTGGAACGGCTTACCCAGGCAAGAAGTTGAAGGTTAATTACGTCCTGCTCGGTTGGATCTTCTGCGGCGCGCTCTTTGCTGTTCTCGCATATCAGGCTACCTGGCAGTTAGGCGGAATGACCCGCCCTGCTTTTGTCAAATTCATGCGCACCTACAACCGACGGGAGAATGCGGCGCAGCAGCAGACGCTGCGAGGTGCATTGCTGGACCGCCGCGGGCTGGTGCTGGCAGCTCCACAGCCCGGCTCCATCTGGGGCCGCCGCTACCCGCTGGGTGCGGCTGCGGCCCATCCGCTCGGCTACTATGACTTTCGTTATGGTATCACTGCGGTAGAGCGGGTGTGTGATGGCACACTGAGTGGGATGACCCAAACCCCCGAAGATCTAGCTAAAAGCATACTGGTTAAACGCCCTGAGCAGGGTGAGAGCGTTAATCTGACGCTGGACTCGCGTCTCCAGAAAAAAGCTTATGAGTTGCTCAAAAATCGCAGTGGTGCCGTGGTGGTGATAAACCCTCGTAACGGAGAGCTGCTGGCACTGGTCAGCGCCCCTGGCTTTGACCCGCAACATCCGGAGAGCGCCATTCGCGACTCTATCCGCAAACCCGCCTTTAACCGTGCGGTCCAGGGACGTTATCCGCCCGGTTCCACCTTTAAGATCGTGACCGCCGGTGCCGCGTTGAATAATAACTCTTCACCGACCTTTAATTGTCCGGGCGGCGGATTTGTGGCCGGCAAAGGCAAAAAACCGATCCGTGACAGTGAGTACTACAGCGATCTGCGTAAGGGCAGACAGTGGAAGGGATGGGGCAGTATTGACATGAAAGAGGCGATGATTCACTCCTCCAATGTTTATTTTTCGCAGCTGGGAGCTGGTTGTACCGCGAATCAGATGGCCGCAGTGATGCGGGATGCGCAGATCGATCAGGAGCTCCCTTACTTGGCGGATTCATCCGGTGCCCTTGCCAGCATGCAAGGCAGAATACCGGATTTAGAGAGCGGCTGGAATCGGGCGCAGGCGGCGATTGGGCAGGGGAACCTGCTGGTGACTCCACTGCATGTGGCCTGCTACACCGCCGCTGTTGCCAACAAGGGGGTCCTTTATGCGCCGCAGCTGAATCTCGACGCTCAGGCCAAGAAGTTGAGCCAGCCATTCACTGCTGCCACCGCTTATACGCTGAAGGTGATGTTGCGTGAGGTGGTTAAAAAGGGGACGGGACGAAAAGCCGAGCTGGCAGGCCTAGATCTCTGCGGCAAAACCGGAACGGCGGAGGTCAACGGCGGGAAAGATCACTCCTGGTTCACCTGTTTCGCGCCTTTCCACGATCCCGTGCTGGTGGTGACCGTCCTGGTTGAAAACGGCGGTTACGGGGCAGAGGCCGCGCTTCCGGTGGCTCGCGAGCTGCTTTCAGAGGCAAATAAACTGGGTTATTTTAAGAGAACAGCGGGAGGACGCAAGTGAAGGAAGGCAAGGGTTCGTCTCTCTTTCGTCTGCTGATGCTGGACTGGCTAGTGGTTGCACTTGCCTGCGCGATGGCGGTTTATACGCAATTCCAAGCGCAGCAGAGCCTGGTGTGGAAACCGCTGCTGCCGCTGGCGATATTTTCTGCGGCCATTCCGGTGACCTCGCTGTGGTTGAAGATGCTGGGGTGGCAGGGTGACCAGGGGTTTGTCGGTGCGGTTTTTCTACTCTGTGGTCTGGGGCTTGTCACTCAGATTCGGCTGACTGGCTTTGCAGGTGACAGTAATGTTATCTCTCCGCTGGCCCTGCTGCCGCTGTCAGCAGGGCTTCTGGCTTTTCTGCTCGGTGCTTCCATTACCGGAGGGCGTCGTGGCCGGTGGCTGAGCAGTGCGGGATGGGGCGCTTATTTTGGGGCGCTGGGGGTCATGGCGCTGATGCTCGTTTTTGGCCGCAGTTACCGCGGCGGAATCTATCTTCCCGGCCGTATTAATCCCTCGGAGTTGGTTAAACCGCTGCTGGTGCTCTTTATGGCCGCTTTTCTGGCCAACCGGGCGAAAGCATTCTCAGAGACCCAGATCGGTATACCGACGCCGCCGTTTTCAGCACTGGTTCAACTGGTTTTTCTGTGGTCCATCCCCATGGCTGGCACTCTATTGCTGAAGGACTTGGGGTTAATGGTGATTCTGAATGCGATTCTGATTGTGATGCTTTTTGCGGTTTCGCGTCGCTCCGGCTACTTGGCGCTGGGCTGTGTGGCGGTGACAGCCGCTGGATTTGGCGTGCAACTGATATCCGGCAATGCCAAAGATCGCTTTGATGTTTGGCTACACCCATTTGCCGATGCCACAGGCAAGGGGTGGCAGGTGCTGCAGTCGCTCTCGGCCATGTACTGCGGCGGTATGTGGGGTGCTGGTATTGGCGGCGGCGACCCCAAATTTGTCCCAATTGCCTCCTCTGATTTTGTATATGCCGCACTCGCCGAGGAGATTGGATTTGTTGGTTGTACGATGTTGCTATGCGTGTATGGCATACTTTTTGTAAGAGGGTTCCGTGCCGCTGGTATGATTAAAGCACCCTTTGAACGATTGCTGTGCGTGGGTCTGACCAGTGCACTGGCAGTGCAGACGGTTTTCAACATCGCCGGTGTCACCAAGGCACTGCCAATGACTGGGATCACCCTGCCGTTGATCAGCCATGGCGGCAGTTCGCTGATCGTCACCTTGCTGGTCTGCGGCCTGATTGCCGGGCTCTCAGACAGCCGTAAATAAATGGAGTAGTGCAAGCATCCTGCTTGCAGATGAAAATGGAGTAGTGCAAGCATCCTGCTTGCTCTACTTTATTACAACTGTCAACACCATCACTCCAGATCATCAAACGGACTTTGCACCCCCAGCGAGTTACGGTTTGCCACATGTGTATAAATCATTGTTGTTTTAACATCAGCGTGTCCCAGCAGTTCCTGAATAGTCCGGATATCATAACCTTTTTCCAGTAGATGCGTTGCAAAACTGTGACGCAAGGTGTGAACAGTAACATGCTTGGGGATACCGGCACGGGCTGACGCTTTCTTAATTGCACCTTGTATGAGTGCTTGTGAAATGTGATGACGACGGATCAGTTTTGCCCTGGGATCGACAGCCAGAGAGTTAGCAGGAAAGACCCAGAACCAGCCCCACTCCTTGCCCGTATTTGGGTATTTTCGCTCAAGCGCGTGAGGGAGATCTACCCACTTTGCTCTGTGACTCCAAAAAATGACTATACAAACCGAGGGCTTGTTTAGCCTGAGTCACCTTCCAAGCGGGTTCATTAAGTTTCAAGCGCTCAAGAAATGCTTTCTCCTCATCAAATAGCAACACCTCTTCAAAACTCTTGCCTACGTGCAAATATGCTTTACGCACCCA
>JBAYXX010000091.1:0-16942 GCA_041673345.1 Kiritimatiellia bacterium
ACTTGGGGTCGGAGTCGGGGTCGGTATCGGTATCGGTATCGAAAAGCGTACGAGGTCGACCCCGATACCGACCCCGACTCCGATGCGTTTGACCGTCGAGTTACCCCATCGTTTTTTCGCGGCGCGCAGCGCGCCCCGCGGCGGGCTTGCCTATAACTTGATCACTTAGTCGCAGTTTCGTGTCTGTAACTCGGGGTCGGTATCGGAATCGGTATCGAAAGGCGTACGAGGTCGACCCCGATTCCGATACCGACCCCGACTCCGATGTCGCTGACCGTCAAGTTACCCCATCGTTTTTTCGCAGCGCGCGGCGCGGCGGGCTTGCCTATAACTTGATCACTTGGTCGTAGCAATCACCACTGTTTGATTAAGATTATGATCAAGATTGTGATTAGGAGGGAGCACATCCTTATCTTAATCCTAATCCCAATCCTCATCTAAATCGGCTGCGCCTTTGGTTGACGATAGCGGCGACGATGCTGGTGGATGATTTTTTAGAGCGTGGACTTTAATCGTCATCCATTATCGTCGCACATCATCGTCAACCGATGCCGCTCATAGAGCGGCTACTACACGAACGGCAAGGCTTGCGCGCGACCTGCAAGCTTCATCCTGGTTAAAACTGTAGGGTTGGCGACGGGAGCCAAGCAAAGATCATGAAATCCTATGGTGCGCTACCAAACACTTTTCATAAGTTACCCCAGCGTTTTTTCGCAGCGCGCTGCACGGCTGGTTGGTCTTCGACCTCTGAACTCTTGTTCGTGGCGTTGAGGAACTCATTCAGCCTCCATTCCAATGGAGATTTAGGCGCATCCTCTAGAAAGGTCAGGGGGGCGGACCCGACAAGGCGGGGAGCAGTTGCTTGCTCTGGCAACTGGAGAATTTTTTGGGAAGAGAGATTGAGAAAAAACCCGTATCTGTTCCACCAGGGGGTGTAAGGGTAACCGTTGCCGGTGAAGCTGCCGTAAGAATATCCTAAACTCAAGCCTCCGTAGGGCTGCGAGAGATCGAAATTGCTGGTTGAAACGTAGTAGTATCGGGCCGTGCGCAGGCCGTCGTAGTTAGCCTCTTGATAGCTCTGGTAGTAGAGATCAGCAGGGAAGGGGTAGGATTCATAACGCCAGGGCTCGTAATAATAGTAATTGCTCTTCTCGCCAGCCCACAGGCAGCAAGCAGTCAGCAATATCAACAGTGAGGGCAACCTTTTCATACAAATCATTATAAGGCTTTTTTTTGCTCTTGTCATGTGCTATTAATTATTTAATTATTTTATGAAAAGTGCGCGAATGTGCGAATGAAGAGGTAGCACGTTGGCGCGGGAGCAACGTAGGTCCGGTTTCCAACCGGACCTACTGAAGTTAGGTAGGATGGTAGCTACGCTCGGTTCCACTGCGTGGACAGGTACGGGCAGTTTGGGTGGCAAAGACCATGAGACAGTTGGATCCGTAGGTGTGATGCCGGAGTTTTCCGCTGGCGCGCCGGGTATCAACATCTTCGCCGCGTCTACCAACAATCAGCTGCTCAACGCTGAAACAACAGAGATTGAAAAGGTACAGGGCGGTTTCCGTGTAACTGTGTGCGCCACAGATGGCTTGAGCTCTTTTACCGTAGCTAATGTGATTGACACAACACCGGAGGGTTGGCGCGATAGCGGACGCTCGGCTGTGCGCGCCAAGGCTTTAACAGCAACACTGCAAGGCAAACTCCCGGATAACAAAGCTGAGCTCCGTACCGAGCAAGCTGTTATACGCAAAGGTGTATTCCCGGATGAGTGGCTGCTGCGGGTCGAGCTGCCTGCCACCGCTGATTGGCTCCTCTCCGAACGTGACAAATCCAATCTCGCGCCCATGCTAAAAAACATCATCCTGGGGTAAGTGGGCGGGATGGGTTGTTGGAAGTCGTAGTACGCTGATAGTACCGTTTGAAGGGTGGCATATTACGCATCGCGGTAATGGAAAAAGGCGCATTCATCAAGGTTTTAGCTGATGATGAGGCTTTCATCGGAGTCCAGCGCCCAGACGGTGTACTCTTGAAGAGAGCTGCTGAAAATATTTCAGAAAAGCTGGACAATGAGCATCGAAAGTAATGCAGGGGGTCTTATTTTTAATTTTCAGGTTTGACCCTAACTGACCCATGACCCTAACTGACCCAGAATAATTAATTGTTTTTTCTAGTCGCCTAAGCGACAAGATCCGCGCCGGGCGCAGAGTGGTGAGTGGTGAGTGGTGAGTGGTGGCGGGTGACTGCGGTGGTACGCGAATAATCAGGTTACGCAGGCTGGTCAGCCGCGCATTCAGTTTACGATAACGGCGACGATGCTGGTGGACGATTGCCGCATGATCCCAATCGTCCACCAACATCGTCGCACAGCATCGTCGACGGTAGCTTGATTAGGATCGTGATTCAGTTCGTGAAAAACGCGCCCTGGGGTGTAGGGTTGGCTCTACTGTGTCCGGTGTAGCCTTGGCGAAGACGGAAGAAGCAATTAGCAGACACCAGGTGTTTGTTCGCCAAAGGCGCATCCTTAGGATTTCATGATCTTTACTTGGCTCGCAGAGCCAACCCTACAGTTTCAATTCATGATCTTTACTTGGCTCGCAGAGCCAACCCTACAGTTTCAATTTGGATGAAGCTTGCAAGTTCAGTGATTTGAAAGTGGGGTGCAATCTCCGTCCACCGCATAGCGGCGGACATACTTAAAGCTACAGGCTGTCAGCTGCCCGCTTCGGTGGCCCTTCTGACTTCTGACTTCTGTATCCTACATATTTATGGTATTTTTAGTGAAATAAAGGGAGGAATTGTATGTCTGTCAGCGTCGGTTTTATTAGTTTGGGATGCGCTAAGAATCTTGTTGATTCACAGATCATGGCCGGTTATTTGAAGTCAGGGGCAATCGCATTGGCACCAGCGCCGGAGAGTGCGGATATTATTTTGATCAATACTTGCGCGTTCATCGACATTGCCCGCGAGGAGGCCACAGAAACAATTTTAAGCGCTTGCGCGCATAAAGCCAATGGTGATTGCCGCGCGGTGATTGTGACTGGCTGCATGGTGCAGCGCTACAGGGAGCGGCTGGCTGAGGCCTTCCCCGATGTGGACGGTTTTCTAGGAGTTGACGAGCTTGATCAGATCGTCCCTCTGGTGGCCCAGGTGGCCGCTGGCAAGGGGCAGTTACTCATAGCAGCTGCGGGTGCGGCACACCGCAGTTTTGACCCGCTCTATCCCACTCTGCTCTTTACAGGCGGGCCGTTCGCATATCTAAAGATCTCTGATGGCTGTAACCATCGCTGCGCCTATTGCGCGATACCGGAGATTCGCGGGCGTTTCCGCTCCCGCAATGACAGCGCCATTGTAGAGGAGGCGCAACGCATGGTCGAAGCAGGCGTGCGGGAGATCAATGTTATCTCCCAGGACACTCTGAACTACGGCACCGACAGATCAGAGCTGCCTTCGATTGAGTCGCTGTTGCAACAGATTGATCAAATTGAAGGCGATTTCCGTGTCAGACTGCTTTACAGCTACCCATCCAGCGTCACACCCGAGCTATTGGAGCTGCTCAACACCAGCAGACACATCTGCAAATATCTGGACCTGCCGGTGCAGCATAGCCACCCTCAAATTCTGCGCGCCATGAACCGTGCGGCAGCGGTTGACGCAACTCAGGATTTGACCGCGCGGCTGCGCGCCGCTGTGCCGGGCATTGTGCTGCGCACCACCTGCCTGGTTGGCTTTCCCGGCGAGAGCGAGGCGCATTTTGAGCATCTGCTGCAATATGTGAAACGTTCAGAGTTTGATCATCTGGGAGTTTTTGTCTACTCGCCTGAGGAGGACACCCCTGCCTTTGAGATGGAGGATTTGCCTGATCTTGAGGTGGCTGAAGAGCGCTGTGAGCGGCTGATGGCGGTCCAGGCCCAAATAGTGGAGAAAAAGCTGCGCTCACTGATCGGCCAGGAGGATGAGTTGCTGCTTTTGCGACAGGAGGGAGAGCTGTGGTATGGACGTCTGCCGCGTCAGGCGCCTGATGTGGATGGTGAAACCCTAGTGGCAGGGCTGCCTGCAACAGCCCGCGTTGGTGATCGTGTGCGGGTGAGGATCACCGGATTTGATGAGTATGATTTGGAGGCCGCGTTTTTGGGGTAATGGGGCAGAGAGCGGAGGATCGAAGTTTCGTGCCTATAACTCGGGGTCGGGATCGCTATCGAAATCGGTATCGAAAAGCGCATAAAATCGATTCTGATTTCAATGCCGACCCCGACTCCAATGCGTTTGACCTTCGGGTTGCCCCATTGTTTTTTCGCAACTCAACTGCGCGGCAGGCTTGCCTCCTTCTGTTATGGCAGAGACCTAACAAGCCGGAAGCCAAGATAATTGGACTTGCCCGTTTGCCTGCGACTGCTACGGAAAGCTGAGCTACACGCTTCAGCATCGGCGCTCCAGTTCCCGCCCCGCCTCACGCGTTCCTTACCCGGCAGCGGCCCTGCAGGATCTTCTCCGCCTTGCACCGAATGTCCGTGCCAGTCCAGACACCACTCTGACATGTTGCCGTGCATGTCGTACAGGCCCCACGCATTCGGTGCTTTCTGCCCACCCGTATGCGGCAAGCCATTGGTATACGCCAATGATCCGCTATTGCCGCTCCACCAACCCAATTCGTTCAATTGGTTTGTGGAGGAACCGCTAATCCCATCGTTATAAAAGGTAGTCGTCCCCGCTCTGCAGGCGTATTCCCACTGCGCATCGGTCGGCAGGTCGAAGCCCTCTAGCCCGGTTTTAAGCCGCAACCGCCCCACAAAGGACTCCCCGTACACATTGACATTCGTCGGCCAACCTCCGCCGCTGAGTGCAGCTGCGCCGCGAATGTTGTCGTAAGACACATTTTCAACAGGATTAAGCAAAGAATCCTGAAATTCTGAAGGGTTCGTCCCCATTACTTTGAGCCACTGGTCCTGGGTCACCTCATAAACACCGGCGTAAAAATCCCGCGACAGCGTCACTGGCACCAACGCTGGGAAATATATTGACGCAGGGCCCATCTCAAAAGCCCCTGCCGGAATTCGGCGTAGGACGAGCTTGTCGGTCTTGTAGCTGTCGTTGGTGGTCACGCCCGTCCAGATCACGGACTCGACTGCGGTTTCACGATTTGTCACGGGGTTGCGCACCCACGCGCCCCAAAGGCCGTTCGTGAGATCTGACTCGTAGACGTATTCGGTTTGTCCCGCTTCCCCCACTGACTTGGTCAGATCCACAATCATGTAGAGCGGCGTTGGGGTCGGGGCAAGCGCCACCCGGAACTCTGGCAAAACCCCATTGTTGGTATAAGCGGTCTGCATTGGATCCCAGACTATCCGCCGCGCACCGCAAGAAACGCCATAAAGGTCGCCTGAGAACGAAGTTTTCGGCACGTCAAGCGGAATAGAACCATTGTACGCACTGACAACGATGTCCATCGCCTGCCCCAAATCACATTTTAGCACATAGTCGATGTCAACCAGCCGGCTCCAGGGCCACCGTTGTTGAACCATTACACCATCGATTGTCGGATTGGCCGCCATAGTACTAACCGACACAAACATCACCATTGTGACCACCGCCACGGTCAAAACCGCCGCCGCTTTAGTTGCTTTCATGTTACTTGTCTCCTTTTGTTGTACGGGCGCACAGGGATGCGCCGAGTTTATTAAATAATCCAATTTAAAAACAGTATGAATCATATCAACAGTCCAGCGGCAAAATCCCAGTTTGCCAGATGCTCTAAAAAGGCCGCGACAAAATCTGTACGCCGGTTTTGGTAATCCAGGTAATAGGCGTGCTCCCACACGTCACACGTCAGAAGTGCGCTCTGCTTGTGGGCCAGCGGTGTATCTGCGTTGGAGGTTTTAACAACCTTCAATGTGTCGCCCTCTTGCACCAGCCAAATCCACCCGCTGCCGAACTGTGAGCCCGCGGCTGCTATAAAGGCAGTTTTGAAGGCCTCAAAGCCACCAAACGAGCGTTCGATCCGCTCCATCAGGCGCCCTGTTGGCCGACCGCCACCGCTCGGCTTCATGCTCTGCCAGAAGAAGCTGTGGTTCCAAACCTGTGCCGCATTATTGAACACAGCAGCTTGCTCCGCTACGCCTGCAATCTGCTGGACGATTTGCTCCAGGGAGAATGAGGCCAAAGGCGTGCCAGCCACCAGTTTGTTCAGGTTGTTAACATAACCCTGATGATGCTTGCCGTAGTGAAAACTCATGGTCTGTGTACTGATATGGGGTGCCAGCGCGCTCTGCGCATAAGGTAAAGCTGGCAGTTTGAACGCCTGCGGGGGTGGTGTTAGAATATCCGCCTTGGTTTCAACCGCCATGCCAGCCAACACAACAGCGCTATTATAAATAAAAGTTCTTCTGTTAATATGCAGTTTCATTTTTTCTCCTTAAACGAGTTTAACTATTCTTTTGCCCGTGATTGTTTCTTAATGATTGTTAGTATTTTTACCACAAAAATTCGTCGTTGTAAACCTTAAGCTACTGCCACTCGAACCCAGGGAGGCCCTGCTCCACATCCTGGACTGGGCGAAAGGAGTGGCGGTGGATGGCGCATGCGCCGAACTTGTGCAGCGCCGTGATATGTTCATGCGTCCCATACCCTTTGTGGGCGGCAAACCCGTAGCCAGGATATACATCTTCCATCGCAACCATATGGTGGTCACGGGTGACTTTGGCGATAATGGAAGCGGCGGCAATCAGAAAGCTTTTGAAGTCGCCCTTAACAATCGCAGTCGAACTGCAGGGCAGGTTTTTGACGGGCAGGCCGTCGATCAGGGCGTGGTCTACTGCTGTTGGCAGCGCTCCTAAGGCACGGCGCATCGCCAGATGGGTGGCGCAGAGAACATTCAGAGTGTCAACCTCCTTTGCGGTACACCAGCCAGCGGCTGTGTAAACATCCTCGCGCCGGGTCATAATCTCAAAGAAGAGTTCGCGGCGTTCGGGAGTCAGCTTTTTGGAATCAGTCAAGCCAGCGAGTTCGTCGGCATAGAGCGCGCGAGCGGTATTCGCACGCATGAAAACCGCGGCGGCCACCACAGGGCCGGCCAGAGATCCGCGTCCGGCCTCATCCACGCCGGCGATCACCGGAGTTGGGGCGGTTTTCCAAAAACTCTCTTCGTAGGTCAGCATTAGTCAGTTAGGGGCAGAGCGTTGCGCCTTATGGGCCAAAGGGGCCGGATGTGTTATGCCGCAACACTCGTCACCGGCCACTAGCCACTAGCCACTGGCCACTTTGCACGGCAGTGCAAAAAAGACGGGATCTGTAAAAGACCCCGCCCTGTTTTCATCAACTGAAAGAAATTTAATCAGGCTCAGCCCTTTTTCTCAACAGCTTCTTTTATAGGTGTGTCTTCTACAGCGCGAGCGGGAATTACGACCCACTGCAAGACACACATCTCAGCGGCGTCGCCACGGCGACGTCCTATTTTAACAATGCGGGTGTATCCGCCTGGACGTCCGTCCATGGAGGGAACAACACTGTCAAACAGCATCCGCACCGCTTTTGGCTGCTGCAGCCGGGCAGCGGCCAGGCGACGTGATGCCAGTGTGCCCTTACGGGCAAGCGTGACGATTTTTTCGGCGTCCCTACGTGCCTGTTTCGCCTTAGAGAGCGTTGTTTTAATACTGCTCTCCAAGATCAGGTTGGTCACAAGACTGCTCATAAGAGCCTTCCTGTGTGACGTGGAACGTCCGAATTTCTTTGCAATTCTTCTATGACGCATCTCTATAACCTCAAAATCTGTGACTTAATTATTATCGATCATGTCGGGATCAACCTTAAATCCCAGATACACACCCAACTCGGTCAATTTGTCTTTAATCTCGTTCAGCGACTTCTTGCCGAAGTTGCGGTACTTTAACATGTCCGCTTCGCTCTTCATGGCCAGCTCACCAACCGTGGTGATATTGGCATTATTCAGACAGTTAGCAGCGCGTACGCTCAATTCGATCTCGTTGACACTCATGTTAAGAACACGGCGCAGACGCTCGCGCTCCTCATCCACTTTCTTGTCAGCTTCATCAAACTCAAGCACCTCATCCGTGTAGTCAACAAAGACATCGAGGTGATGGCGCAGCACAGAGGCGGCTGTTTTCAGCGCGTCATCAGGTGTCACACGTCCATCAGTCCAGATATCAATCACAAGTTTCTCATAGTCAGTGCGCTGTCCGACACGGGTGTTTTCCGCTCGGAAATTCACACGTGAGACTGGCGAAAAGATACTGTCAATAGCAATGCGACCAATTTCCTGATCCTCGCTCTTGTTGCCATCAGCGGAGCAAAAACCGCGTCCTCTACGAATTTCCACTTCCAGCGTCAACTCGCCATCAACATCAAGCGTAGCGATAGGCTGGGCAGGATTAAGCACCTCAATTGAGTTATCCGCCGCGAAATCCGCGGCTGTGACAACACAGGGCCCTTTCTTCTTCAGCAACAAACGTACAGGATTGCGTTTGTAACTTTTAAAGAGAACCCGCTTGAGGTTGAGAATAATATCTGTCACATCTTCGCTCGCACCAGGCAGAGCGCAGAACTCATGGCTTGCTCCCTCGATTTTAATTGAAGTGATTGCAACCGCTTCAATTGATGAGAGCAGAACACGGCGAAGAGAGTTGCCAATGGTGCGGGCATAGCCCACCTCAAAGGGCTCAGCCACAAATCTTCCATATGTGGCTGAAGCGGTGTTTTCTTCTTTCTGCACCCGTTTGGGCATTTCAAAACGACTCAAACGAATCGGCATGTTTCCATCCTTTCAGACCGCCTCACCCACTTGTTCAAAGAACAGGCGGGTTGCGGCCACCAGCATAATATTATGCTTAGCGTGAATACAATTCAACAATAGCCTGCTCATCCACAACAGGAGCAATCTGCTCACGAGTCGGAATGCTAATCAATTCGGCACGAAAAGCCTTCTTATCCAAAGTCAGCCACTCGGGCGTCTGCTGGGTTGTAGCGGCTTCCAAAGCACGTGCGGCCAGATCACGACCACGCGGACGGTCACGCACCTCAATCACATCGCCTTCCTTCAAGATCATCGAAGGAATAGTGGCAGGGCGCCCGTTAACGGCAATATGCCCATGCAGTGTAAACTGGCGCGCGGCGCGGCGAGATGCCGCAAACCCCAGACGATAAACCAAGTTGTCCAAGCGGGTTTCCAGCAGTTGCAACAGAGTTTCGCCCGTAACTCCAGTGCGGCGATGCGCCTCCTGGAAGAAACGTTTGAACTGAAGCTCCTGCATACCGTACTGACGACGAAGACACTGTTTCTGGCGTAACTGCTCACCAAAGGCCGACATCTTTCGGCCACGTCTTGAGCCATGCTGACCCGGAGCGGGTAAGCCCTTCTCAATCGCGCACTTCGACATATAGCAACGTGCGCCCTTTAAAAATAACTTCTGCCCCTCGCGACGGCAAATCCGGCAAGCGGGTCCTGTATATCTACCCATCTTATACTCTCCTGCGTTTGCGGGGACGACAGCCATTATGCGGAATCGGCGTACAATCTTTAATTGACGATATACTGATACCAGCCTGTTGAATCGCACGCACTGCGGACTCACGCCCGGCGCCTGCGCCCTGTATTCTCACTTCAACCTCGTGCATGCCTTTAGAAATGGCCTGCCGGGCAGCATCCTGGGCAACCATGGTCGCCGCGAACGCGGTACTTTTTCGCGATCCCTTGAAACCAGCCTTACCAGCTGAACTCCAGGAAATGACACCTCCACGGGCATCGGCGATCGACACGATTGTGTTATTAAAGGTGGAGCGCACGAATGCAATTCCCGCAGGAATTGATTTCCCTCTCCCCTTTTTCCGCGCACTCTCGGCGGCCTTATCAGCCTCCTCGTCACCTGCGCTCATAATGTTGGCGGCTTCGCTCCGAGGAGCTCGTCCACCAGCATCAGTTTCAGGAGCCGCCGCGTCTTTATCGACAACTTCGGCAGTTTCCGCTGGTTCCTTGACCTTGGCAGCCTCTTTTTTCTTGGCAGAAGGTGCTTTTTCCTCCTTCACCTTTTTCGACTTGGTGTCAGGGGTATCAACCTCCTTCACTTTTTTCGGCTTGGTGTCAGGGGTATCAACCTCCTTCACCTTTTTCGGCTTAGCGACAGGGGTGTCAACTTCCTTCGCCTCTTTCTCAGCTTTTTTAACAGATTCTTCACTCATGCATTAGGCCTTAAATTGTTTATTTTTTTCCTTTGCCCCCGCGGGTACTTGTCTCACGTACCAGAGAAGAACGTTTACCGCTTTTACGGGTCCTGGCATTGGTCTTGGTTCTTTGTCCCCTGACAGGCAACTGCCTCTTATGACGCAGCCCCCGATACGTACCAATGCTGATCAAGCGGCGAATGTTCTGAGAAACTTCACGTCTCAGATCACCTTCCACCCGATAGTTTTCCTGAATAAAACCAACAATTAACCTGATCTCCTCGGGGGTCAGATCATCGGCTTTCTTGGCGGGGTCGATCTTACAATTCGCGACCACATTATTTGCCCTTTTAGGGCCAATTCCATGAATATACCGTAATGAAAACTCAATCGGTTTACGTCCTGGTATATCCACACCCATCAATCTTGGCATGATGCTTTTCTCCAATTATCCCTGGCGTTGTTTGTGTCTCGGATTTGTACAAATAATTCGTACAATACCTTGGCGGCGTACCACCCGGCATCGCTCACACATACGCCGTACTGAACTGCGAACTTTCATGGTTTACTCCTTGCTCGAAAAAGGCTATGGATTAAACCAAAAGCCCATCACCTTGTCTATCAAAAAATTAGAAATTCTCATGCCAGCGTCAGAATTTCCACACTTTCCTCAAGCACAGCCACAGTGTGCTCAAAGTGCGCCGATGGTTTCCCATCACGCGTTACAACTGTCCAATCGTCATCCAGAACCACCACCGCGGCTGTTCCCAGATTGACCATTGGCTCAATTGCAAACGTCATTCCAGGCTTTAACGCCGGACCGCGCCCAGGGGCGCCGTAGTTCGGAACCTGTGGCTCTTCGTGGAGGTGATGCCCCACGCCGTGACCCACAAACTGCCTTACAACTGAGCAACCAGCCGCTTCCGCCGCACACTGTACAGCGTGGGAGATATCCGAAAGCCGACCTCCAGGCCTTGTTGCCGCAATCGCTAATTGCAAAGCCCGTCTGGTTGTCTCAACCAACCGGATCACATCCAAGTCTACCACTCCAACCATCACCGTTGTCGCGTTATCCCCGTGAAATCCGTTATAATAAACTCCAACATCAATGCTCACCAAGTCGCCCGGGAGAATCTCACGCCCACCCGGAATCCCATGGATAACTTCTTCGTTAATCGAAACACAAAGCGCCGCCGGATAACCGTGATAACCTAGAAAAGAGGGCTTGGCCCCCATTTTTTTAATCATCGCTTGAGCCAGTTGGTCCAGCTCGCCAGTTGTCACTCCCGCCCTCACAGCCGCCGCAACCGCTTGAAGAACCTCAGCCGACATCCGGCAACTGACCCGCATGGCGTTTAACTCCGCCGCATTTTTTAAAGGTATTTTACTCATCCTAACGCGTTCTTAACAAGCTCAACAGTCTCGCTGATCGCACCCGCTCCCACAACTCGGCGCAGCACGCCGCGCTCTTTGTACAAATCAATCAATGGCATGGTAGATGCCTTGTAGACACTCAAACGGTGTTTAATTGTCTCCACATCATCATCTTTGCGGGCCACAAGCGCATCACCGCAAACATCACAAATTCCATCCTTTTTCGGACGAATCGTATCCACATGGTAACCTGCGCCGCAACTTTGACAAACGCGGCGGCCAACAATGCGATCAACTAAATCCTCTTCAGCAACATCCAGCCACACCACCGCCCAAAGCTCAGCGCCACAGCTCTCAATCATCTGATCCAAAATAACGCTCTGCGCGACCGTACGGGGAAAACCGTCAAGCAGAAGCGTACACTCCCCCTCAACACCCATGATCGTGTCCTTGATCATCTCGGCGATCAACTCGTCTGAGACCAACTCGCCGCGTTTCATTGCATCCTCGGCCAGACGGCCAGCACGAGTCTGGTTGCTCACCGCCTCACGCAACATATCGCCGCTTGATAAATGCCTAAACACAGGGTCCTGCGCTGACAGTCTTGCAGCCATTGTTCCTTTGCCGCAGCCTGGTGCGCCTAATAAAATTACAATTTTCATATGGATCACTCATAATAACAAAAGAGCCTATGCTCTTCAACCACAGAAATGACTTTTTTGACTTTTTTTTAAAAATCATAAAACAGCTACTCAGCATCCACGTTTTTCACAGTCTCGGAGTTTTCATCCCATAAAATTAGCTCTGGCGCCACATCACACTGCACGCACGCTATAATCTCCGCCTGCGGATTGATAGTGCGCACCTTTTCTCTGACTTTCTCGATCATCGCTGGCGGGCGTAGATCAATTTTATTAAAGAGGATCAAATCCGCAGCCTGAATCTGCCCCTTGATATTGGGCAAAATCAGTAACAGCCTCATCAAAAACCCAGGATCAACCACCACCGTGACACCAGCCACACGAAAAAAATCATCCAGATGGCTCTCAGCCAATAACTTCCGCATTGAGCGCGGGTCCGCCAGGCAGCTGACCTCAATCACAACTCCCTGCGGTCTGATAATACGCCCGCCAATATGAAAACCATCTTTGATACGCCGCATCACTGAAACAAACTCGGTGACCAGGCAGCGACAGAAGATTGAGCCACCAGCCACCGCAAGGGCCACCCCGCCAGCCCGCTCGATCTGCGCCGCATCCACATCCACGGCCGAGAACTCATTGACAATATAGATGTACTCTTGGCCGTGCGTGGATTTGACCAAGTGCCGCAGCAGCGTGGTTTTTCCCGCGCCAAGGAAACCGACGACAAGCCATATAGGTAACACGCGCCCAGCCGGCTTCTCGATTTCCATGACTTTTAAACCTCAATTTACTGGAGCTGCGAGCTTGTCCCGTGCATCAATGAACTGCGCCTGATTTATCATTGATTCAAAGTGCAGGGCAGCCGCGCGATAGGTTGCTAATTCGCGCCGCGCCTGCGCCTGAATATCCGCGTCAACAGCATCAACTAGCTTTTCATAGAGAACGCACCCCTGTTCAAAACCATGGCGCACTTTCTCCATCTGTTTCACCCACACCTCAAAAGGATATATGGAACGCCACCGCTTCAAATCATCATAAGGGAAACCCACCATTGTTGCCGAATATCCTGTCGCTTCCAAGTAAAGAGGGTTTGCCGGGCCCATATGCTGCGGCCCATTATATAACAATGATATATGAAATGGATACTCGCGGAAACCATCGGAGAACGCCGTCCAGGCCTGACGAGCCAAAGAACGCCCCTTCAGACCATATAAAGAGTCAGCCATAGCATTCAGCACATCGTCCACGCTCTGACTTTTTCCTTTCATCTCTTGAAATATTTTCAGGTTGGGCGATGGATAGCACCCCAGACTCCAGCTCATCATAACTCCGTCTACGTCAACGCCACTCAAGTTATGAGCGTGCTCAGCCACAAGGTCCATAACCGGCAGATAGGGAATAACACTAAACTCCCAGGTCAGCCCGGCCTGTATTTTCGCAATACGCTTGAGACCTTGCTCCTGAGCCAGCTTGTCAACAGACACGACACTCCAGTTACGCCATACAAAAGTGTGCATCTGGCTGGGAAAGGAGTCGCAGATAAGTGCCGCTTTTTCACCATTTTCTCCGGGCAGAGGTACCAGTTCAACTGCCTGTCCCTGGAGCGAATAGAGAAAAAAAGAAAATAATAGTATTTGTAAAACCCTCTTCATAAACAACTACTTTGGTTGTTGGTGTTCCTGTTGTAGCTCCCGATTGCATCGGTACTTGTCCGGTTAGAAACCAGACTTATATTATTTCCAAGGTTGCTGTGAATCTAAATACTCTCCCACACCAGGCAAGTTGTTGTATTCATTCTGCCAGCTGGGACGCAACCGCGGACTTGGATTACCAGCTTGTTCTCTTCTGGCAAAGGCCCTTTCTATAGCTGGTGTCCAAATTTCCGGTACATCCAATGACTGCGTAACGTAAGCCATCCAATTATTCAAAAACCAACTGCCAGCTGTGCCGCCAGCGAGAGCACCTGTTTCGCCGCTCCAATGCTTAGGGTTTTGCGTCACAGTTTGATAAGCATTGCGCCAAGCGCCAGCCGTCAAATAATCGATCAGTAATTTTCGATAAGGCGCTGGATCGATAGCGTGCGCAGCAGCGAAGGCGACCGCAGGCAATAATCCTCCATCTCTACCTTTTTTGTAGCTTCGGTGCATAGCAGGAGTAGTCAAGGCAGTATCAGCCATTTTAATAATCGCTGCAGAAAGTTCCGCGTCTTGGGTGATCTGCTGATACTCTATCAGCGCATGCATGCCTCCGAAATAATGGAAGAACATTGAATCGCCATTAAGATCACGCGGCGCACCAGCAGCCACGGGACCGGGAAATTTTACGGAGGGCGAAATGTAAATCCCCTGGGGCGAGATAAACAGTTGGATATACCGGCGGAGCTGCTCCGCCTCTTGCTTCGAGCCTGTCATCTCCCAATGAAAAAGTAAACCGCCCAACCGCCCGCTGTGACCGGCGTGTATCGCCAGTGGCTTTTTGGTATAGACGCCATTGTAAAGTTTATTAATGGTATCGCGCGAACGCCCGTCGCCGCTGAGAAAATAGTTTAAGCGATATTCGGTGACAGTGGTCTGGCGCTCTTCGTGATTACCGTCACTCCAATGCTGTACGCCATGGCGCGTGCCTCGCCCGAACCATTTACCTTCATGACGCGTGATCACATCACGCGCATGCCGCGCCATTGCTTCTGACGCAAAATAAGCGACGCGATTGCCGTGTCGCAAATACTCATGCTGCAGGAACAGGCCTGGCAGACCTTCGGTATTTCCCCAACCCCAGCGTCCGTTATCATATGCCCAATCATTGGCGGGCTGGTAATCATGCAGCACAACCGAGCGGTCTAGTTGTATATCTGGTGTTTTCCACGGCTGAGCCTTCACCAGCGCTTCCGGTGCGATCACACCGCCATAGCCGCCCTGGAAGTAGTGGCGAATATCGCCGTAGTGCCAGAACCCATACCACTGATGCAACTCACGATGCCAAAGCCAGAAATTTGCTAGCCGTGTCCATGCCTGCCACGCGCGTGGCCACTCGCGGGCAGACGGCGCTGGCAATACAACGCCAGTTTCCTGATATT
This sequence comes from Kiritimatiellia bacterium, assembly GCA_041673345.1. Lineage (GTDB taxonomy): Bacteria > Verrucomicrobiota > Kiritimatiellia > RFP12 > UBA1067 > M55B167. The sequence goes on from JBAYXX010000091.1 coordinate 15,265, forward strand.
TTTCCCAGCCAGCATACAGTAACGGCGGACTTTGAAAATCGGCGGCCAATGTCTCGGCTGTTGGCGCGTTCGATTTTGGCCAAAACGCCAATAACATTTCATGTGTGCGCGTCACGCCGATGAAAGGATCATTCGGATAATAGCTCCTCCGCACCCAATCTTCATTATCTCGAACGCTTTCACCTTGGCTGCGGTGCGGATAATTGGAATAGCGCCGGACATCCATCGGCGCCGCCTGCTGCGGCCACAGCTCAAAGCGTAACGCTCTAGAACTATAATCAATAGTCAGCGCTTTGGGAGCTGTTTGCCGGAAGTTGCGAATCGCGCCGGTGATGGCGAGTTGATCTTTTTCTATCTGTATCCATCCGCGCGCCGCATCTTCATGCTTGTCAGCATACTTTTGCTCGCCCGCCAGCGGCAGTGTCATGCCTAAACCAGTGAGAAAGGTGCGGCGGGGATCTTTGAATAGAAATTCGGCTGTGTGCGTAAGACGTAATTCCGGGCGCCCGGCCAAAACTTGGATGCGAAGAATAATACGCGTCGGCTCCTCGTTATCAGTCATACCTTCCAGCCGCACCACCGCGAGCAGTGGCCCGGACTCTTCGACAACAATGCTTTCCACTCTTAAGGTTCCAGCATCACGCCTGCCACCCTGCGCTTCACGTTTGAATGGCAGTACCGCCGACGGATCAAGCTGATAATCACTGTAAGCTTGCCGCAGCTCTGGCGCGTCGCCCAAAAGCGACTGGCTTTTATAATGCAAGCCACGCAACCATTGGGCGCCTGTCGCCAGCTCCACGCTCCAATCGCCATTGATGATTTTGGCTGTATCATCACCCTGTTCTACCCTCAAAGTCGTAGATGACGGTACTGTGGATTCTCCCCGCGTGATCGCTATTGGTAAAACCTTTCCACTACGCAAACTCACGCGCGGCGCTGGGCACGACTCCACCGCACGCCTGGCATCCACAGGAAAAGTCAGCAACACCCACTTTAACGAACCATCCGGCCAGAATGCCAGCGGCTTCGGCTGTACAGGAACACTCTGACCTCCCACCGCTACGCGTAACTTTGCCGTGTCTCGCAATGTGCCTGGCGCGAAAGGATAGCCGCCCGTCACATATTGCAAGGCTGCCGCTTGTGGTGCGGCGCGCAACCACTCTTTTTCCTCCATCACTTGCTCAGGAGTAGGCGCAGGCGCCGCGGGATAGCGAGCACTCACCTCTTTCCGCGCGGCCATTGCGGCTGCTTCGCTATTCTGCGCACTTAAAATCAGCTCGTGCGTTGCGCCAAATAAATTCGTTTGATCCAGCGAAGCCGGCACCGCATCGTTTGTCCAGAACAATCCTGATACTGTTGCTCCGCCGTTGGCGTCCACCCGTAAACTTTGCGGATTGTCACCGCGCCATTGAGGAAATTCAACCATCACGCCGCCATCGTAATTGTAAACCTGTACAGCGGGCGTAGCTTGAGCGCCTTGCCGCATCATCAATGGGCTGGTATTTGTACTCTCCGCTTTCCATAGTCGAAAGCCATGCTTGCCTAAATTATCCAGGCCAAAGTAGCGCCACTCGTTACGATCAGGACGCGTCAGGGCCTTGCCTAGAGTGCTTACCATAAATTGATAAAAGTAACGTGTGTCCCACTCTAAGCCATGCTCACCACGAAACCAGATACG